>JAJXXL010000241.1 GCA_021781115.1 Planctomycetota bacterium
ATTGGCCGAAATTGGCCGTTGGAGAATGGCACGCACTATTTATCAGCCCGGTGCTGCGGGGTTTACCCTGTTTTTTGCCGCGTTATTCGCACTGCGCAACTGGCGTGGGCAGGCCGACGCCTTTCGCCTGCGACCGTTTCGCCTCGGAGCGATTGTTTTCACGGCGTGCGTAGCTTGCGTCATTCCGTTTGCGGTTCCGTTTCCCCGCCCGTTGGCCATTATGCTGGCAGCCGCGATCTCCGGCGTCGTGCAACTCGCCGCAATCTTTACATCGCCATCGGCCCGAATTGATCTCGTGGAACAGCAATCCCCGAATTGTTGACCTTTTGACCGGACGTTGGGTATCGCCCCGGCAAATTACGCACCGATCTTTTTTAAAGTTCACGACTGCGGCATTGGAATCGCGCTCGATTATTGCGGCGTCGCTTCCTGCCCGGGTTCTGCCGATCAAACGCTCATGCAACCATCTATTCCAGACTCGTTCGCCACCCCGGGGCCACCCTGGTCAGTTGGTGTTTTGGTTCCGCTGAGCCTTCTGGCGTGTGCCGTGGGCATTGTGGCCCTGGTTTGGTTCGGCGGTACCCGGCAACGGTTTTGGGGGCCTGACGCGGTTTTGCTGTTCAAAGCCAGCACGTGGGTTACCGCAGCGGTCATCGTGCTGAGGCTTGCCGTAAGTCATACCGCATCGCAATTTGTTGAGATTCCGGCGGGCGCGTGGAATGATGCGGGGAGTGGCGTTGGCACGCTTGTTCAGGGTTCGGGGCAGCCTGTTCTGGGGCGACTGCGTGCACGGCAAACATTGCCGCAGCCCGCGGAATGGGTCGGCCGAGCGCCCGAAATTCACGATGGGCTGCTCATTCAGTCGCTGAGCAGCCAGCGCTTCGCAACGGTCGACGCGGCAGAACAACAAATAACGGCCGAGGTTGTCGCGCAGGTTTTACATGATTTTCATGCAACGTTTCCTTATCGGGGCCCCTGGACCGTGCCGATTTCGATGATCGAAGAGTACGCCGCCAGGCAGGTCGTTGCCGAGGTGCTCGAAAAGGACTTTGGCAACGGGGCGCCCGAGAAAATGTACCGGGTCCATGTGCAACTCGGCCTCGGGCCGAATCTCCGGGAAAAACTGAGCCAAGCCTGGCAGGCCCAGATTGTCGAAAGCCGGCTGCTGGCCCTGGCCAAACTGTTTGGCCTGGCGACGTTGATGCTGGCCACGGCGGCCGTGTACTTTCGGCTCGATGCGGCGACATCGGGCAGGCGTCGCGGTGTCTTGCAGGTCGCCGCGGCCAGCGTGCTTGCCGGCTGCGCCATTCTTGTCGCATGATCTTGCCGCACTCGGTCGGGCCCAGCAAGGCGCTGCGTCAGTCGCCGCCCTCCACGAAACCGGGTGCAGGCCTCGTTCTGAAGACGTTCGACGCCCCCGGGCGCCGCGGTCAAGAGGCAGCCCCGATGTGTTCGAGCCAACACGCATCGTCCTTTTGGCTGTGTTCCAAATTCGAATGAGGTTTACTCGAAAAATGGGCCAACGGCGGGTAGAATCGCCCGTGTCAACTTCGCGTCTGATTCTGTACCGCGGGAGTGACGCGCCGCCACGGTTTGAGGCTGTCAAAGTCATTGGGGCTGTCGTATCATCGTGATCGCGGCAAACTGATCATTTCACGGTTCGTATTCCAATTCAATGCAGTTTCCCGGCATTTTCAGAAGAAACCGGTGCTGTTTTCGAAGCCGGACGGTTTACCGGCATTCAGTCGTCATCGCCCGGCCGTAACCGATTCTGCACCAATTATTATGTCATTTCTGCCCACCCGATTTGGCCCGAAACTTTCGCCGATCAGCAATCGTGCACTTTCCTGTCTTGCGTCACCGACAATCCCAACTTACCGCCTGACGGCCACGCCCCGCATGATGGTTTGTTATCGCGCTCCCCGACAACCGATCACCACTCCCGTCAAAGTGAGCTGAACATGGACGTCACGAAGTGGATCGGCATGCTGCCGCTGTGGGCGGTTTTCTCGCTCACTTGGGCACTCTGCATTGCCTCAGTGGAACTGGGATCCGCGCTGGCGGTGGCCGCCTTACGGCGCAAGAAGGAAAAGGAGCCCGATGGCCCGCTGGGATCATTGGTGGCAGCCCTGATGGGGTTGCTCGCATTTATCCTTGCCTTTACGTTCGGAATGACGGCATCGCGGTTCGAAACGCGCAGGCAATTGGTATTGCAGGAATCGAACTCCATTTCGACGACATATCTGTACGCAGATTTGCTGCCGCAAAAACAACGTTTGGAAATCCGGCGTTTGCTGCGCGAGTACACAGATATTCGCGTGAATGTCACTGCTGCGAATTTGCAAGAGTCGCTGAACCAGTCGGAAGATCTTCATGACCGCCTGTGGTCTCAAGCCAAATCGCTGGTTCCGGTCGACATGGATTCCCAGCTCCGCAGCTTGTATCTCTCTGCGCTTAACGAGTTGATGGACCTGCATCAAAGCCGCAAGACGGTCGCCTTGCAGTACATGATTCCCGGCACGGTGTGGGTGGCCCTCTATCTGTTATCAGGGATGTCGATGCTGACGGTCGGATATCAAGTCGGCATGTCGGGAATGCGGCACATGCGCGGCACGCCGGTGCTGGCGGCGGCGTTTTCGCTGGTCATCCTGATGATTGCCGACATGGAACGCCCGACGCATGGGCTGATGCGCGTGAGTCAGCAACCAATTGCCGACGTGCAGCAGATGATGCTGCACAATTCACCGTAAACGATGAGGCGATCACCGTCATCGCGAGCATGGATGAAGCTGCTGCCGTCGATTGACAAACCCTGAATGGCTTGAAAGGATTATGGCTGTAAGCCTGCTGCTCATGTTCGGGCAGAACGAACTGGCCATGAACGCCTCGCCGCGCAGTTTCCGCGCCGCGAGGTTTTTTATTGGGCCGTTGCAACTGTTTAAGGAGCGGTTCATGACGATTCATCGGAGGCCGGCGCTGTCCATTTTTGTGGACCGGTCGTCGCAGCAATGGGTCGTTCGGGATCCTGATGGCAACTTCTGGGTCGTGCCGTACGACGATAATCCCTGGGATCATCGCCAACCCTTTGAATTCACGGAAAAAATTGAGCTCGAACCAGTTCCCGGGCATTACAAGTCCATGTTGCGTTTGCCGTTTTGAATGAACCGGCTCATTGTCAGGAATCGCGGAAAGGCAGAACTCCATGACCGTAGAACACGAACGACTCGACGAGGCCCGTGCGCAGAAGGTGCCCTGGAAAAAATGGGGGCCCTACCTGAGCGAGCGGCAATGGGGAACGGTACGTGAAGACTACAGCGAAGGCGGCGACGCCTGGAATTACTTCACACACGATCAGGCCCGTTCACGGGCCTACCGCTGGGGAGAAGACGGTCTCGCGGGAATTTCCGACGACCAGCAGCGACTCTGCTTTGCGCTCGCCCTGTGGAACGGGAAAGACCCAATCCTCAAGGAACGGCCATTCGGCCTGATCAACAGCGAGAGCAATCACGGCGAGGACGTCAAGGAGTATTATTTCTACGTCGACAGCACTCCGACCCATTCGTACATGAAGTACCTCTACAAGTACCCGCAGGCTGCCTACCCCTATGCCGATCTGGTCAAAACCAGCCGCGGCCGCAGCCGGAACGAGATGGAATACGAATTGCTCGACACGGGCGTATTCGAACAGGATCGGTACTTTGACGTGTTCGTGGAATACGCCAAGGAGTCTCCCGAAGACGTACTGATTCAGATCAGCGTTCACAATCGTGGGCCGGAAGCGGCTGAATTGGTGGTGCTGCCGACGCTCTGGTTCCGCAACCAGTGGTCGTGGCATGGCAACCCCGCCCGGCCGACTCTGCGCGACGTTTCGAAAGATGCAACGCGGCAGGTCGTGGAAGCCGTAGACCCCAAACTGGGGGAATGCTTCCTCTACTGCGAAGGAGAAGCAGCGCTCCTGTTCACGGAGAACGAAACCAACACGCAACGCATCTTTGGCGTCGCCAATCGCAGTCCGTACGTCAAGGACAGCATCGACAGTTATGTCGTCCACGGCCAGAAAGAGGCCGTCAATCCTGAGAAAATCGGGACGAAGATGGCCGCGCTGTATCACCTGACTGTCAAACCCGGGGCATGCCAGGTCGTGCGGTTGCGACTTTCCGAAGTCGCGCCGCCGGCAGTCGGCAACGACCACGAAGGCGATCCCTTCGGCGGACAATTCGATCAGGTGCTGCAGCGTCGCGGCCAGGAAGCCGATGAGTTTTATGGATCGGTGATTCCCAAATCGCTGAACGCCGACCAGGCCAATGTCATGCGCCAGGCGCTGGCAGGGATGCTGTGGAGCAAGCAGTTCTACCACTACGACGTCGATAAATGGCTTGAAGAGCGCGGTTCCGACCCGTTCAAGCCGGTACACAAGGCGGCGCCGCGCAACGACCGCTGGCACCACATGTACAACGGCGACGTCATTTCCATGCCCGACAAGTGGGAATACCCCTGGTACGCGGCGTGGGATCTGGCGTTTCATGTGCTGGCCCTCACTCTCGTCGATCCGGATTTCGGAAAGTCGCAACTCTCACTGATGCTCCGCGAGCGATACATGCACCCCAATGGCCAGATACCGGCCTACGAGTGGAATTTCGGCGACGTCAACCCGCCGGTGCACGCCTGGTCTACGATTTTCGCGTACCGTCTGGACAAGCTGAAGCAGGGGCTGGGTGATAAAGATTGGCTTAAAGGCTGCTTTCAGAAGCTGCTGCTCAATTTCACCTGGTGGGTCAACCGCAAAGACCGTTCGGGGCGCAATGTGTTCGAAGGGGGCTTCCTGGGCCTCGACAACATCGGTGTGTTCGATCGCAGCGCCCCATTGCCGACTGGCGGCTTTCTGGAACAGGCCGACGGCACCGCCTGGATGGCGCTCTTCTGCCAGAACATGCTGGAAATTGCCGCAGAACTGGCGACAACCGATGCCGACTACGCCGACATGGCCCTCAAATTCGCCGAACATTTCCTGTGGATCGCCTCGTCCATGGGGCATCTCGGCGGAGAAACCGAGATGTGGGATGACGAGGACGGTTTTTATTACGACGTGCTCCGCCTGCCCGACGGAACGGCCCGGCGGCTCAAGGTGCGCTCGATGGTTGGGCTGCTGCCTCTGTGCGCGGTCACAACTTTTGAAGGCGAATTGTTGAAAAAATATCCGGAAATCGGAGAACGGTTGAATTGGTTTCTCGAAACGCGCCCCGAACTGAGCGCCGCAATCCACGACCCGACGAAGGCCGGCGTCGCTGGCCGCAGACTCGCGTCGATCCTTGATGAAACCCGGCTGCGGCGGGTGTTGGCCAAAATGCTCGACGAAAACGAATTCCTCAGTGAGTTCGGCATCCGTTCACTCTCGCGGTATCACGCCGATCATCCTTATGTCATTCAAGCCGGCGGCCAAGAATACCGTGTTTCCTATTTGCCAGCGGAGTCTGATACGGGCATGTTCGGCGGCAACTCGAATTGGCGCGGCCCCATCTGGATGCCCGTCAACACACTGATCGTGCGTGCTTTAATGCAATATTACGTGTATTACGGAAACGAATTCACCGTGGAATGCCCCACCGGCTCCGGATGCCAGATGAACCTGTATCAGGTGGCTGAAGAAATCACGCGGCGGTTGACAAGCATCTTTTTGAAAGACGCCGATGGGCGCCGTCCCGTTTATGGCGGGACCGAGAAATTTCAGCAGGATCCGCACTGGCGCGACTGTTTGCAGTTCTTCGAATACTTCCACGGTGACAATGGGGCTGGCCTGGGCGCCAGCCACCAGACCGGTTGGACGGGAATCATTGCGCGTGCGATGCACTTGTTCGCGACCACGACCGCCGAACAGGCACTGCAACTGGGCAAGAGCGCAGCGATTGTCGAAATCGAGCCGAAAGCCAAACCCGCCGCCGAATTGGCGAAATGAAATCACTAACCCGCCGAGACCGACGCGATTCGGCGTGCCCCCCCGAATCGCGTGACAGCCATGCCGCACCATGCGCAATGCCCCGCACTCCCTACAGAAGCAGCGACCAGTCGCAACGAACCCATCGCTTCCAACGGATCGCGCGCAGAAGAATCAGTACCCGATGGGGAAAAGCCAGCGCGACAAGTGCCCGCGCCAAGACCAGGTCGTCTGGCAGGCGCCCGGCAAGTGGCCGAATCCCGTAACGCTGATCGAAGAATTGCACGGCTGCACGCTGGCACGGGCACTCGGGCGAGCCGGCCGGAATCAGCGGCCACCCGGCGAATCGCGACTTTTCGCTAAGGCCCTCGCCGACTTATCGATCGCCTCGGCCGACCAGAACGAACGCGATCATGAAGGCCTGGTGCAAGCTGCACGCTCAGAAAATCTGGCAGATTTTGTCGATGGAGAATAATTACTGTGCCGCAATCCCGCTATCCTTTGCTGTACCAGATCAACACGCGTGTCTGGCTGACAGAGTTGTCCCGGAAGCTGCGTCGTCCCGCCGGGCTCGACGATATTCCGGATGCCGAACTGGATCGTTTGGCAAAAATGGGAATGGAATGGGTCTGGTTGCTCAGTGTCTGGCAGACAGGGCTGGCAGCACAGCAGGTCTCGCGCAATAACCCGGAATGGCGCAAAGAGTTTCAGGAAACCCTCCCCGATTTGAGGGATGATGACATTCCCGGATCCGGTTTCGCCATCACCAGCTACACCGTGCACGACGCCCTGGGAGGCGACGTGGCGCTGGCCCGACTGCGCGCGCGGCTTCAGAAGTTCGGCCTGAGGTTGATGCTTGATTTCGTTCCCAACCATATGGGGCTCGGTCATCCCTGGATCGACGACCATCCCGAGCATTTTGTCCAGGGAACCGAAATCGATCTGGCCAGGGCGCCTCAGAACTACATCTGGGTCAGAGGCAAGCGCGGCGATCGGCTCTTCGCCCACGGTCGCGATCCCTATTTCTCGGGCTGGCCCGACACGCTGCAGCTCAATTATGCCAACCCGGCG
This sequence comes from Planctomycetota bacterium, assembly GCA_021781115.1. Taxonomy (GTDB): domain Bacteria; phylum Planctomycetota; class Planctomycetia; order Planctomycetales; family Planctomycetaceae; genus JAJXXL01. The sequence goes on from JAJXXL010000241.1 coordinate 7,004, forward strand.
ACGCAGGACGCAATGATCGACGAACTCGTTAGAATCGCGGGCCAGTGTGACGGCGTTCGCTGCGATATGGCCATGCTGGTATTGCCAGAGGTTTTCGAGCGCACCTGGGGGCATCGCGCACCCCTCTTCTGGCCAAAAGCAATCCAGCGTGTGCGCGATCAGTTTCCCGGGTTTCTCTTCATGGCCGAAGTGTATTGGGACCTGGAATGGTCGCTGCAGCAGCAGGGGTTCGACTACGCTTACGACAAACGACTTTACGATCGTCTGCGCAATCAACAAGCCCGGCCGGTGCGTGAGCACTTTTTAGCGGATATGAATTACCAGAACAGGCTGGCCCGTTTTCTGGAGAACCACGACGAGCCGCGGGCCGCCGCAACTTTCCCGTCGGGAATTCACGAAGCCGCAGCCACAATCACGTTTCTGTCACCGGGGTTGCGATTCTTTCACCAAGGCCAATTGGAAGGGCGCAAAAAGCGAATTTCTCCCCATCTCGGGCGTGCCCCAGACGAGCCCCTCGAACCGAAGATTCGTGAGTTTTACGATCAGTTGTTGACAATCTTGCGACGGCCGGTCGTGCGCAACGGCCAGTGGCAATTGCTGGAATGCGCCCGCGCCTGGGAAGGCAACTGGACCAACGAGTGCTTCGTGTGCTTCGCCTGGCATGGGCCGGGCAGCGAGCGAGTGGTGGTCGCGGTGAATTACGCGCCCAACCAGAGCCAGTGCCGCCTGAGGTTGCCGTTCGCCGATTTGGAAGGCAAGACGTGGCGTTTGCAGGACGAGATCAGCTCGGCCCGTTACGATCGCAACGGTAATGAACTGCAATCGCAGGGATTATTCATCGATCTTCTCCCCTGGCAAGCATCGGTCTTTACCTTGAACTGTGCGGCCAACTCAACGCCGTGATGCGCAGGTCGGATCGCCCCTCTACTCCTAAACTCTGGAAAAAACGGCAGATTCGTTACGGCTTACCGGCGAGATTCGCCGAAGAAATGAAGGCCCCGCCCTCTCAATCTCTCAGCCTCTATGGGGGAAAAGCGAAATTGGCGCGGCACTTGGAGGAAGCGCCGGCCCTTATACGGCACAGGCCTCGGCGTGGTTCGATTGGATTGGCACACCATGCTCCAATTCTGCCTGCGTGAGACACCCGATTCCCGTCTGGTAGAACGATCCGGGCGCTGGGCAACGTGCAACGATTTGACTGTATCCCGCCAGGAAGAAAAGTCTTGCCTTCGATCGGTGGCCATTCCTTCGCCGCTGAACGCCTGAGTCAAAGCAAGTTTTTGAAGCATGGTCATCGCTCCCATAACGAATCGCCGTCGCAACGCGGCGTAACAGCATGTCGTCGTTCGATGTTCTGTCGAACCGTGGCCCATGAGAACTGGTGAGGATGCGAAGCAACCGCTGCAACGGAAGGGCACCGCCGTGGTTTGTTGGCGCCCGTGCGACGAGGCGGCCGTGGGGCAGTTACGAAACAGCCACAGGGGCAGTGCCTGGTTGAGCGCCGCGACCTTGCTCCTTGTCGTTTCCGGATTGGCATGGTCGGCTGACCCAATGACATCGCCGGGCGTCGAAGCCACCGCCGACGCTACCCCGCGCCTGGATCAAGAGAAATCGGTGCCCGACCTTTTGCCGATTTCGCCCCCGCCATCGAACGGCGATTTCTGGACGCGGCAGCAACTGATCGGCGACTCGACTGGCGCCCGCAACAACCTTGCCGAACATGGATTGACGTTCTTCGGCGACATCACTCAGTATGACCAAGGCGTAACGGCCGGCGGCTTGGCCCAGCAGTTCGAATATGGCGACCGCGGCGACTATCTGATCGACGTCGACTCTCGGAAAATGGGCCTGTGGGAGGGAGGTCACCTCGATTTCCGCGGCGAAACGCGCCTGGGGCAGGACTGTAACTTGATCGATGGTGCCTTGGCGCCATCAAACTTTGCGTTGGCTCTTCCACAATCAGACCAGAACGTGACCGCGCTGACCGGCGTGCAATTCACGCAAGATCTCTCCGACAGCCTCTCGGTCTTCGCCGGCAAGCTGAATCTTCTGGACGGCACGCCAACCACCTATGCACGCGGGATGCGGCTCAATTATTTCTGGAACGCGGCGATGCAAAATAACCTCAGCCGCGTCTTTCTTATTCCCAGCGCCCTGGGGACGGGTTTCACATTCCGGGACGAAGCCGAACCGGTTTTTAATTTCTATCTGCTGAATACCGATTACAGTCCAACGACGAGCGGATTCTCGACGCGGTTTGCCAATGGCGTCGTGGTGTACGGCGAATATCGGTTAAGGACCAACTGGTTTCACCTGCCAGGGCATAGCACGTTTGGATTCCTGTACTCCAGTGCCACTCGGACGGCCCTCGATTCGAATCCCTATGTACTGCTCCAGGCGGTCCGATTGGGGGCGACTCCGGTAAAGAATTCGACTTGGACCGCCACGTATCGCATCGACCAGGTGGTGCATGCCGATCCTGATAATCCGAAACGCAACGTGACGCTCAACAGTGATTTGGGCCTGACTGATGGAAATCCAAATCCCATCGGCTGGTTCGCCAATCTGTCTCTGGTGGCAGGTAGCCCGATCAGTGGCCGCGACGACGATACCGTGGGAATTGGCTATTACCACCTTGGCATCAGCAATTTGCCAGTTTTGACGCTTCACGGGTTCGGCGCAGAGGACGGCTTCGAAATGTTTTACAATGCAGCCGTCACTCCCTGGCTGCATGTCACGCCCGACTTGCAGGTTCTCGACCCGGCGCAGCACAACAACGCGACTGCCCTGCTGATCGGGGTCCGGGGCCGTTTGTCGTTCTGAGCCGCTCCTGACCGCTTTCGGAGTACGCTATGAGCAAACTGCCGGCTGACTCGGGGCCGTCATCGGCACCCCCGCGTGTCGTCGCCATTAGCGGCGTCGTCTTCTCCGCGCTCTACGTTACCAGCTTAGTGCTCGTGCGGCTCGCCGTTCCGGCCGATCCAAAGGAACCCGGAGCGTGGCTTGCCGACCCGATGTTGCGGAACTGGGTTCGCGTGGCCTTGAACCTGGTTCCCTTCACGGGGATCGCGTTCCTCTGGTTCATGGCGGTGTTGCGCCATCGCGTCGGACTGCTCGAAGATCGGTTCTTCGCAACGGTGTTTCTGGGTAGCGGCCTATTGTTCGTCGCCATGCTGTTCACAGCCGCAGCCGTTGCTCGGGGGCTGCTGGATACGTTCGAATCCGGAGCCGGTCCAGACCGCGGTGAAGCCTACACCGTGGCTCGCGGCATGGCGTTCGGGCTGTTGAATAGCTTTGCGATGCGAATGGCGGCTGTGTTCATGTTCGTGACGTCGACGATCGGGCTCCGCACGGCGGTCCTGGCACGCTGGGTTTCATTTGCTGGCTTCGGGTTGGGCCTGGTGCTGTTGTTGGCCATCACCGACTTCGCCTGGATCTCGCTGCTGTTTCCACTTTGGACACTGCTTGTGAGCACGCAAATCCTGATTGCAGACCTTCGCCGGGCACGACTGGCAGACTGCCATGATATGTCAGTGCCGCAAGTTCGTGGCTAATGGATCAGGTTGCGCCGAGAATAAAAAAACTGCTGTTCCAGGGTGTGGCCTCGCAATGCGCCCCGTGGCTGGCGCACAAAGATTTTGACTTGGTTGTGAAATCGGGCGTGCCCAAAAACCAGACGATCGTACGAAAACGGATGGACCACGAAGGAGCCCTCGTCTGGGGCGACAAGCGTTTTCGTCAGGTTCTGACACAGGGCCCATACGCCTGCTGGACTGGCGAGAAGCCAGTACGGGTCGAAACCATCGATGCCCGCACGGTGCGGATTGAACAGGAGCCGTTTAAGGTCACCGTGCGGTCGCCGCTCGCCTGGCGCGTGCTCGACATTTGCAATGAGCAGTGCGACCACGCAGGCGTGCTGTTCATCAACGGTCGGTTCGCCGATACGCTTTCACCAGACGCGTCCGCTTTCTGGAAAAGCCCCGCCGACAAGGTAACGCCGCGACTTAACGACGTCGTCACCTTCAAGATCGCCGACGCCCGCCGTGCCGTCGGCCAGATCGACAATGTGTGTCAGGTACTGTGCCGCGAAATAGCGAAAGGCGGCCGAAGCCACCCTGATGTCGCAGCGTGAAGAAAGGGCGGCAATTCACAGCCAAGCCAGGACGGCCAATCTGCTGTCGGAAAGCCCGACGTTCAATCGGATGTGCAAACTCGCGGTGTTGGAAAAGATCGCCCCTGGATTCAAGACTTCGGCACTGCCTGCCACTCGGTCAGGTACTCCCCCCCGTTTCAGCAGACATCGCTGCGAAGGTATCCGGGCAGGCTCATCGCCGCCCGCCTGCGGGAGCATATCACCCCGAATGCCGGCTGCGGCGGCGTGTGTTATAATAGAAGGCGGTGTGCAACATCTGGCAGGTCTCGTGTTCGCACTGCCCGCCAGACCAGTCGATTCATTGTCGCATTCATCTGGTTTCACGCCCGTTCCATCAATTGCCTCGAATTCGAAATCTGGACCCGATCGCATGGAGCCTGATTGCCCCGAGACCGTGCGAAGCCGCGGCTGGCCTCGCGCACTGTTCGTGTCGGCGGTGGTTGGCGCATCAATCGGTGCGGCCGCCTGGTGGTATCGCGGTCCCGCTGCGCTCCCGGCTCGGGTGAGACCCGACTTGCCGCCATCGGCACCGACGGTCGCCGCCTACGAACCGCCGGCAACTGCCGGTTACCTGGGAGGGGCCGCGTGCGCGAAATGCCATGCCGAAATCGCCGAGACGTACAAGACGCACCCGATGTCGCGGTCGATCGTGCCCGTCGATGCCGAATCGGAACCGCCCATTTCCAACCCGCGCGACACGCGCGTGATGGGCCAGCAGCGGCTGTTTGAAGTTGAAAACGCTGCGGGCGTCATGCGGCATCATGAGCTCATGTACGACGATGCGGGCGAACTGATTTATGACCAGGCTGTACGCATCACCTACGTCGTTGGCTCAGGCCGGCGCGCGCGGGCGTACCTGCATCACCGCGGGCCATTGCTGTTCATGTCGCCGCTCAACTGGTACGCCCGCACACAACAATGGGATCTGGCGCCCGGCTACAAACCCGACGACCCGCGACGGTTCGACCGCCGCGTGACCGACGAATGCCTGAGCTGCCACACCGGGCGGGTGGCCCCGGTTGGCCGGTCATTGAACCAATACGAAAACCCGCCGTTTCGCGAATTGGCCATCAGTTGCGAGAACTGCCACGGGCCGGGTCAGCGGCACGTGGCGTTTCATGAATCGGGTACGCCCGCGGGCGACGATCCGATCGTCAACCCCGCCCGGCTCGACCCTGCGCGTCGCGAAAGCGTGTGCAATCAATGCCATTTTCAAACGGCGGTGCGCGTACTGCGCCCCGGGCGGAACGACCTCGATTTTCGGCCCGGTCAAAATCTCGACGAAATCTGGACGCTGCTCGATGCCGACGCGGGTGTGACTGACGACGGGCGCACGCGCTCGCTGAACCATGTGCAGCAGATGCGGGCCAGTCGCTGTTATTCGGGCAGCGCCGGCCGGCTGGGGTGCACGTCGTGCCATGACCCGCACCGTGCGCCAGCTGCGGCCGAGCGCGACCGGTTTTATCGCTCCAAGTGCAACGTCTGTCACGCCGAGTCTTCGTGCAAGGGGCCGGCCGAGCAGCGAGCTGCGCGGGCCGATTCGTGCATTACCTGCCACATGCCGGCCCGTGAAGCAAGCAACGTGTCGCACGTCAGCCAGACCGATCATCGCGTGGTTCGCAAGCCCCGTGTCGACGGCACGGGCGGAAGCCCACGCGGCGGTAACGAACTGGCATTCATCGCCGATACTGCCGCCGCGCTTTCACGGGGCGAGCGCGACCGCGCCCTGGGCCTGGCGGCCTGGATGCATTTGTCGAAAAAGGGTCACGCGATCCCTGAGGCCGTTGGCCAGTTTCTGGCGCAACAACTTTCGCCAGATTCCACTGACGGCCCCGTCCTGCTGGCGTTAGGGGCACTGGCCGAGGAACGCCAGAATGCCCTCGCGGCCCAGGAGTATTTTGAACGCGCCCGCCGCTTGCCCGGGGCCGAAGAGGCTGCGCTGTTGGGGCTGGTCGACCTGTATTACCTCGCGTCAGACCACCAGAACTGCCTGACATGCCTGGATCGCCTGCTGGAACTCGAACTGGGCAGCGCCAAGCTGTACGCCTTGCGGGCCGATGTGCTGGCGGCTGTCGGCCGCCGCAACGAGGGCATTGACGCCGCAATGCAGGCGCTTGCATTGAACCCCACGCTCGTTCCCGTGCGAGAATGGCTGGTTCGGGCCTGCCGCGCCGCCGGGCGAGAACAAGACGGGCGCGAGCAGGAACAGATTCTAATTCGCATGCGAGGCGCCCGCGTCCCGCGTTGAATGTCGCGTCGCACTCCGCCATACTGAAGTGGTCGGCCCGGTTCAACGGCCCGCGCCTCACAGGCAATGTTCCTCACGGTTCCGGCCAACGCAGCCAAAGTTGGCCAGCGCCACCGCCTGAGGCCGCGGCCCAGCCTACCCAGCACAGTATTTGCCGCATACCATGCCGAGAACCACCGCCCCCAAATCTGCCCGACGACGAATCGGGTCGTGGGCGGCCGCCCTGATTTTTGGCGCAGGCGTCGCCGGGGCGGGCGCATGGTGGTTTTCACCCGCAGGCGCTTTGCCCGAGGGGGTCACGCCCGCCGACTACCACACCGCCACCCGCCAGTTTGAAAGAATCAACCATCGCAGCGCCGCTCGCAACGATGTGTTTTCCTTTTTGGGTGAACAAGCTGTGACCGTCGAACGGCTGGCCCTGGCAGCCGACTGTTTCGCGGAAATCCCTTCGGACGACCCGCGGTATGGCCGGTCGGCCCGGTTGCAACAGGCGCAGGTGCTGCTGCGGTTGAACCGGGCATACGCCGCTGAACAGAACTTTCGTGAGTTCCTGACACTGGCTGCCGCCGAACGGGCGGCCGAGCCGGCCCACATCGCCGCCGCGGCCAGGTGGCTGAGTTACATTCTATCGGTAGAACTGCGATTCGAAGACCGAAAGCCTGTTTTGGCCGCCATGCATCGCCGGGGCCAGGCTGACATGCTCGATTCAAAACAGTACCACTTTCCGAGCCTGCTCATCTGGAACTCGCCGGCTGGCCGCCGCCGCCTGATGGAGTTTCTCAAGGCCGACCCCGCCAACCCGCAATTGCGTTGCGCCCAGGGCCGCTATCTGACCGCCGACGGCCAGTTCGACGCCGCCCGCGCGTTGCTCGAAGAGCTGTTCCGACAATTTCCGCCGCGGCTCGACTGCGCCGCGGCGCTGCTCGAATGTCTGTTTGAATCGCACGACCTCCCGGAATTCACCAAAGTCGCCCAGACGCTGCCAGGCTATGCTGCTGGCGAGCCGTGGTTATTGACGCGGCTGCGCGGAGAGTTGGCGATGCAATTGGGTCAGGCCGAACAGGCGCTCGCATATTTCCAACACGTGCTGGCGGCCGACCCTGCCAACCCGCTGTGCCAGATGGGCCTGTCGCGGGCCTGGGCCGCGCTGCACCGCCCCGCTGAACGCGCGCAGGCGCTCAATCGATCGCTCGTGTTGTCCCGAATCCGGGTGGGGCTGGTGAAGGTCAACGACAACACCTATAAGTCGGCGGCAGAGCTGGCCGCGGAGTGCGATCAGGCCGGGCTGAGTGAGGCGGCTGAAACCTTCAGGCGGCATGCGTTGCAGTTTCGATCAGCTTCCGAGAGTGTGACCGATCATGAACAGCCGTAAAATCGCGGGGGGGGTGGCCCGGTGGCACCACCTGCCCCCGAAGTGCGGCGGCGCAGCGCGGTCGAGTGTGCCGCTCGCCGCGGCGGGCGTACACAATCGCCCCGGGCGATGGATGCACGGCCTCGCACTCTCGGTGCTGTGGCTGACCGCGGGGTGTGGCGGCACCGCCGATGCTCCACCAAAGCCGGCGGCCGAACAATGGCAACCTCAGCAAGGCAGCGCGACACGGCCGCGCCCCACGCCACCCGTACCACGAGTCAAGGCCAAGCCGGACGGCACGCTGCCTGCATTTGAAATGGTCGGCGGCGAAGCCGGTTTCAAATTCGAACGCAACGACGATATTCGCGGGCTGCATCGCATTCTCGAAGCGAACGGGGGAGGCGTGGCCCTGTTCGATTTCGACCGAGACGGCTGGCTCGACCTGTACATGACCAACGGCTGCCCCCTGCCGCTGAAATTCGACCGCCACAAAACGCCGGGCGCGTTGTTTCATCATCGCGGCGACTGGCGGTTTGAGCGCATCAACCAGGTATCGCACCTGGTTCAATTCGGTTACAGCACCGGTTGCGCCGTTGGCGATTACGACGCCGATGGCTTCGACGACCTGTACATTGCCGCGTTCGGCCCCGACGCGCTGTGGCGCAACATGGGCGACGGCACGTTTGCCAACGTGACCGACGCTGCGGGAATCGACGTGCCCGCGTGGGGTTCGAGCGTTGCGTTTGCCGACATCAATGGCGACGGCTGGCTCGATCTCTACGTCGTCAATTACCTTGTCGAATCCGATGAAACGCCCCGGCTGTGCCCGCATCCTTCGGCGCCCGACGGCTATGGGCAATGTTCACCCGCCCTGTTTGAAGGCGCCGACGATGTGCTGCTGATTTCGGACGGCGGCGGTCGGTTTGACGACGTTTCGGCGACTGCGGGCATCACTGGCCTGCGCGGCAAGGGGCTGGGCGTCGTGATCGCCGATTTTGACCGCGACGGACGCCCCGAGATCTTCGTAGCCAACGATGGCGAGGCGAACTTTCTGCTCGTGCAAACGCGGCCGCCCCCTTCCGATGCGATCGCGCCGGCCACTGCAACCAACCTCGGAAAGCTGCAATTTCGCGACCAGGCGCTCGCCAGCGGCGTGGCGCTGAATGAATCGGGCTACGCGCAGGCCAACATGGGCATTGCCGCGGGCGATTACGATGCCAATGGTACACTCGACCTGTTCATTACCACGTTTTATGGCGATTCGAATACATTGTACGCCCATCAGCCGGGGCTGGTCTTCGCCGACGCCACCCGCTCGACGAACCTCGCCGCCAGCAGTCGCAGCACACTCGGCTTCGGCACATTTTTCTTCGACGCCGACAACGACGGCTGGCTCGACCTGTTTGTGGCGAACGGGCATATCGACGACCGACACTGGATGGAGCGCGGCGAGCCGTACCGCATGCGGCCGCAATTGTACCGCAATGGACGCCACGGCGCGTTTACTGATGTTTCCGAATGGGGCGGACCGTACTTTGAGCAGGAATGGCTGGGCCGTGGCGCGGCCGTCGGCGACCTCGACCGCGATGGCTTGCCTGACTTTGTCGTTTCGCACCAATTGGCGGCCTCGTACGCACTGCGCAACACGACCAGCACAGAAAACGGGTCGCTGGTGCTGCGGCTCGTGGGAGTCGTCACGAACCGAAACGGTTACGGAGCCTGGGTCGAGGTGGTCGACGGCCGGGGGCCCTGCGTTCGCGAACTAGTGAGTGGCGGCAGCTTTCACGCCGCGTCGGCGCCCGAGATTCACGTCGGGCTGGGCGAAAGTCAGCAGGCGACGCTGCAGATCCATTGGCCCTCGGGTCAAGTCGATACACATCGCGATCTGCGGACCGGCACATGGGTTGCCATCGAGGGGCGCGGCGCCGCGAAATTCGACAAGTGAACACGTAGATAGGATTGCTGACAGTTGCCGGGGGCAGCCGGCTTGGCAATCGAATCGGCAGGCGTTAATATAAGTGGCGCTAATTTTTATTAGCTTTTCACGTCTCACTTTTTTCTTTTGCCAAAGCTCGGGAGGGTTCGCTATGGCGCATTTGTTGAGGAAGATGGTCCGAAAGCGGTTGGGGTTCACGTTGATTGAGCTGCTGGTGGTAATTGCCATCATTGCGGTTCTCGTGGCGTTGCTGTTGCCCGCCGTGCAGCAGGCCCGCGAAGCAGCGCGACGGTCGCAGTGCAAGAACAGCCTGAAGCAACTGGGCTTGGCACTGCACAATTACAACGATGTGTTCACGATGCTGCCCAGCGGTGAATACAACCAGGGCGGCTGGGGCGGCGGTGCGGCCGGGCGGCGGTATAGCCCGCACGTTATGCTCTTGCCGTACATGGATAACGGACCATTGTACAACACAATTTCGGCGAACGGCTTCACCGCCTATCCGTGGAGTAATTATGCCCCGTTCTTCACGACACTCCCCGTGCTGCTGTGTCCTTCGGATTCGATGACGACCCAAGGCGGACAAACCGGCAAAACCAACTACGTTTTCAGCCGCGGCGACAGCACATGGGACCACAACCAATGGACGGCAAACGGCTCGCCGAACCGTGGCTTTCGCGGCATGTTCGGCGGCAACGGAACCTGCCGATCGTTTCAGGATGTCACCGACGGTTTGAGCAATACGATCGCCGTGTCCGAGCGGGTGAAAGCCAAGGGTGACAACATTATCCTGCATGGCGGCACGCTGTCAGGAATCGGCTCAGGTTTTCGCACGAATCCTTCGTCGTGCCTGGCACAACTCACGCCCCCCATGATGACGGGAAAGGTACAACAGTTGGGCGGCACTCGCTGGCCTGACGGTGCCCCGTCGTTTACCGGCTGCACCACCGTGCTTGGCCCGAACAAGGGCAGTTGTACGCAAGGCACTTGGGACGGCGAAGATGGCATCTATGAGCCGATGAGCAATCATGTCGGCGGAGTTCAATGTCTCTTTGGCGACGGCTCGGTGAAATTCATCGGCCAGAACATCAATACTGGCAACCCCACACTGCCCCCGGCCGATGTGCCGGGCGGTCCGAACGGCCCCAGTCCATATGGAATCTGGGGCTCGCTGGGTTCCAAGTCTGGCGGCGAAGCGATCGGCGATTTCTAGACGGCCGCCCCTGTGCGATTGTTAAGTTGCCCTCCCTTTCGCGAGGGTGCCGCCGCAATGCGGCTCCCTCGTTTCATTTTTTCTTTGTTCTGGGAGAAGTTATGTTTGCTACCAGGCTCAATTGGGTGCTTGTTTTGCTCACTGCACCAACTTTCGTCGGGTGTTCGGGCGGTGCCAACGGCGGTGGGGACCGCCAAAAGGTGTATCCGGTTAAGGGAAAGATCACGATGGGCGGCGGGCCGGTGGCAAATGCGCTCGTCGCGTTTTCGCCTAAGGCAAAGCAACCCGTTGCCACAGGTCGCACGGGCAACGACGGCTCATTCAGACTGACCACCTACGATTCGGGCGACGGCGCGGCCGCTGGCGAATTCATCGTCCTGGTCACGAAGTCTGGCAAGAAGTCGACCGCAACCGACGCTGTTTCCGCGCACGACCCCGATAACCCCACCAGCGGCGCCGGCGCGCACGATGCAGCGACGGATGGTGCGGACACGGCAGCCGATTCTGGCTTGCCCGAAAAGTACAGCCGGGTCGAACAGTCGGACCTGACCGCTGTCATCAAGGCTGATGGCTCGAACGAACTCACGTTCGACCTGAAGCCGTAATCCGAATTGAAGTAGCCGAATTCAAACCGAACTGGCCGTGCCTGCAAGGAGCACTGGCCAGATCGCGGCATGTTCCTGCGGTCGGGCGCAGTCTTCGATGAAAACCAGTGTGCAGCATAGCACCTCGCGCCGGCGCGCGATTGCGCTTGTCGCCAGTGCCATCGCCCTGCTTCTGTTGCCGGGCGGGCTGGTCTGGTTGCGTACGCAGGGTACTCCTGCGCCCGATCAATTGCTTGCCCAGGCCAAGGCGTCTTTGAAACAGCACGATTTCGTGCGCTCTGAAAACTTGGCGCTGCGTGTGCCCAGATCACACGAACTGTGGGGCCGCGCGCAACTGGTCGCTGGCGAAGCAGCCACGAAATCGGGTCGCCCCGACGCCGCATTGCTGTACTATCTGGCCATACCCCGCGACGGTTCGGAAACAGCGGTCGTGGCTGCGTTTTCGACGGCAGAATTGCAGCGCGACGCGGGGCGGCTCACCGAGGCCGAGCGCGAATACCGCGACGTGCTCGAACACCGTCCCCAAAACGCCGCGGCCCATGAGCGGCTCGCATTTTTGCTCGGCGTAACAGGCCGTCGGTGGGAGTCGTCTGCACACCTCGAATTCCTGCTGCGTGAGGGCAGCGCCACGCTTGAAGAACTGGTGATTTTGGGCGATCTCGAACGTCCCGTCGATCAGAAATCGTATCTCGAAACGTGTGCCAAACGGTTTCCCCATGACGACCTCGTTCGGCTGGGGCTGGCGGCGCTGGCCAGTTTCGAGGGCCGGTCGAACGCCGCGCGCGATCAACTCCGCGACCTCGTCGCCGGCAATCCAACGCTGCTCGCCGCCCAAGGCCTGCTGGGCGAACTCCTCGTCGACGCTACTGACGTCGAATTTCTCAGATGGCACGCCGCGCTTCCCGCGGCGGCCGACAACGATGTGGGAATCTGGTTTGCCCGTGGCCTTTGGGCCCGCCGCCACGAACACCTGCGCGTCGCCGCCCGCTGTTTCTGGGAAGCGATCCGCCGCGCTCCGACGCACCGCCGCGCCAGCTACCAGTTGGGGCAGGTCCTTGTGTCGTTGGGCGAAGCATCAGCGGCGGAATTCTCCCTGCGTGCCGGGCAGTTGTTTGACCTGGGGCAAAACCTCGACAATGTGGTGCGCTCGCAGGGAAAAGATGAACGCACGCTGCAGCGCGTGGTTGCACTGCTGGAGCAAATAGGCCGGGCGTGGGAAGCCTGGGCCTGGGCCGACGCCGCCTTGCGCCAGTTCCCCCGATCGAGATGGCCACGCGACATTCAGGCCCGCCTGGCCAAAGTGTTGCGGGAAGATTCTCCGCTGATGCTGGATCCGGCGAACCTCGCTCTGAAGTACAATTTCTCGAAGTTGCCGGGGCCTGCCCGGCTGGCTCATTTGTCATGCAAAGGCCCCCGCGGCGTTGTACCGCATGGCAGATTTTCCCCGATCCGCCTCGCCGAATCGCCGGATGCCGGAATTGACTTCGCGTACTTCAACGGCAACGACCCCTCCACCCTTGGGGCGCGGATGTTCGAACAGAACGGCGGCGGGGTGGCCGTGCTCGATTTCGATCTCGACGGTCGGCCCGACCTGTATTTTACGCAGGGGTTGCCCTGGCGACAGGGCGACGAAACCCCGACGGTTGCCAATGACCTGACCGATTGCCTTTATCGCAACGAGGGCGGGAAGCGTTTCATCAATGCGACACGCGCGGCAGCGCTCGTCGATCGCGAGTTTGGCCAGGGCCCCGCCGTGGGTGATTACGACAACGACGGCTTTCCCGATCTGTACGTGGCCAACATCGGGCGCAACCGGTTGCATCGCAACAACGGCGATGGCACGTTCACCGACGCCACCGACGCGGCGGGGCTCGAAGGCGGCGGCTGGACCGCCAGTTGCGTCGTTGTCGACCTCAATGCCGACGGCCTGCCCGACCTGTTCGACGTCACATACCTCACCGGCGCGCATGTCTACGACGCGATCTGCAACGGCCGCGCCTGTTCGCCCAAAGTATTCGATGGCGCGCCTGACCGTTTGCACCTGA
>JAJXXL010000300.1 GCA_021781115.1 Planctomycetota bacterium
ATCCGCACCTTCATGGCCGCCCTGAAAGGGCATCACATTTCCAACCTCGGGCTATGCCCTAGGTTTTGGACGCAAGACCGGCGACAAAGCCCTGAAAGGGCGAAACAGAATGCGGGTTGTGGTCAATGGGCGTTTCGCGGCCAGGCCACGGTCTTGTTTCGCCCCCTCGGGGCGGGCTGACGGACGATGCGCTGAGCAGCCAGTGGGCGGGTTGTGCCCCGCCGCAATCGCGGCGGCGTTTCTGGCAATTCCCTGCGCATAACATGACGCGGGTTTTCATCGGCCACTTTTGTGCCACAGTTTCCCGTGGCCAGTATAATTCGGCAGGAATGCCGACGAGGCGACTGCCAGCGGCGGCCGGCCCGTCGCCCCGACCGTGGGTGGCAACGCAGGCCCAACGAAAGGCGGCTCAATCTCTGGGCGAGATTGGCGACAGGCACTTTGAGCGGCAGCGACGCCGGTCCCACTGCCCCTTGCCTGCTCGGACTGACATCCGGCCCCGCGTTGCGTCCGGCCTGATGAGTGCCGTCGCCGTTACGCCGTTTGACCTGGAGCCGGCGACGGCGCCACGATTCCGTTCGCGATTGGGAGCGGAGTCGCCGCAGCCCTAGAGTTAAACGTGTTGCCGGGTACCCAATGGAAGACCAATCGGCAACGCGATGTGCTTCGAGTTCTGACAAGCCCGGACCGACCACGTTTCGGATCAAAAACCACGCACCGCTTCGGAAGTAGAGCCGGCTAAAAAAGCACCGGGCGGGACTTCCGTGCACCGCCCGGAGTGTTCGCGCCACTAAGGAACCTTCCTGGTTCAACGAGCGCAGCGTCGGCGAGCTGCCCAGCCTTATTGGCCGAGCCTGAATGGTTGAATTGGAACGTCGCGCGAACCGCCGCACCAGGTGATTGCGACGACCAGTCGCAGGCGCTACAATGCGCTTTCGCCGGTTTCGCCCGTACGAATCCGCACGGTTTCGGCGAGGTCGGTAATGAAGATTTTTCCGTCACCCACGCTGCCTGTGCGCGCCGTTCGCAAAATGGCGCTAATAACCGGCTCAGACTGTACGTCGGCGACGACCACCTCAATCTTGACCTTGGGGAGAAAGTCGACCGTGTATTCGGCCCCACGGTACATTTCTTTATGCCCCTTCTGCCGCCCAAACCCTCGCACCTCGGTGACAGTCATCCCCTGGACCCCGATTTCATGCAGGGCGTTTTTCACTTCTTCAAGCTTGAAATGCCGAATGACCGCTTCGATTTTTTTCATATCGGGGCTTTCTTCTACTGGAGCGCCAAGTTGATTCTACCGGGTCTTGTGGGACGACCCCGCCAAGCGCCTGGTGACTTCAGAACGAACAGCCTGTCTGCCTGCTGACGGCACGAAAAACACTCAAAACATCGGACCAGTACCGGCCGCACCAGCACCGGAAAATGGCGGTGCTGCCTGGACATTAGAACCGCCGGTCGGAGTTCGATGCCGTTTCATCGACGACAGAGAATTCCTCAAAACGCGGCTTTTCATTGGCCCGCTTTCAAAGCAGGGTACCGCACTCTGGAGTTACGGTGCCATGATGGGCAATTCGCGTGCCCGTCATGGAATCTTAACACTCCTTTAATTTAACCCCATATACACAAGCCTCTTACATACTAAAACTGACCAATGAAACACCATTCTTGACGAATGCAGGTTTCGAGTTCACCGGGCAAGCTGCCTTGAGATTGCGCAATCACTGCGTCGAAGACGCGCACCCACAGATTTCGAGTCACCCGCGTGACCATACCACAGCCAATTCACGCCACCTTCTGGAGCGACCGGTTGCCATGAGCCGGGCACTTTCCCGGAGAGCCTTTTTACCGATGAATGATGTTGCGCAATTCCTCAATATGTCGCGGAACGGCCGTCTTCGGATCTTCGGCGGCCTCATATTCGAGCACGATGTAGCCGCGGTAGCCCGCATCGATCAGGATTTTCACGATCCGCCCCAAGTCGGCGGTTTCTTTTTTTCCGTTGCGGCTGATTTCGGTTTTGAGCTGGGCATTGACGGCATACGGCGCGATTCGGGCAAGATCGGCATAGGGATCGTCCGAGCGGAAATTGCCGCCATCCAGATTTACCCCGAACCAAGGCGAGGGCTTTACGTTTTTCACGATGGCCAGCAGTTGTTCGGGGGTCGCCGTGATCCCGCCATGATTCTCGAGCGCCAGGAACACCCCCTTGCCCGCCGCATAATCCAGCGACTCATTGATGCCCATGACGCACCGTTCGAGCGCCGCCGATTCGACGTCGCCCTTGGGGACATTGCCCGCAAAAATGCGAATCACCGGGGCGCCAATCGTTGCCGCGATGTCGACCCAGCGCCGCGTCAAGGCCAGCGTCGCATCGCGGGCGTCGCCCGGGGGCAGGCAAAAATCGTTGCCAATCGCCGTACCCGAAATATCAAGCCCCAGGCGAAACGTCAGTTCCTTGACATGCAACAGGTATTCGGGCGTAAGGTCTTTCGGAAAGTAGTAACTGGTCAGCTCGACGCCGTCGAGGTTCATCTCGGCACAGGCCGCAATGAATTCGTCGAGCGTCATCGAGGGCGAATTTCCCGCCAGAAACTGCCGATACGAATACGCCGCCAGGCTCAGTTTCAGATGCGACTTCCCATTGCGTTTCGGCGGATCGGCGGCGTGCCCCTGGGGACCGGCGAATTGGGCCGTAACGGCGGCGGCGCACGCCAGCCCGGCGTGCAAAAATCGGCGGCGCGAGGAGACCGCCGGTTCACGGTCCTGAGCTTGAGGCAACGACACGATGGGCAAACTCCATGAAAACCAGGTGAACTGAGGCTGGCCGTATTTGATCAGATCGAGGCCGCCAGCGAAAGTTTGCCGCCACGGTTTATTTTCAGATTTCGGAGCGGTCGGCAACGCGGTGCAACCCGCGGCGGTCAGCCGTCACGGCTTGACGACGATGAGCGGGACGACGACGATGTACGCAATGCCCCTCCCCTGGCCGCCGCAGGGTTGCGATTCGGGCGTGTCTGGTTTTGGGAAACGCGCGAAGTTGCGATGCTGCCATGATGTCTGAATCCGAAATCGCCACCGGTCCCACGGCAATGATTGTCGCGCAATGCCAGTCGATCATGGCGCACGCCTGGATGGTGCGGACCTTCGTGAAACATTCGCCCGAGGTCGAAGATTTTCCCGAACTGATGGAAGTCGTGCGCGTCGTGTTCGACACGTCACGGGCCTTGGAAACACGCGTGACAGACCCTGCCGGGTATTTGCAAATGTTGCAAAAAAAGCTGGGCAAACTGCGGAAGGCGGCAGAGCAATTCGCCCACGACGCCCCCCGCGCTTCAGACCACACCAACTTTCGGCAGGCCGTGATTTCACTGAACGCCTGCATTGCCGCCCTGGGGGCGAACCAAGCATCACTCGAAACCGCCCTGCGCGCCGCAGGCGGCACTGGCCCGGTGGCGCACGACGCAGCCGCCGGCCCATGACGGTCGCCCACTGACTGGGTACGATTCGCGGGCGGGCAAGGATCAATCGGCCCGCGGCACATCGCGGTGGGCCGGCTTCAGGAACGACGCCCGAACCGGCCGCGGCGGCAAATTACGGCGGGCGACGGCAGCGGGCTTTTCGGCAGGGGTTTCCATTTCGAGCGTGGCGTCTTCGAGTTCGAGCAGCAAGCGTTCAATTTCACCGTGCACGCGTTGCGTCTGCCGAACGACCACCGCGCCCGGGGCGATTTTGGCCACCCCCCCACCGCCGGAATCGACCCACGAATCGGGTGCAATGCACGCGGTAATCGTCTCGATCAGGTCTTCGGGCTCGTGCTCGGCCTCGATCAGGTGCGCGACCGAATACACATGCGTTTCAAACAATTGACTCGCCGCATCCTGCGTGGTGACCTTGAGCACTTCATCCTGCACGACCCACTCCAGGTTGCGCGGGTGCAGAATCAGGTTCAGAATGGAACTCAGCCGCAGGTTCTTGACATTGCAGGCTACGGGGTCGGTCGGCAAAATGCCGGCTTCATCGAGCGCAGAATCGTCAATGCGAATCTGAATTTCGTGTTCGCGCTCGATGCGCTCCAGCACTTCGATCAGCGAAACGTCGTTGGCCGCAAGACTCGTCCGCGAGAACAGGGCGCGGGCAATGGCCTCTTCCTGCATCAACCCGCCCTCGCGATTCATGAGATGCGGCGGTTGGGCGCGGCGCCGGTTTTCGGCGTCGCCCGGCTGCTCGGGCGAAGCCGGTTCGCGCGGTTCGCCCGGGCGGCCGGCGTCGGCGGCGTTGGCAGGCGCATCAGCCGGTGTGGCGGGCGCATCGCCCGGGGCGGGTTCGACGCCAATGACCAAGGCCGCTGCCAGGATCCAGTATGACCATCGCATCATGATTTTACCTTGTCAAATGTTGGAATACGTGGCCGGCCAACAAGCGATCGGCGCAGGTGGCCGTCAGGGCGCCGCGGCGTACCGATGCGTGGGCACCGGTCGCCCGGGGCGAAAGCTGCGCGTCTGGCGAAAATCGGCCACAGCCTGCCGCGCCGCGCATGCCGCCGAAACGGCCGCCGGCACGAGTTCGGCCAGCAATGCGGGGTCGGCAGCGACGCGGGCATTGACGATCAGGTCGAATTCGGCCGCCCGGCAATTTGCGGCCAATGACAGTTCGGGCTGATTGTCGCGACTGATGAGGTTCGCCACACCGAAAAACCCTTCCCACAGACCGATGGCTTTCAAATGCGCCGTTTCGGCCCCGGCCAAGGCCAACGCATCGCGCAGGCGGCGGACGACCTCGACCAGAAACTCGTCGAGGTCAAACGCCGCTGCCCCGGCGACACGCACGCTGGCATTGAGCCAGCCGAGTTCGGCTTCGCCCTCGGCGTACACGTCGTAGTCGATATCCAGCACACGTTGGCCAAAGTCGCCTTCCTGATCGAGCAGTTCGACCAGCGCGTCGATGCCCGTGCCGTGCCGGGCAGACATCCGCAACAGGGGCCGGCCGGGGTGCGTCTGCTCAAGTAACTCGGCGAGCGATTCGACTTCGGCGGCGGGCAGCTCGTCGATGCGATTGATCAGAATCGCATCGGCTTCTTCGAGTTGCTTTTTCAGGATATAGGCCGCCTTGGCAGAAAAACCGGCATTGGCGGCGTTTCGCAGCACGCGCACCCCATGGCTGGGTTTGAGAATCACGCAGTATGGCGCGATGCTGAATTCAGCGTCGAACAGCCGCTTGAGGGGTTGCACGACGGTCGCCACCAGGTCAGTGCAACTGCCGACAGGTTCGGCCAGAATCACGTCGGGCCGCATGCTGCCGCCCACCCGCTCAATCGTGCCGATCAGTTCATTGAAGTTGCAGCAGAAACAGGCGCCGGCGACTTCGCCCACGGTAAACCCCTGGGCGCGCAGGCTGTTCGTATCGACCAAATCGGCGGCCTGGTCGTTCGTGACGATGCCCACCGATTGCCCGCGACTGATATAATGCCGGGCCAAACGGGCAAGCGTCGTGGTTTTTCCCGCCCCCAGAAAACCACCCACCATGACAAACCGGATTTTATGCCGCATGTTCAACTTTCCGAATGCTTCTGTCTCGCCGGCCCGGCCGATATGATGGCGCAGGCGAGCTGTCGGGTGGCATGTCTGGCAATCGAGGCAGCGCCACCGCCAGCCGGCCGGCGCCGTCAACCGCCAGGCCGACAGTTGTGCCAACTCTCATGATTTTAGTGCGTCCCTCGACCAAACACCAATGAAAATCTTCTGCGCATGACTGTGCTTGACCCGTCACTGCCGGCCATTCTGGGTGGCAGGCCTGCCTGGCCGGCAGGCCCGCCCGACTGGCCCCGTTTCGAACAGAACGTCGTCGATACGCTCATTCAGGCCGCCCACGATGGTTCCTGGGGCAAGTACCACGGCCCGCATGTCGCCCGGTTGACCGACCTGCTGGCCGCGGCCCACGACTGCCCGTATGTGCACCTCTGTTGCAGCGGCACGGCTGCGGTTGAATTGGCCTTGCGCGGGTTGCATGTCGGCCCCGGCGACGAGGTCGTGATGGGGGCGTATGATTTCAAGGGTAATTTTCAGGACGTGCTGGCGCTGGGCGCCATGCCCGTGCTTGTCGACGTCTGTGCGGCAAACGCCACGCTCGACCCGGCCCGGTTGCCCCCCGCCCTGGGACCGCGCACGAAGGCAATTATTGTTTCGCATTTGCACGGGGGCATTGCCGACATGCCCGAAATCGTGCGCATCGCCAATACGCAGGGCGTGCCGGTTATTGAAGATGCCGCGCAAATGCCCGGTGCCCGAGTTTGCGGCAAAATCGCCGGAACCTGGGGCGACGCGGGAATTCTCAGCTTCGGTGGCAGTAAGCTGGTCACCGCCGGGCGCGGTGGCGCGGTGCTGACCGCGCGGGCCGATATTGCCCAGCGCATCAAGCTGCACGTCCAGCGTGGCAACGACGCCTACCCGCTGTCTGAAATCCAGGCGGCCGCGATTGGCGCCCAGTGGCCCCCATTGAACGAATTTAATCAACGCCGCGCCGCCACCGCATGCGAACTGGCCGCCGCACTCAAATGGTTGGGGCTGGTCGCGTTTCAAAATCGGCCGGGCGATTCGCAGCCCGGCTATTACAAACTGGGGCTGTATTACGAGCGCGAGGCGTTCGGCGGGCTGCCGCGTGAAACATTTGCGGCGGCAATGCGGACCGAGGGTGTGGCGCTCGATGCCGGGTTTCGAGCGCTGCATGCGACTCATTCGTCGCGCCGCTTTCGCCGTGCGAGCGGGCTGGAGCATGCTACGCGCGCCGGGGAAACTGTGCTAACGTTACATCACCCGGTGTTGCTCGCAGGGCCGCAAGCCGTGGCGGCGGTCGTCGAGGCGGTCGCCAAGATCGCCCGCTGCGCCGGTGCAATTCAAGCCCAGGCCACTGAATGTTGACCGTTGTCTGAATCTTCCTCCTGACCGATCGTGCCATGCTGGATCTCGCCGCCAAATTTGAATCAGGGCTGTCATATGACGATTTTCTGCATGCCTTCGGCACCGAAGAACAGCGCAGGCGCTGGGCGAGCACGCACCATCAGGTCGACCTGACGGCACCGCAGCGCGAACTGCTTGCCAGTTTCACCCGCGACATGAAAGTCTTGTGCCTCGCGGGCGCCTGGTGCGGCGACTGCGTGAGCCAATGCCCGATTTTCAATCATTTTCAGGCCACCAACCCGAAAATTGATGTGCGGTATTTCGATCGCGATGCCAACGCCGACTTGGGAGCAATGCTGTCGGTGTGCGGCGGGGCGCGGGTGCCGGTCGTGCTGTTTCTCAGTGAAGACAACCACCAAGTCGGCTGGTACGGCGACCGCACGCTTTCCAAATACCGCCAGCTCGCCGCCGACCAATTGGGCGCCGCCTGCCCCACCGGGCTGGTTCCTGAATCGCGCACGATGTTGCAAGCGGTAACACAAGACTGGCTCGACGAGTTTGAACGGATGCAACTGATCTTGCGAACGTCATCGCGCCTGCGAAAGCTGCATGGCGACTGAACCTGGCATGCCGGGCTCGCGGGTGCGATGAGTCGTCGGCAACGCGCCGCGGCGGAGTTGGTCCCGCGGTCGCAGCTCTGCCTGAGGGCTGAACTCGTGTACGCTACCACCTGCCCGCATTGCCGCGCCAGTCTGCGAAACGACCTCGTGGAACAAACCGGGCAGCCGATCTGCCCGTTTTGCGGGCGCGCCGTGCCTTTCGGTGATGACGCCGACGTTTCGCCCAGGACGCCCGAACTATCGCCACCCCGGTTGGCCCCGGATCTAATCGATGCCTGGGCTCGAAGTGGTGAACCCGTTGCACAATCGGCGATTGACCTGCCACCGCCGCCCGCAAATAACACCGTCGAGGTGATCGAATCGACCGAAAAACGGCTGGTGTTGTTCATACCGGGCGGGGGGACGCAAACCCGAAGCATGGGGGCGTTTGCACTGTTCTGGAACCTGTTCATGGTCGTTGTCACGCCAGCCATGACGGCGGGCCTGTTCTTCGGCGGGCCGGTCATGACCCCTTGGCTGGTGCTGGGGCTTTTGGCATTTCTGGGCCTGTTCTGGGCGATTGGGCTGGGATTTCTGTACTACTGGCTCAAGCTGAAATACGAGCGAACACTGATCCTTGCAGAGCGCGAGCGACTGGCTGTGCAACGCATCCTGTTCGGCAAAAAACGCATTGTGACGACCGCCCTCGGGCCTGATTCACGGGCCGGGCTCGTCGAAGCGTATTCGGATAATGACCGCCCCGTCTATCGGGTCGAAGTTTCCGGCTTGAACGGCAAAGCGAAGTTCGGCACCGCGCTATCCAATGCCGAAAAGGACTGGCTGGTCGACTGCCTGCATCAGTTTCTGCACACCGCGCCGCCGGGTGCTTCGCCGACAACGGCAGCCGATTGGATTAACCGCCCCCACGACGAACCGCCGACGAGCAGCGTGTTCTCCAGCAGCCACCTCGAACCTGCAAACTTGCCCCCCGGTTGCCTGATTTGCGTGGACGACGCGACGGCCGAGCGGTTGAGATTACACATCGATTTTCTCCGGACAGGTTGGCAAAAACACGCAGCGCTTCTGATCGCGGGGGGCCTCGCGATCGGGGCTGCCTACGTGGACGCACCTTTTCTGGCCGCCGCCCGCCAGGGAATTGTGGCCCCGCGAGGTTTGATCTTTCTGATTCCGGCCGCACTCGGCGTGCTGTCGAGCGGAGTGGCGCTGGGCGTGGGCCTCATCCTGGCTCGTGGGCGATCGACGATTGAATTGACGCCCGAGAACCTGGTCTGCCGCTGGCATGTCGGCAGGATCGGTTTCACGCGCCGGTTCAACACTTCGGAGATTCAAGCGGTGCGAGTGGAACCGATTGGTCAGGTCGATCGTCCCCGGCATGCTTCGCCCAATGGGCAGTCGCTGACGGCGTGCGTCGTTCGTGACGGCACGCAGGCAATTTGGCTGGCGTTCGACTTGTCCTCTGCTGATGCAACAAAGCCTGCGCCAGAAGGCCGAGTCGCCCGGCAGATGGCTGACTTGCTGTGCACCCGCCTGCGGCAGTTGCGGGCCGCGCGTGCACCGATTCAAACAAATGGCGCGTGAAACTCGAGCGCAGCGATTCCTGCGCCTCATTCGAGGAGAGCCTCGACGTACGGCTGCAGCCGTGCGCCAAAGCGCCTGTGCAGAAGCGTGAGTGCAATGCATCGCAAGCATACGACTCGCTCGCGTCTGCATTCCAAGACTCTGGCAATTTCATGCGTCGACAACTCTGGCCCATCGAACCCGAACAAGAGCCGCAACACCCTGCCGCGATCGAAGCCAAGTTGGAGCAGGAAATCATCCAGGCACTCGCGCAGCAGCCGGCGGTCAAGTTCCCGCTCAAGATTCAGAGCCCGATAATCAATCAATTTCTGGTATTGAATCCCGTGCGACAGATCGCCACCGCGTGCCAACTCAATTTCAGGCCATCCGACCATGTCATCCTTTCTGATTTGAACCCCTGAGTTTTGTGTCGCAAGTTCCACGTGCGTACTGCATGAATTCCAACACGGACAAGTCAATTGGAATGCGCAGGAATGTCCGCAGACCGATGGACCAAACCTAAAACAGGTTCGCGACCGCATTATGATCGGAGGCTGCCGCGCTGTCAGGGGCAACTTCCGCTCGAACGCATGGCCGGCCGGCGAGGACTTGCGAGCTTTTTTAACCTCGCATTCAACGTAATCGGAGCGTGCACAGGATTTGAACGACCTGCCCCGCATTCACCGCGCGCTTCCAATTCGGCCGATTGAGTGTTGGAAGACCGTGGAGCAGGAATTCCGAATCGCGTGCCGGTCACGATAAGTCGACGGCAAGGGCCTTGAAACTTTTCTCGCAGACTGGATCGTGACCACCGAGTCGTACCCCCGGGTTTCAACGATCCCCACCGATATCGGAGTCGAACAGGGGCGCACCAATCTGGAAACCATCGTGCAGCGCATGACTGACCAGGAGTTTGTACCGTTCGCGCACCCCGGTTCTTGATCCCGCCATAACATTGCCCCCGCGACAACTGCTCGATACAATCGAACACCGGGATGCGGTTTTCCGGCCGCCATCACACCCTGCAGAACCGCTTGCGACAGGCGTGTTCATTTCCCGGCTAGGAAAGCCTCTCGGGCGCATTGCGCTGCGGGGGGCTATTTTTTTTACGCGAGCAAATCGGTTTCGGCATGTCTCAATTGAGCCCATCCTCCTTGCAAAGTGGAAACCTCGCGACAATTCTCGATGCGGCCCCGATCGCGATGCTGGTCGTCGATCAGCGCAGCCGCATCCTGTTTGCGAACCGGCAGGCCTCGGCCACATTCGGCTACAGCCTCGACGAGTTGCATGGTTCGCAGGTCGAGCGGCTGATTCCCGCCCGACTCCGTGAAAACCATCAACGACTCGTGTCTCAATTCTTCGACACCCCCAACCACCGCGTCATGGGGGTGGGAAGGGAAGTCGTCGGCGTCGACGCGCACGGTCGCGAAATTCCGCTGGAAATCGGCCTGACCCCGCTGCAAACCAGCGACGGACGCCTGGCAATCGCCGCAATCATCGACATCACTGAGCGAAGGCGACGCGAAACCGAATCGACGCTGGCCCGTGTCGTGCAGGCGGCAATGCTGCCCACCGAGGCGCCCTGGTTTCCCGGTGTCGAACTGGCCGCCAGCTCTGAGCCGGCCGACGCGGCGGGCGGCGATTTCTATGACTATATTTCGCTGCCCGGCGGCCGCCTGGCAGTGGTTATCGGCGATGCCAGCGGCCACGGTTTTGCCGCCGCGCTGGTTACCGTCGCGGCCCGGTCGTACCTGCGCGCCTGTTCCAGCACCGAAGGGAACATCTCGCGAATACTTGGCCAGGTGAATTCGCTGCTGCTGCGAGACGGGCTCGAAGGGCGATTCGTCACGCTTTTTTACGCCAGCATCGACCCGCAGGATCGGCGGCTGACCTATGCCGGCGCCGGGCACACCGGCTACCTGTTGGCTGAAAATGGCGACCTCAAACAGCAACTGGCCAGCACTGGCCCACCGCTCGGCTGGTTTCCAGATGCCGAATATCCTTGCGAGCAACTCGAGGTGGTGCCGGGCGACGTCCTCCTGCTGCTGACTGATGGCATCGAAGAGGCGATGTCGCCGGCAGGCGAGCAATTCGGCCGAATGCGGCTGCTCGAATTCGTTCGCGGCAACATTCGCAGCACGCCTGCTGAAATTGCGCAGAAGATGCACGCGACGGTGCACGCCTTTCAGGCCGCGGCGGGCCAGCATGACGACGCCACAATCGTCGTTGCCCGATTTCATGCGAATAAGGATCTGCCGCCTCGGAGGTCGTGATCAGGGCCGAACCCCAGGCGCTGCGGCAGAAGCGCGCCCCGCCAGGATTGCCCTGGAAATTACAATATTCGCCGGGAGGCCCCGGCTGGATAGGATTACCCGATGCACCGCTATTTGAACCGCCCCCTGCCCGCGGGCCTGGCCGATCTGTCGGCGCTGGCACTTGACCTGTCATGGAATTGGAACCAGACGGGCGACGCGTTGTGGAGGATGCTCGATTCTGAATTGTGGGAACGCACGCGAAATCCTTACCTGATCCTGCAAAGTGTCTCGCAAAAGCGACTCGAAGACGCCGCCCAAGACCCCGTCGTGCAGCAGGAATTGCGGCTGCTGTTCGAAAGGCGCACCCAGTATTTGAATGAACCGGGGTGGTTTGGCCGCAACTATACGCCGGCGCATCTGCGCGGTGTCGCCTATTTCAGCATGGAATTCGGCCTTTCCGAAGCGCTGCCGATTTATTCGGGCGGCCTGGGCGTGCTGGCGGGCGATTGCCTCAAGACGGCCAGCGACCTGGGGGTGCCGATGATCGGCATTGGCCTCTTGTACCAGCAGGGCTATTTCCACCAGGTGCTCGACGCCGACGGGCGCCAGCAGGAAGCGTTTCCCTTTAACGACCCGACCAGCCTGCCCGTGGTTCCGGTGCGCGATCGCGAGGGGGGCTGGTTGAAAATCCTGATTGCGTTGCCGGGCCGCGAACTGGCGTTGCGCGTCTGGCTGGTGCAAGTCGGCAAGGCGCCACTCTACCTGCTCGACAGCAATGACCCGATGAACACCCCCGGCGACCGGGCCATCACGGCGACGCTGTACACGACCGACCGTGAGCGGCGTTTTTTACAGGAAGTCGTGTTGGGGCTCGGCGGGTGGCGGATCATTGAATCGCTGGGGCTGGACATCGAGGTGTGTCACCTCAATGAAGGTCACGCGGCGATGGTCGTGCTGGCGCGGGCAGAGAGCTTTATGCGTTCAGCGCAGGTGCGGTTCGAAGAATCGCTGTGGGCCACGCGGCTTGGCAACGTGTTCACCACGCACACGCCGGTCGAGGCCGCGTTTGATCGATACGACCCGGCTCTGGTAGCGCATTACGCGGCCCCCGTGCCGGAGCTGCTGGGGATTTCCATGCATCAACTCCTGGGGCTGGGCCGTCGAAACCCGCAAGACGCCGGAGAACAGTTCAACATGGCGTACTTGGCCCTGCGCGGGGCGGGGTTCGTGAATGGGGTCAGCGAGCTGCATGGCCGGGTCAGCCGGCAGATTTTCAGCCCCCTGTTTCCTGACTGGCCCCTGGCCGAAGCGCCAATCACCTCGGTGACCAACGGCGCCCACCAGTCCTCGTGGGACTCGCCCGCGGCCGACCGCTTCTGGCTCAAGACCTGCGGTGTCAACCGCTGGCGGCAGGCGACTGACGAGTTGCCGTGTAAAATCGCCGCGTCGTCAGACGCCGAGATCTGGGATTTCCGCGCCGCAGCGCGACAGCAACTGGTCGACTATGTCCGTCGCCGGCTCGCACGGCAATTGGGCGAGCAGAACGCAACGCCCGACACGGTCAACCGCGCCCGGCATGTGCTCGACGCCAATGCGCTCACACTCGGTTTTGCGCGGCGGTTCACCGCCTACAAGCGCCCGAACCTCCTGCTGCATGACGCACAGCGCCTGACGCGCCTGCTGACGAATCCTGATCGGCCCGTTCAACTGATTGTGGCCGGCAAGGCGCACCCGGCCGACGAAGAGGGAAAACGCATGGTGCAAGCCATGGTGCAATTCACCAACCGCCCGGAAATCTTCGATCGGGCCGTCTTTCTGGGCGATTACGACCTGGCGCTGTCGCGAATGCTGGTCGGTGGCGTCGACGTGTGGGTCAATACGCCCCGCCGGCTGTGGGAGGCCTGCGGCACCAGTGGCATGAAAGTCCTGGCGAATGGAGGGCTGAACTTTTCGGAACCCGACGGCTGGTGGGCCGAGGCGCACTCACCCGACGTCGGCTGGACGCTTGCCGACGGCAACGATCCTGGCGACTCTGGCGCCGATGCCCGCGAAGCACAGCAACTCTATGCGATCCTCGAAAGCGAAATCATTTCCGAATTCTTTCAGCGCGACGAGGCCGGGCTGCCACGCGCCTGGATCGAACGCGTGCGCCGCAGCATGTCGCGGCTGACCCCCCGGTTCAGCGGAAATCGAATGGTCCGCGAGTATGTCGGCAACGCCTACCTGAACGCCGCCGCGGCGTATCGGGCACGCGCGGCGAATGGCGGCGCGCTCGCCAAGGAACTGGTTGACTGGAGCAAAAACCTGGCGTCGAACTGGAAAGACGTGCACTTCGGAGAGGTTTGCGTGACCGCGACGGGCGAAAGCTGGCACTTTGATGTGCTGGTTTACCTGGCCGAGATTTCGCCGGATTCGGTTCAGGTCGAGTTGTACGCCGACCCACTGGGCGATGACGCCCCCGTCAGGATTCGCATGTCACGCGACGGCGCCATCGCCGGCGCGATCAACAGCCATCGGTATTTCGGCGATGCGCCCGCCACCCGACCGGCCAATCACTATACGCCCCGCGCCGTGCCGGTTCACGCTCAGGCGCTCGTGCCGCTCGAAGAGTCGCACATTCGCTGGTGTCACCGCGACGTCACGATTCCTCCCCCACTCTGACGCGGTACGAAAACCTCATCTCTCCCACTGGGCCTGCATAAACTTCAGGGCCTGGGTGGCGAGGTATTCTTCTGAGGGATACATCCGCCGCCAGATCTTCGTAGCCGCGGCCAGCGCCGGCAGCGCCAACCCAAACGCTTCGACCACCAGCCAGCCGTCGTACTTCACGTCCTTGAGCGATTCGAACGTGGTGGCCCAGTCAATGGTTCCTTCGCCGGGTGTCGATCGGTCATTGGCCGAAATGTGCACGTGCGCCAGCACCGGCGCGCAGGTTTTGATTGCCCCCGCAATGCTCTTTTCTTCAATGTTGGCATGAAATGTGTCGTACATCATTCGCACCTGGGGGTGATTGAGCTCGGTGACGAATCGGGCACAGTCGGCGGCAGAGTTCAGGAAGTAGCATTCAAACCGGTTCAGGTATTCGAGCACCAGCAGCACATCGGCCTGCCGGGCGTGGTCGGCCACCTGCGCCAGCGTGTCCTGGGCCCACTTCCATTCGTCGGCGGTGGGCCCCTGCCCCGTGAACCGCCCCAGCGCCGAATGCAACGGCCCGCACAGCTTTTTGACGCCAGCCAGATGGCAAACGTCGACCACCTGTTTCAGCCGCTCGACCGCGGCCTGCCGCACCGCCGGCGACTCGGAAATCGGGTTGGCGTCGTCGGTCGAAACGGTAACGGCGGTACGTTCCAAACCCGCCGCATCCAGCGTCCGCCCGAGCCGCGTGTAGCGGGGCGCGTCGAGCGCAAAGATCGGTACCTCGACCCCGTCGTAGCCCCAGCCCTTGATCTGGTCGAGCAGCGGGTCATGCGTTTCATCGACCTCGGCAGTCCACAACAGCAGGTTCATGCCGTACTTCATCAGTCGTCCTTTCAGGGGGGCCATTGCGGGCAGTGGATTCCACTCGGGCTTCAAAAGCCGGGCAACAGGGCAGAGAGGTTCTGTTCAACAATCGTCCAGCCGGCGTCGAGAACGGTGCGTGTCGCTGCCGGCAATGGATGCAGTTTGACGCGCCGCAGCACCTGATTCAACCGCCAGAGCAAGGATTCTGCGTCGAGGTAGTCGCCCAGAAACCGCTCGCGGCAAAACAGGGGAATGAACGCCGCCAGGCGATCGGTGGCGTGGCGGGCCATGCCATTCACGGCGTGTTCGACAATTTGCGGGTCAATCTGGTCAAACGCAGCGTAATACGCCTCGAGCCGCGCCGGCTCACGCGCGATCAGGATTCCATCGAGCAGCATCTCCGTCACGATATGGCCCAGCAGCGCGGGGCGGTGTCCGTCGTCGCCGGCCAGCGCCGCACGAAACAGCCGCGTCAGCTCGCCCGAGACCTCGAAAAACGCCGGGGCGCGATGAAACCAGGCATCGTCGGCAAAGTGCTGCAACACGCCCGCGGCGATTTCGGCGTGCGGCTCGCCCGAACCCGTAGCGCAGGGCGAAACGCGGCGTTCGCGCAGGCGGACCTGCCGGTCGACGACCGACAGCAGATCGGGCAAGGCGGTGCCCACGAGGAAAAACGGGCGGTCGGTAAACCGGCAACCGTGGGCGAAATAGTTCATGAGGCACTGCTCGGGCGCGGCCGAAGGAACGGGTGTTTGTAATCTTTACAAGCCGCTTGAAAAAAAGTCAAAAGTGCAATTGACCGTTTTGGCAGAATTGCGAGAATGCCGCCCGCTTTCAGGGTCACCCAACCTTGGGGCGATGATCAATCACAATGCAATTCTCGTTCTCGCGGGCGCTGGCCAGCGTTCAGCCGCACTCGGCGACGACATTTATCTCCCGGCATCATTTACAACCAACGACGGCTCGATCTTGCGAACACGCCTCGCGGCGTCGCCAAGCGGAAACGGATTTCCGCGGGCTGGCCCTTGCGCCGGCGCAGGCATCGGGTTTTTACGCTGTGGCGCGGCACGGAAGCCGCCGTCACGGCGATTTCTGCACACCTGCAGTTGCAAGGAAAGGCAGGAGGCCTTTTCGTATGCCCCCCTGGAGTCCTCAAGTTCCTGTCGCGGTCAACCTGCGGCGGCTGTTTCCCACGGCCAGCTTCGTGGGCTGCGGCGACGTGCGCACACTGTTTGCAACAGATCGCAGCGCCGACTGCCGGCCTCACAGCGTGTTCGCCGTCATTCGCGGCACGAGCGCCGATGGCCAGAGATTCATTCCCGAGGCGCTCGAGCGCGGGGCTACTGCTCTCTTGGTCGAACAGCCGCTGGCGCACGTGAATATCCCGCAATGCGTCGTTCCTGATGTGCGGCGGGCTTATGCCGAGTTGTGCGCCGCGCTGGCGGCCAACCCGGCGCGCCGGCTCGGGCTGGCGGGCGTCACCGGGACGAACGGCAAAACGACGACCACCTGGCTCATTCGCTCGATTATGCAGGCCGCCGGCAAGCAAACCGGGCTGCTGGGCACGATTGAATACAGCGATGGCCACCATACCGAACCAGCCCGCCTGACGACCCCCGACTCGCGCACCCTGGCGCAGTGGCTGGGCAGCATGGTCGACCACGGCACAGCATACGCCGCCATGGAACTGTCCAGCCACGCCCTCGAGCAGCGGCGCACGGCGGGCACGTTGCTCGACGCGGCGGTCATTGGCAACATCACTCAGGATCACTTCGATTACCACGGTTCGTATGACGCCTACCGCCGCAGCAAACTGCGAATATTCGACTATCTCAAACCGGCCGGGCTGGCCGTGCTCAATCTCGACGACGCAGGCAGTCGCTCGTGCCTTGACGAAGCCCCCAAGCGGGTCGTCACCTACGGGTTCGACTCGGCGGCCGACGTATCGGCGGTCGTGCTCGAAGAATCGCTCGCGGGCAGCCGCTTTCGGTTGACGCTGGGCGTCGAAAATGTGATCGTCGAAACGCAGCTCGTCGGGCGGCACAACATCTCGAATTGCCTGGCGGCTGCGGCTGTGACCGCGCATTTTGGAGTTTCGGCGCACGACATCGCCTTGGGCATTGAAACGCTCGAATGCGTGCCGGGGCGGATGCAGCCGATCGACTGCGGCCAGCCGTTTTCTGTGTTTGTCGATTACGCCCACACCGAAGATGCCCTGCGGCGATGCCTGCAATCATTGAAAAGCCTGACGCGCGGACGCGTGATCTGCGTGTTTGGCGCCGGCGGCGACCGCGACCGGTCAAAACGCCCGCTCATGGGCCGGGCCGCCGCCACCGCTGACGCCGTCGTCATCACCAGCGACAACCCCCGCTCAGAAGACCCCGCCCGCATTTCCCGCGACATTCTGGCCGGTTGCGCCGCGGCGCAACCGCATGTCGAACTCGACCGCGAAGTGGCCATCGCCTGGGCCTTGCGCGCCGCCAAACCGGGCGACGCCGTGCTCGTTGCGGGCAAAGGCCACGAAACCGAACAGATCATCGGCAGCGACCGGCGGCACTTTGACGACGCTGAGGTCGTACGCCGCGTGCTGACCCGCACGGCCATCGTACCCGAACCGCACCACCGCACGACGGCATGCGGGCTGCATTGCGACTGACGCCCCATCGAAACCGCCGCCAGCCGCAGGTTGGCCAGGCAATTGTTGACCTCGAAATACACCCAAATCATACCATTCCCTGACATGACGCACCCCGCCCCGCACAGTGCGCAAGCGGCGCCATCCTGAACAGTTTTTGGCCCCTGCGGGTGAAACACCCGTTTCGCCGCACGGGCCACAATCGCTCTGACGCAAATCATGGAACAGGTCGGTCTTGATGAACTGCTGGCGGCCACGGGAGGCGCAGCGCCGAGCGCGGCGCCGCCCGATGCCGTGTTCGAACGCGTCTCGACCGACTCACGGACAACACAGCCCGGCGACTTGTTCTGGGCCCTGCGCGGAGAAACTCATAACGGACACGATTATCTCGAACAGGCGTTGCGCCGCGGCGCCGCAGGCTGCGTGGTCGACGATCGCTGCCAAACGGCCGCCGGCCCATGCACGATTCGTGTGGCCGACACGCGCCAGGCCCTGGGCGATTTTGCCCGCTGGTACCGGCACCGGCACGAAGCGTTGATTATCGGCGTGACCGGCAGCGTGGGAAAAACGACGACTCGCGAAATGATTTATGCCGCGCTGTCGGCCCGACATGCCGGCAGGCGCAGCCGGTTCAATTACAACAACGAAGTCGGTTTGCCGCTCAGCCTGCTCGACCTGGCGGCCGAGGATGAATTCAGCGTACTTGAAATGGGCGCCGCCCGCGTGGGCGACATTCGCAGCTTGTGTGAAATCGCCTGCCCTGAAATCGGCGTGCTGGCGCCGATCGGCCCGGCTCACCTGGCCACGTTCGGCAGCCTCGATCAGATTTATCAAGCGAAAGGAGAACTCCTCGAAGCCTTGCCCTCACACGGTTTCGCGGTCGTCTGCGGAGACGACGAACGCATGCGACAAATGGCCGCACGGGCTCTGTGCCCCACAGTTTTCGTCGGCGAAACCCCGGGCTGCCATGTGCGGGCCCTGGATGTCGCCCTCGTGCCGGGCAAGTTGCGGTTCAGCGTCGATCGCAAGCGTTATGAAGTGCCGGCGCCGGGCCGGCATTTCCTCGCCGCAGCGCTGTGCGCCGTGGCCGTCGCCCGCGAAATCGGCATGGACCCGGGCGCCATCGCCGCCGGGTTGCAGAACTTTGTCAATGAACCGGGCCGGTGCCACCCCCGCGCCTGCGGAACCTCGACGATTATCGACGACACCTACAACGCCAACCCGGCATCGATGCGGGCGGCGTGCCAATGCCTGGCCGACTGGCCTGGCAACGGACGCAAAGTGCTCGTGCTGGGCGACATGCTCGAACTCGGTGAAGAAGCGAAAGCCTGCCATCGCGAACTCGGCCGGCTGGTGGCCGGATTGGAAATCGACCTTCTGTTGTCGTTCGGCGAGCGCGCCGAAGACGTCGTGCAAGGAGCACAGCAGGCCGGAATGCCCTCCTGGCGGCTGGCCGCCTGCCGCGATCTGGAAGCGGTGCGGGTCGTGCTCGATTGCTGGCTGGAACCTGGAGGAATCGTACTCGTGAAAGGCTCGCGCGGAATGCACATGGAACGGGTCGTCGCCTGGCTGCAAGGCCGGGGCGAACTCGAACACCCCCCGCGCGCCGCGGCCTGACCGGTGGCCGCCAAATCGGGGCCGCGCCTGGGCGATCGGCGATCTTCGTCTCGTTAAGAAAGTGAACACAAGTTTAATTGCGTGAAGTTCCACTGCGTGTGATGGATTTGCGGGAATCCCATAGCACCGGCAGGGTTTGCCTGACGGAAGCAATTCTGGTTGTTGGGTCAGTGGTTACTGGGTCAATCACTCCAACATCCGCTTCACAGTGGAACTTTTTTGACCGGGCGCCGAGGCAGTTTTGCCTCGGCGCCCGGGGATATTTTCACCGGTGTCGATGATTCATGTTAATCTGGCTGCTCCACCGGTTCGGGCAGGTTCTCGAACAACTCGAACTGCATTCGTCGGGCGATTCGCGGGTGTTTCTCACCGCGCGCACGGCGCTGGCCAGCCTGACGTCGTTTCTCATCGCCCTCGTCCTCGGCCCGTTGGCCATTCACTGGCTCAAGCAGCGGTTTCGCGAGCGGGTGGCCAGCGATTCGGCCCGGCTCAATGAAATTCAGGTCGCCAAGAACGCTACGCCCACGATGGGCGGGCTGTTCATTCTGGGGGCCGTGCTCGTGTCGCTGCTGCTCTGGGCCGACCTGACCAGCCGCTGTGTGCAACTCGGGTTGTTCGTGGCCCTGGCGTTCGGAGCGCTCGGCGCTTATGACGACTGGGTCAAGCTCAGCACCCGGAGAAACGGGCTTTCGGTGCGCGGCAAGCTCGTCGTGCAACTGGCGATCTCACTCGTCGCCTCGCTCGTGCTGTATGCCGACCATCGCGACCGGCCGCACGGCCTCGATTTGATGTGGCCGCTGGGCGACTTCAGCATCTGGCTCGGCCCGGGGTTTGTCCTGTGGAGCGTGATCGTGCTCGTCGGCAGTTCGAACGCCGTCAACCTGACCGACGGCCTCGACGGCCTGGCCGGCGGCTGCATGGTTTTCGCCGGCTCGGCGTTCGTGGCCCTGACCTACCTCGCAGGCCACAAGGGCATGGCCGAATACCTGAGCATTCCCTACATCGCAGGCGCCGGCGAACTGAGCATTGTGCTGGGGGCGACCGTGGGCGCCGTTCTGGGGTTTTTGTGGTTTAACTGTTACCCCGCACAGGTCTTCATGGGCGACACCGGGTCGCTGCCGCTGGGCGGGTTGATCGGCCTGGCGGCGCTCGTCACCCGGCAGGAGCCGCTGCTGCTCATCGTCGGTGGCATATTCGTCATTGAAACCCTGAGCGTCATCGCCCAGGTCGGCTGGTATCGCTGCCTGGGCACGCGGCTGATCGCCTGCAGCCCGCTGCACAATCATTTTCTGTTTCGCGGACAGCATGAAATGAAAATCGTCGTGCGATTCTGGATCGGCGCCGCCCTGCTGGCGATTGCCGGCGTGGCCAGCCTCAAAATTCGCTGAACCACCAAAGGTCGCCCCCGTGGACCACGAACGCCACCTCTTCATG
>JAJXXL010000377.1 GCA_021781115.1 Planctomycetota bacterium
GCCCAGCGGCTGGCCATTGTTGAACAGAAAACCGGGGTTCGAAGTCTGCGAGAACACGTTTTGGGTTTGCACGCTTTGCCCCGACGTATTCAGAGTCGTCGTCGTCAAAATCGTCGGCGCCGGTGAAAAGCTGCGGTTGAACAGTACTGAATCCTGCAGGCCGAGTTCCATGCCGAATTCGTCGGTGTTGTCGAGCGTGACTTCAACGAGCATTGCCTGAATGACAACCTGGCGCGGCGCCGAATCGAGTTTCACCACCAGCCCCTGAATTTCATCGAAAAACCGGCTGGTGGCGCTGATCAACAGCGTATTGCTTACCGCTTCGGGAACGACCACGACCTCGCGTTCCAACTGTTCAAACGGGCTGACCAGCCCCGCCTCAGACTGGTTCACCTGCCGCTGATTCGACAGAAACAGGTTGATCGCCGCCGCCACATCGACGGCGGGCGTGTTCTTCAACCGGTAAATCGCCGTCTGCCGCTGGCGAATGTCGCTCAGGTCGAGGCTGAGCAGGACCGCCTCAACGACCCGCAGCGCTTCGCCGCCGCCAATGGCGACAATGCTGTTGGTGCGCACGTCGACCGAAAACCGCATGGGGATCAGGTTGCTGCTGGCGTCTTCGGCCCCCTCGATCAGCACGTTCATCGCGGCCCCGGCCGCCTGGCCGCCGGCACCGCCCGCCGCCCCCCCCTGCCCCTGGGCCTGTTGCTGCACGCCAAACAGCCGCTGGAGCAATGCAACCATCGTATTCGCGTCGCTGTTTTTCAGGGAAAAGACCTTGATTTCGGCGACAGCGGCGGCGGGACGGTCGAGCTGCTTGACCAGTTCGGCAATCAGGTTCATGCTCGCTTCCGGCGCAGTGACCACCAGGCTGTTCGTGCGCGAGTCGCCGCTGATCCTGATATCAGACAGGATCCCCGACCGAAGTTCGCGCGATTCGGCGTCGTCGCCCGCCAAAAACTCAATGATCGACGACTTGACGCCGCGGAGTTCGGAAGCATCGCCGCTACCGCCGCCGCCCCCACCACCACC
Organism: Planctomycetota bacterium; assembly: GCA_021781115.1. Lineage (GTDB taxonomy): Bacteria > Planctomycetota > Planctomycetia > Planctomycetales > Planctomycetaceae > JAJXXL01. The sequence goes on from JAJXXL010000377.1 coordinate 1,033, forward strand.
CCCCTGCCCCGAGGAACCGCTCGACGAGGGGCTGAGCACGCTGGAAATTGCCTGTTGCAGGGTGGTTGCCAGTTCTTCGGCTGTGGCATTTTTGAGCGGGAAAATCTTCAATTTGCTGATCGAATCCGAATCGCTGGCATCGAGGCCCTCGATCAGGTGCGCGACTTCCTTCATGTCGCGCGGGCGGGCCTGCACGATGACCGAATTTGTGCGCACGTTGGCAATGATTCGCACGCGGGGAACCAGCCCGGCCGCCTGTTGCTGTTGTTGCGCCTGTCCGCCCGAGGGATACATTTCCTGAACCGTATCGACCACTTGCGACGGAATGGCGTGCTTCAGCCGAAACACCTCAAACTCGGTTTCAGGATCCACCGGCTGATCGAGGTCTTCGGCCAACCCCACGACGTTTTCCAGATCGTCCAGCGGGGCCAGAATCAGAATTGCGTTCGGTTTGACGATCGGAATGATGGAAATCGACGGCCCACGTTGCGCCCCTTGTGCCGAGCGCGTCCGCGCCGTGTTCAATTTGTCGTAAACGTTGTTCATCAACGCCGCCAGCGATTCTGAATTCACATGCTGTAACCGGTGCAATTGCACTTCCGGCGTTGCCCCGGTGCTGACGCGCTCGATTTCCTTGATGATTGCCATGACCGCTTCGACATCCTGCTGGCTGCCGCGAATGATCAGCACACCCAGATCCGACATCGCCTCGACCGAAACGTCGCCCCGCAATCCTTCAACGGTCGAGTCGTCGTGTTTTTCACCGGGTTCCGCCCCCGCCTTAGCGGCCGGCGGCTTGGCCGGGGCGCTTGCCTCTGCAGCACCGCGTTGTGGTTGCGCCGCTTCCTGCTGAGCCAGCCGCTGGTCGGGCTCGTCGCCCGGTTCTACTCCGTCGCGATACAGGGCGGCCCGCCGCGCCTTCGGTTGCCCTTGAGACTGGCGACGAACTTTCGCGCCTTCGTCGGCAATGCGCGTCAGCTCGGGCTGCAGGGCGTCGGCGATTTTGTCGGCATTTTTGGGCACCGTCACCGGACGAATCGCCGAACGCAGCCGATCGGGCGTTTGATCGAGCGTTTCTATCAACTTCGCCACAGATTCGGCCTCGGCGGGCGCAGCCTGTACGATCAATTGGTTGCGATCGCGGTCAATGCCCACGACAAACCGCACCGCCTGCGGCTTGCGGTCGCCACCCGGCTTGCCTTTCGCGGCAGGGTGAAACACCCGAAACGCGTTCAAGCCATTGGGGCCGTTGGTGATCAGGTCGGCGTGCGGCTTGAAGCCCACGTACAGGATCCGCGCCAATGAAACCGCGTCGTGCTCCACAAGCTTGACAGCACGCACGACCTCTTGCGGCTCGGGGGGTATATCACGTTCGTCGTCCAGCGCCAGATCGGCGTCATCTTCGCCGCTGGCCTGAACGATCATTTGCAGCTTCGGGTCGGCGGCACGCGGGCGCCTTTTGCGCGCACCGGCACGTTCCCCAGATGCCGGTTCGTCGTCACTCGCGTCGGCATTCGCCCGGTCGTTTTCGGGGTCCAGCACAACCCGATTATCGGCCGTCACCACGGGCCGCGGGTATTCCGGACGACTCGAAGGCACGTCAATCAGCAACAGGTGCTCTTTTTTCAGCAGAATGCGATAGCCCAGCGGTTCAAGTTCCTTGTTGAGAATCTTGATCGCTTCATCGACCGTGTGTTCGCGGCGGTCCCAGCGGCTGAAGGTACGCGTGGGGTATTTGTCGGCGACAACCGTGGTGCCGGTCGCGTCCGCCAGATCGTCGAGCACTTTTTTCCAGGTCGCCTGAAGGTACCCCAGCTTGACCATGCGACTGCCGGCATTGGGCAGCGTGATCTTCATGTCGTCCTGTGCCGTGCGGCCAAACGGGCTCCATTTCGCCTTGGCGGGCTTCGGTGGGTCGTCCTCGGCCAATACACAGTGCGTGCCACACAATGCCCAGCCCACTGCCACGGCGAGGCAGCTACGTGCCCAAATCGACTGCCGAGAAACAAAATCGGGGATCAAAACAGTCTCTCCATGAGGGAGTGCCGGTTACATACCGCTGATTGAACTCGAAAAAAACGGCCAACGATACACGGACCCCGACAGACCGCACTATCGCTAATATCACTACAATCGGAATATCTTACCCAGTCTCTTTAGTCGTAGTCTCGAAATTGAATCACGCCGCCGGGCCTGCAACGATCAGCAGACCATAACACATTATATAAAAACTGGTTATGGAATTCGTCTGATGAATTGCCGTGCAAAGATGTTGCCCGTGAATCAACGCCCGGTTATATTAAATCGTGACTTTTCTGAAAGATTCTTGTCACCGCGCAGCAACGCTGGTGTTAAAAGGTTGTGGTCACACAACTTTTGCAAGACGGCGATCGCGGCCGGCGATGGAACTTTTTTCGCTTCGGGTGCGTCGGCCCGGTTTCAACGGGGCGGAAACCTGCGAAATTCGCCTGCCTGTCCCAAGGTTTCAGGATCTCCTCACCCACGCGATTATCGAGCGCAACGTTTTAATAATTCACAAGTTACCCTGATCGAAGTCCCCCCCGCGTCGCCTGCCGACGAATGTAAGGTTCGTGTTGGATCAGGGTCCGCCGCAGCCTGAGTGATTGGTAGATGGACCTGCAAGTATGGAAATCGGACAAATCCTCGTTACTCAGGGGCTCGTCAGCAAAGAGCAGGTGCAGCAGGCGTTGCACGGGGCCAACGGAACCCGCTTGGACCGGCGGCTGATTGAGCTGGGGTACGTCACAGAAGACCAGGCGCTGCAAGCACTTGGCGACGAATTGGGCATGCGATACGTTGAACTGAACGACATCGAAGTCGACCAGGACCTGCTCGCGCAATTTCCCCCGCGTGAGATCTTCCGGCATTCGTTGCTGCCGCTCAAACGAAAAAATGGTCGCGTCGTCGTCGCCACCAGCGATCCCTTTGACCTCGAATCGCTCGAAGAACTGGGTTCATTGAGCGGGTTTCGGCTGGAACCGGTGTTAGCCCGCCGCGATGACATCGTGCGCCTGATCAAAGAGCGTCTGGGCGTGGGCGGCGACACGATCACCGAAATGGTGGCTCGCCGCACCGACGCAGAGATCGAACTGCTGGAAGCGATCGAAAACCAGGAAGGCGAACTGGCCGAAATGGCGCAGGCGGCTTCGGTCGTCAGGCTGGTCAACGAGCTGCTCATCGAAGCGTTGGCCCAGAATGCCAGCGACGTGCACCTCGAGCCGCAGGAAGCAGGGCTGACGATCCGCTATCGCATCGATGGCATTTTGCGAGTGCAACCGGTTCCCCCCGAAATCAATCAGTTCGCCCTGGCAATCATCAGCCGGCTCAAGATCATGTCGCGGCTGAACATCGCCGAAAAACGGCTGCCTCAAGACGGCCGCATCAAGCTTCGCGTGCAGGGCCGCGAAATTGACGTTCGCGTGTCGATCATTCCCATGCTGCATGGCGAAGGCATTGTGATGCGGTTGCTCGACAAGAGCCGCATGGTCTTCAACCTGGCTAATGTCGGGTTGTCGGCCGAGATGTCGAAGGTGTTTCTCGAACTGATCAGCCTGCCGCACGGCATCATTCTCGTGACAGGCCCCACCGGCAGCGGCAAAACCAGCACGCTGTACAGCGCGCTGAATCAGATCAAAAGCCCTGACGTCAAGATCATTACCGTCGAAGACCCGGTCGAATACCAGACGCCGGGCATTAACCAGATTCAGGTACACGCCAAGATCGGGCTGACCTTCGCCGCCGGGCTGCGCAGCATTCTGCGGCATGACCCCGACGTGATTCTGATCGGCGAAATTCGCGACGGCGAAACGGCCAACAGCGCCATTCAGGCTTCGCTGACGGGCCACGTCGTGTTCAGCACGCTGCACACGAACGACGCGCCGGGGGCATTCACCCGGCTTGTCGATATGGGCGTCGAACCGTACCTCGTGGCCAGCACGGTCGAAGGCGTGCTGGCCCAGCGCCTGGTGCGCGTACTATGCCCGAAGTGCAAGACCTCTTATCAGCCC
>JAJXXL010000284.1 GCA_021781115.1 Planctomycetota bacterium
AAAACCAGCAGGCCGACGACAACAATTGACGCCCCCCACGGCTCAAGGCGCGATCGCGGCCGTTACGGGTGAATCGGGAAGCGAATGGGCCAGCCCGAGCAAGGCCCAGGTTGTGCCCCAGAAGCCACTGAACGGGTGCGGCTTGTCCTTGGTGGCCGTCTTCGTGCCGTTAACGGTCCAAGAGCCGTTGTCGGTCTGCGTCGCGATCAGGAATTTCCAGGCCTGTTGGATCGGCGGCTGCGAATTCGGTACTTCCGCCTGACTGAGAGCGTACAGCGACAGCCCCGTGCCAAACGCGTCGCTCTTATCGGCCCAGAGCCACCCCCATCCGCCGTCGGCCTGCTGGGCCGCGAGAATCTTGTCGCGCAGCGCAGCGACCTGTTGCGGGTCGCCGAACTTCTTCTCGATCAGCAGCCGCGCCGCATACCACTCGCTGCTGACGGCCGGGTCGTTGCCATTGGGTGGCGTCGTTTTGAGCCATTCGAGGGCTTTGTCGCGAGACACCATTGCCGGACCGTTCGGCTGGTCAAGCGAGTCCAGCGCCAGCGCACACCACATCGTGCTCACCTGCGTCGTTTCCGTCAGCGGCCGCTTCTGGCTGGGAAGCTGCCCACCAGGCTTCCAAAACCCGTTCTTGTCTTGTCCCTTGATGATGGCGTCGCGCAGCAGCTCGATCTGCTGTGCCGTCTTTTCGCTCTTGTCCGTGAGATCTCGCGCCAGCAGCATTTCCGCCGGCCCCTCCACCCCCTGCCCGACGGCGTGGTTCAGCGACCAATCGGCCCATTCCGTAAGCTTGGCCTTGTCGACGGCAAACCCGCGCTGGCTGGCGTCGCGAAACGACCACACCATAAACGCGACGTAGTGGCATGTGACACATTTACGCTCTGTGATCCAGGCAGTGCCCTCCTTCTCGATGTATGGAATCGCGCGCTCGGCCGCCTGACGGGCTTGATCCGCCAGGGATATGTCGGTCCTGATGGGGCGCTTGACCTCGACAGGCAAAGGGCTGGCTGGCTTCGCATAGTTCTCTGCCGGTGGGCTCGCAGCCCCCCGATCTGTCGCGGTGGAATTTGACAGCTTCCCGGATTTCTTGTTCGATTGCGGACTGTCTTCGGCCACCACTGACAGGCACGAGCCGAACAGTATCACGCCAACTAGGACGCATTGCGGCAGTAAGTTTCTTAAGGTCCACATGTCAGAGGCCTTTGGAAAAGTTTTCGGAGTGCTGCCAGGTTACGGCGTTGAGCGGTCTGAGTTGGGGAATTCTCAATCTGGGTGTTGCCGGCCTGAGATTGTTTACCGATCCTCACTCCATACAAGAACGCAGACGCGTTACAGCCCCTTGGCCAACGATCACCGAACCGGGCGAGGGGCCATTGACCTTCTGCTGCGTGACTTTAACAGTCCTTTTTCCAGCGGAAACCCACAACTGACCGGCGTATGTCGCGACCTGTCCACCCATCGCCGGTCGTACCACACACGTCGTAAACGTCGAGAGGGGGCGTTCGGCCGGCGAAAACCGCCAACGAGCGTGCCCCGCGGCGATGAGGCACACGTTGACCGTCGGCACGCCCAATGCGACACAGTTGTTCCAGCGGGTCGATATAACCGCCTGCCTGCCGGGTAGCGCCCGGCCGTGTGGTCTGCCGCGGGGTTGCCGCGGCCGGTGTCACTGCGACTCGGTCGCCGGCGCGGCCGATTTAACCACGATTTCGTTCTTGACCGAGCGAACGCCCGGCTCAAGACTGGCGATCATTCCGGCCAGCCGGCGCGCTTCCGGCGTTGCCACCTCGCCGCGCAGCACGACTTGGCCGTCGACATGGGCCGCCTCGACTTTTTGAAATTCGGCCCGCCGCGACAGCTTTTGAAACCGCGTATCGACGGAAGTCGCCAAGGCGGCCGGGCTGCGTTTTGCCGCGTTAAACGCCACGCGCAGTTGCGGGCGCAGAGCACTTTTCTTGCCCTTCATATTTGCCCCGCTGTTTTGATTATTCTGCATGCCTGGTTGCTGGTTCTGATTATTGCGGTTGCCCCGCTGGTTGTTCATGCCGCGATTGCCTTGGTTCGCCTGGTTCTTGTTGGCCCCGCCATTCTGACCTGCGAGATTGTTTCCTATGAAGCGGCCTGAATTACCGGCCATGCCGACTTGCCCCTGGCCCGCCGCGCCGTTGGCACCCGCCTGGTTGCTGTTCGTCAACCCCAGCCCCGTTGCGCCCCCGCCGTTGCCCCCCTTGACATTCGCGATGCTACCCGTATTCAGCATCGACTGTGCCCCCAACTGGCTCGACGCCTGGGTGCCTTGCGAGTTACCGCCAAACATCGACGACTGCTGGGCCGCGACCTCACGGCACGCCACCAGACCGACGGCACAAATTGCACACAACGTCAGACCGCGAATCGCAATGCGCATGGACATCATCACCAACTCCAGTCATCGCGCGCCACCCGCCCCTGATAAATGGAGAGCAACCGCGACATTGTGGATTTTACCGGTTCACGAACAGAAATGTAAAGACATTCCAACACGACCAATCAATCTCGATTGACCGCCAGCGCCTGCTCGGGAACGGATATCGTCACGGTGTTCAGTCCCCCGCCGCGCCCCGCTCGGAACGAACTTGTTTGCTGCCCCGACGCATCGCCGTCGTCGAGGCCAGACTCGGCGGGTGCGGCCGGCGCCGCATGTTGTCGCGCAGGATTGGCCCGTTTGGGGCGGACCATTTGACGCGCAAATTCGTCATCGACTTCGGCCTCAGGGTTCTCGTCAAGCAAATGCCTGGCTGGCCGCCGCACGGCCGGTCGGCGTGCCGGCGGCGTGTTCAACAGCGAGTTGAGTTCCCGAACTTCCGACTGGCCATCGGCGCGATCTTCGACTTCGTCCAGCGCGTGCCGCCGCGGGTTGCGCGCCGCGCGTTTTGCCTTCGCGGCTGGAGGCGAGTTCATTTCATCGTCGGCAGCGGCCGGTTGAGCTTGCGACCTGTCAGGGCGCCCCGGTTTCACCAGTTTTGCCTGAACTTCGGAAATGATTCGAGCACGCTCGGCAGGCGTCAGCGGTTGGGCCTGGAGGCGCCTGGGGGCTGCAGCCGCCTGCGTGGCTGCTACCTGTTCCAACAACCGTCGCGGCTCGGCCGCAGCGTTCACCGTCGAAGTGCTCGCCGGCGCAGTCGTCGTGTTTGTTGCGGGGGCGACTGTACGATCGTCCGCCGGTTGCTTGGCCTTTTCCAACACATCCAGCCCCGTGGGGTCTTTGCCGCCGGGCTTGATTCCGGGCAATACGACCGTTGCCATTTCCGAATAAATCGGCACACCGCCGTCGGGCGTGTATTGCACGCGCAAGCTGCAATGGGCTTCGTGCAGTCCTTTGCGCACATAAGGAATAAACAGTCCGTAGGCCGGCCCGAACGACGAGGGTTGCAACTGAAACTGCCAGGCGTCGGCGGAGAACTCAAACTTGTGAATCGGCTTAACTTGTTCTTCTGGAGGTCCCTGGTCATCGAACAGGTACACGCGCACAGTGCCGCCATTCAGTTTGGCCGGCAACTGTTTGGGATATGTCAAAAACAGCACCTGGCCGCCGAAACCCCGGGTCGTCTTTTGATCCAACCCGACGCCTTCGGCCTCCTGCCACAGCGTGATGATCTTCACCACCGGGTGTTGCGGCCCCGACTGATCAAATTCCTTGCCCCGCGACTTGAATATGCTGCCCTGCGCACATCCGGCCAGCAGCAGAACGAAGAACGTCAGGGTGACGCCGCGACCACGGCGAGAAATGATGTGGTTCATGGCTGGCTCCCTCCGAAAATGCTGCGTTTCGGCTTCTTTTTCCGGGATGCGGCATTCGCTGCGCTTTTGCTGCCGGCCCGGGGCGATTCGGCATCGCTGGTGGCAGCAACCTGCGTGATCGTCGTCGGCGTGCGATTCGAGCGGCTGGCCGCGTCGCCGACATCCCCCGGCGCCGGGGGCAGATCGGTGGGCGGCTGGTAATTCGTGTTGGGGTACGTGACAGGCGGCAACTGTACCGGTTCGCCCGGCATGATGGTCGTGGGGCAATTCGGGTCGTCTTCAGGGTTCGCCAGGTTGTCGGCCGCACGGGTTTCAAACCCCGGAGGCGGTTCGACTTCGGGGCCGGGCACGCCCAGGATCGGCCCATGCAATTGCTCGACTTCCGATTCGATGTAGTGGATCCGCTGGGTTTCGACCCGTTTCATTAATTCCGATTCGGCGTCGTTCGTCAGCACGCGGGGCGTCAGGAACATCAGCAGCTCCGTGCGGCGGATGTGCGACAGGTCGTATCGAAAACCAAGCCCCAGAATGGGAATGTCGCCCAGAATAGGCACCTTGCGGTGCGTCACGTCATCGGTCTTCGTAATCATCCCGCCCATCACGACCGTTTGACCGTTCCCCACGCTGAGCGTGGTTTGGGCAAACGTCACGTCGATGATTGGCGAAGTGAGCACGGTTCCGTTCGCATTCGCAATCAATTGCACGCCGTTGCCCGACTGAATCGCGCTCTTTTCGGCAATGACATCCATGACGACGGTTTGTTCGGGCGTGACCCGCGGCGTGACCGTCAGGATAACGCCGATCGGCGTTTGCTGAATCAGTGGCGTCGCCACGCCCGTGATGGTGTTCGGCTGAAAACCATTCACCCGGGGAAACTGGGCGCCGACCATGATGCGGGCCGACTGATTGTCGAGCGTGCGAATCTGCGGACGGCTTAAAATGTCGATCCGTCGGCGGGCAGCCAACGCCCGCAACAGGAAGTTTACGCTTTCGGATCCGGCCGAAAGCACCAGCCCGCCATAGCCCAAGTCGTTATTGATCCGCCCGACGTTGAAACTCGACAAGGCCTGTGAACCGATGGCAGCCGGGTTGAGGGCGGGGTTGGTGTTGTTGCCCAGCGGCTGGCCATTGTTGAACAGAAAACCGGGGTTCGAAGTCTGCGAGAACACGTTTTGGGTTTGCACGCTTTGCCCCGACGTATTCAGAGTCGTCGTCGTCAAAATCGTCGGCGCCGGTGAGAAGCTGCGGTTGAACAGCAC
>JAJXXL010000068.1 GCA_021781115.1 Planctomycetota bacterium
CTTGTCGTGTCGCCCATGGTCGTCGTTCGCCCGGCATAGCGGCCCTGACCGTCGTAGTTTCGCGTCGAATTATACGACGAATCGACGCGGCCTGACACGCGCCCGTGCGCGTCGTATAACTGCGTGTTGCCCCTGCTGGAGCTGCTGCGCCCGGCAAAGCTGCCACGGCCGTCGTAATACTGACGGGTTCCGCTGGTCGATGCCGCCGGCTTGCCGCCCAGGATTTTCCCGGGCGAGAGGGCCCCGGCGTGAACCGGGCCGGAAACCGCGGCCAGGATTAAGACAGTTGCTGTCAATTGCGTACGCATGAGTTACTCCTCAACGACTGTCGCTCTAGGCTCTGTGGCCTGAACCGGCGCTTGCCAAACCTGGCCAGCGCACCGCGATTTGCAAAACGCAGCCATTCTCTGCGGGGGCCAATTCAAACCGCTGCGATCGGGCGCACAATTGCCGCCGATCTCGCCAAATTGGGGTCTTGGCACACGCGCTTTCAAAATTCGCGACTGATTGCCGCCCCGTAAAACTTATTGTAGGATGCAGTGCGTCGCGTGGCAACGCCCCCCAAGTGACGACAGCACAGATTTCCTGCCCGCGCGGTGTCATGCCGACCGGGTGGCGCGATGGTTTTCGGCTCGACCACCGGATGGTTCTGTTGTGGGCGAGTCGCATGTTCGACGTGGCACGAAGGTTGCCCGGCAGGTCAAATCAAGATCTGGTGGCCGCAGTTTCGCGAGGTGAGCCGAAATGCATCTTGACGCGCACGATGTCGAATTGCACTTTTTTTCGATTGCACCACGAACTTTTATGGTTCGCAAATCGGTGTCTGCAAGTGGTTCGCAACACGGTCGCTGGGCCCGAGGAGCTGGCCCAACTGCCGTCGGAAGCCCGATACAAGATTCGCGATGCGCTTTTGGAAAGCGCCGATCTGTTCGAAGAATTCGTGAGAGACAACCCGGCCGGGTTGTCGGCGGTCTTGACAACATGGAGATTTGAATGAGCCAGCGCGACGCGAGCCAGCCACCGTTTCCAGTATTGCCCCCGGGCGCCGGGCCAATCGACGCCGATGCCCCGCGCGACCTGCAGGAAACGAAGTCGGGGTTGAAATATCGGGTGCTGCGCAAGGCGGCTGGGAAATTCCCCAAGGTCACCAGCACCGTCGAGGTGCATTACCAGGGCTGGCTGGGCAACGGTGCCGTGTTCGACAGCAGCTACGAGCGGAATGAATCGATCGGCTTCCCGCTGAATCGGGTCATTGCCGGCTGGACCGAAGGCATGCAACTTGTGGCCGCCGGTGGTATGATCGAACTCCAAATTCCAGGACACCTGGGGTATGGCAGCCGCGGCGCGCCGCCCGATATTCCGCCCAACGCCACACTGCACTTCCTCGTTGAACTGCTGGCCGTCCGCTGAACGAAACCTGTCTTGATTTGCACGCTTCATTCGCAAGAAGTTCCGCCTGAGTCATGCCACCCCACGGTATTATTTTCGACTGCGACGGCACGCTCGCCGACACGATGCCCCTGCATTACGACGCTTGGGTTGCCACGTTAACCCGCCACGGCCTGGCGCTCGACGAAGACCGGTTTTACGCGCTGGGCGGCTGGCCCACGCAGCGCGTGATCGAATTGCTGATCGCCGAGGCCCAGGCCTCGGGCGATGCGGCCCGCATCGCCCACGAAAAGGAGGCCGATTTCACCGCCGTCATCGACCAGGTGCTGCCGATTGACGTGGTGGTCGAGGTGGCGCGTATCCATCGCGGGCGCACCCCGCTGGCTGTTGCGACCGGCGGTTCGCGGCCGATTTGCGAACGCATTCTGCGGCAGATTGGCTGTTTCGACTGGTTCGACGCAGTAGTCACCTGCGAAGATGTCGCCACGCACAAACCTGATCCCGAAATTTTTCTTGAAGCGGCCCGCCAGATTGCGATCGCGCCGCAGCATTGCCTGGTTTATGAAGACACCGAACCGGGTCTCGAAGCCGCGCGGCGGGCGGGTATGCAGGCAATCGACGTGCGCACGCTGCACACCCCGCGCCGCCGCACGGCGTGACGCGCTCGATTACGCATTGAGGAGCGAACCGTCATGATGCATTGCCGTCATCGGCTCAGGCTCGCAGCCCTGCGGGGCCTGCGGGAATTGTTCGCGCAGCCGGGGCTGTTGACTTTAACGCTGATCGCCGCGACGGGGGGGGCGTTGTCGGCCGGCCCGCCCGTAGCGCCGACCGATGCGCTGTCGCCGCAGGACGAACTGGCCAAGTTTCACCTGCCGCCGGGGTTTGCAATTCAACTGGTCGCCAGCGAACCCGACATTCAAAAGCCGATGAACCTGAACTTCGATGCGCAAGGCCGGCTGTGGGTCACGCATTCGACCGAGTACCCGTTTCCCGCCGAAAATGGCACCACCGCCCGCGACGGCGTGACAATTCTCGACGGAATCGGCCCTGATGGCAAGGCCCGACACATTACCCGCTTCGCCGACAAGCTTAACATTCCGATCGGCGTGGTACCGCTCGACGGTGGCGCCAGTGCGATCGTCTGGTCGATTCCCTACCTGTGGAAATTGCGCGACACGAATGGCGATGGTGCGGCTGACGAGCGCGAAATTCTGTTCGGCCCGTATGATTTCGTCGATACCCACGGAGATCAGAATTCGCTGAAGCTGGGCACCGACGGCTGGGTCTATGCCTGCCACGGGTTTCGCAACGCTTCGAAAATTCGCCGCAAAGGCGTGGGCGATGTCGTGCTTGAGTTGCAATCGGGAAACACGTATCGGTTCCGCCCCGATGGCTCGGAAATCGAGCAGTTCAGTTGGGGTCAGGTGAACCCGTTTGGCTCCTGCTTTGACCCGTTCGGCAACTTTTACGTCGCCGACTGCCATTCGAAACCTGTGTCGCTGGTGCTGCGCGGGGGGTACCTGGAAAGTTTCGGCAAACCCCACGACGGGCTGGGTTTCACGCCACCGATTACCGGCAACGACCACGGTTCGACCGGCATTGCGGGGGCGGTGTATTACGACGCGCTTCAGTTTCCCACCGAGTATCGTGGCAGCCTGTTCGTAGGCAACGTCGTGACGAACCGCGTGCATCGCGACGTATTTCATTGGCGCGGGTCCACCCCCTGGATCGACCGCCCCGAGGATTTTCTGGTGTGCGACGACTGGTGGTTTCACCCGGTTGACTTGCAACTGGGGCCCGATGGCGCGCTGTACATCGCCGATTTTTACAACTGCATCATCGGCCACTATGAAGTCGATTTGAAACACCCGCGGCGCGATCGCTTGCGGGGGCGGATCTGGCGCGTCGTGTGGCAGGGCCTCGACGGTCAGACGCCCGCGCCCGCCACTGGCCCAAACCTCGTTGCCGCATCGTCGGCCGATGTCTGGAAAGCGCTCGACGACGCCAATCTTGCCGTGCGCACGCTGGCCACGAATGAGTTGGCCCGGCGAAAAATCGACCCCGCACAACGGCCCGCCGCCGGGCAGCAATCGCATGCCAGCCCCCGCCAGGCGATCGGCGCGACCTGGCTTGCGGTCCGCCGGGGGTGCCTCGAAATGCCCGCCCCTCACGAACCCGCCTGGGCCGAACCGGTGGTGCGGGCCAACTGGCTGCGGGCCGCGGCAGAATCGCCCAGGTGGGATGAAGCGGCGGCCGCTGCTGTGCGGTTGCGATTGAACGACGTCGATCCTCAGGTGCGGCGGATAGCGGCCGAGGCGCTGGCCTGCCACCCGGCGCTGGCGCATATTCCGCCGCTCGTGAAATTGTGGAACACCTCCCCGCCCGACGATTCGCTGCTGGTGTATGCCGTGAAGATCGCCGTGCGGAACTCGCTGCAAGCCGAACAAGAACTGGCCCAGCTTGCCGAATTCAATTTGTCTTCGGCAGAACGCGCCAAACTCGCCGAAGTCGCCCTGGCTGTGCCCACCGCAGCCGCCGCGTGGTTTACGTTCAAACAGGCGCAAAGCCCCGATTCGCCGCCCGACCTGCTGTCTCGCTGCCTGACGCACGCTGCGCGCTATGTCGATGCGGCGCAGCTAGGCGTCGTGGCAAAATACGTGCAGCAGAAATATCCCGACGACGTCGGCCGGCAACTGCCGCTGTTCGCCGCGATTGACGCCGGGTTGTCGCAGCGCGGCATAGCGCTCGACCGGAGTTCGCCGCTCGGTCAATGGGGCGCCGCATTGACGGCCGCGGTGCTCACTTCGGAGTCGCGAACCGGCCCCGCCTGGACGGTGCACCCGCTCGAGAACGCGCCGGGCGGACAACCGTTTCAGAACCCGTGGGGCGTGAGGCAGCGCAACTGCGCCGACGGCGCCGCCAGTGTGCTCTTTTTCGACAGCATTGTGCACGGCGAACGTCTGACGGGCGTGTTACGTTCGGCGCCGTTCACGATACCCGAAAGCCTGAGCTTCTGGCTGTGCGGGCATAATGGACATCCGGGCGCGACCCCCGCACCGGTCAATCATGTGCGGCTCAAACTGGCCGCGGGGGGCGAAGAAATTGCTCGGCAGGTTCCACCCCGTAACGATGTCGCCCAAAAAGTCACCTGGAATCTGAAGCCGTGGGCCGGCAGGCAGGGCGTTCTCGAAGTGATCGATGCCGATGCCGGAACGGCCTACGCCTGGTTGGCAGTCAGCCGGTTCAACCCGCCGGTCGTAGGGCCGCCATCAGCCGATTTCGCGGGCGACGATTCGGAACTGACACTGGCGGTGAAACTTGTCGATAAATTGAAACTCGCGCCGCAACTGCCGCAGGTTACAGCGCTGTTGACGAACCGCGAGACGAGCCCGGGCTTGCGCATCGCGGCGGCCCAGGCGGTGATGCACCTCGACGCCGCCGGTGGGTCGACTGCATTCGCACAGATCATTTCGAACCCCGCTGAGCCAGCGGCGCTGCGGGCCCAGGCGGGGCAGGCACTGGGGGCCATCAACTCGCCTGGGGCCAATGCCGCGCTGGCGGCGGCTTTGGCGGGCGCGCCGGCAACGCTCGAGCAAGCCTATGCGCTGGCGTTGGCGGGTTCGGCGTCAGGGCTCGATGT
>JAJXXL010000545.1 GCA_021781115.1 Planctomycetota bacterium
CAATCACAAACGCTGGAAGAAAGCGTAAAGGCTGCCGAACGGTCGGTCGAACTCGTGGTCGCCCAGTACCGGCAGGGCGCGACTGATTTCAATCGCGTGTACAACGCCCAGGCGTTGCTGGTCACGCAGCAGGATCAACTGGCGCTGGCACGCGGCAACATTACGCTGAGCCTGATCGGCATTTACAAGGCGCTGGGCGGGGGGTGGGAATGGTACTGCGAGAATCCGCTCGCCGAGAGTGCCCCGCGCGTTGCAAGTCCTGAACCCGCGGCAGAAAAAGCCGCCGCTCTGCCGAGCGCTGCGCCCGCCGAAGGCCGCGCCGCTCCCCCCTGACGGCATGACGCGCACGGTGCAAGGCGCCTTTCGCCACCCGGGCCGAACGGCGGCGACGGGTGGCGCCTTTTCACCTTGGGCGCTCGGGCGGGCGGGCAACTTCTGCCGCAGTATGCGCCCGCGTGTTCGCGTGCCATGCCGGCCGTGCCGCGTTTGACGTATAATGTGCCAACGCCCTGCCAGCGACGACGGGGCCGCGGCGCCGGGCGTCGCCGCGGCCGATTTTGATGAACGGCTTGATGAGGCGGGGTGAACTGATGCCTTCGGGAGACATGAAAACTGCCGCGAACGACGCCGGTGCGCCCGCCGTGGAAGCGGCCGCGGCGGGCCGGGCTGCAGCGCCACACCGGGCGGGCAGGTGGCTGATTCGCGTCGCCGTGGTGGTGCTGGTTCTGGGCGCCGGCGGCGTACTGGCCCCTGTCTGGCTGCGCCCGCTGTTGCAGCCGCCCGCGCCGGTCACTGACCTGGTGCTTTATGGAAACGTCGATATCCGGCAGGTGCAACTCGCGTTCAATGGCAACGACCGCATCGCCGAAATGAACGTTCGCGAGGGCGATCGCGTGCAAGCCGGCCAACGGCTGGCGGTGCTGGATACGCGGCGACTCCAGGCGGCGATCGAGCGGGCCGAGGCGCAACTCGAGGCCCAGCAGCAGGTCGTAGCCCGGCTGGAAGCGGGGACGCGACTCGAAGAGATCAACAAGGCCCGGGCCGACCTCGAACTGACCGCGGCCGATGTGAAAAATGCGCAGCGCACGTATGAGCGGCGGAGTTCGCTGGCCAAGATGAATGCCGGTTCGCAACAGGACGCCGACGACGCGCAGGCTGCGGCCGAAGTCGCCGCCGCCAAAAAAAATGCCAACCAGGCGTTGCTCGACCTGGCGGTGGCCGGGCCGCGGCGCGAGGACATCGCCGAGGCCAGGGCGGTCCTGAAGAATTACGAGGCACAATTGAAGTTGGCCCAGGACGAATTGGCCGATGCATCGCTGATCGCGCCGCACAATGGGGTCATTCAAGATCGCCTCCTGGAGCCGGGCGATATGGTCTCGCCGCAAAAGAGCGTCTTCACCCTGGCGCTGACCGACCCGGTTTGGGTGCGGGCCTACATTGCCGAGCCCGACCTGGGCAAAATCTCGCTGGGCATGACAGCCGAGGTGGCCACCGACAGTTACCCCGGCAAGCGGTATGCGGCGTGGGTCGGGTTTATTTCGCCGACGGCCGAATTCACGCCCAAATCGGTCGAAGTGCGCGAGCTGCGCACGCGGCTGGTCTATCAGGTGCGGGTGTTCGTCAAGAACCCGCAAGACGAGTTGCGGCTTGGCATGCCGGTCACGGTTTATGTGCGTCTGAACCAGCCGCGCTCGCGCGAACCGGTCGCCGAGCCCACCGCCCGCTGAGGAACGCACGTTGATTGCCAATTCTCCCGCTGTCGAAACGCCGCCTGGCGGCGGCCCGGCTGACGCCGCCCTCGAGTTTCGCCAGGTTTGCAAAAGTTTTGGCGCCGGGCCGAAGCGGACCGCAGCCCTGAAGAACGTGACGTTTCAGGTGCAACCGGGGGTCGTGACGGGCCTGATCGGCCCCGATGGCGCCGGCAAAACCACGCTGATGCGGCTGGCAACGGGGCTGCTGGCGCCTGATGCGGGCCAGGTGGTTGTCCTGGGCCGCGACGCGACCCACGATGCGCTGGCCGTGCAGGCGGCGCTGGGCTACATGCCGCAGCGGTTCGGCTTGTACGAAGACCTGACCGTCGCCGAAAATCTGAATTTGTATGCCGACCTGCAAGGCGTGGGCCGCGCCGAGCGCCGCGTGCGCTTTGATGAACTGATGGGCATGACCGGGCTGGCGCCCTTCATGCGGCGGCTGGCGGGCCGCCTTTCGGGCGGCATGAAGCAGAAACTCGGCCTGGCCTGTACGCTCGTGCGGTCGCCGCAGGTGTTGCTGCTCGACGAACCCACGGTGGGGGTCGACCCCGTGTCGCGCCGCGAACTGTGGGCGATCGTGTATCGACTTGTCGCGCAGCAGGGCATGAGCGTGCTGCTCAGCACGTTGTACCTCGATGAGGCTGAGCGCTGCCACGAGGTGATCATTTTGCACGAGGGGGCGGTGCTCGCGCAGGGCGCACCGGCGAGTTTCAGCGCACGGCTGCAAGGCCGAACCTACGTTGCGCCGGTGCCGGCAACGCAACGCCGCGACGTGCAAGCCCGGCTGGCGGTTGCCCCCGGCGTGGTCGACGCGGTCATTCAGGGTGATAACGTGCGGCTGGTCGTCGACGGCGACCTGTCGCCCGCACAATGGGTGCGGCTGCGCGAATCGGCGGCGGCGGCGTTCGAGCCCGTGCCGCCGCGATTTGAAGACAGCTTTATCGCCCTGTTGCAATCACGGCGCCCGCCTGCTGCCGGCGGGGCTGCCGGCGGGGCCCAGGCCGATATTCGCCGCGGCCCCGGGCGTCACAATGACCAGACCGCCATTGTGGTGCGTGACGTGTCGCGGCGGTTTGGCGAGTTCATTGCAGTGCACGAGGTCAGCTTTGACGTCAAACGGGGCGAAGTCTTCGGCCTGCTGGGCGCCAATGGCGCCGGCAAGACCACGATGTTTCGCATGCTCTGCGGCCTGCTGCCGCCCTCCGAGGGAAATCTGACGGTGGCGGGCGTCGATGTACGGCGGGCAGCGGCCGCCGCACGCGGCCGGCTGGGGTACATGTCGCAAAAGTTTTCGTTGTACGGGCACTTGAGCGTCTGGCAGAACCTGCAGTTCTTCAGCCGGGCCTACGGCCTGGCGGGCAAACGCCGCGCGGCCCGGCTCGCGTGGGCGCTCGGTCAATTCGAATTGGCCGACCTGGTCGACGCGACCAGCGCCGACCTGCCGCTGGGCTACAAACAGCGGCTGGCCCTGGCATGTGCCCTGATGCATGAGCCTGACATTCTGTTTCTCGACGAGCCCACCTCGGGCGTCGACCCGCTGGCCCGCCGCGAATTCTGGCGGCGGATCAATGAACTTTCGCGAGACAACGTCACGGTGCTCGTGACAACGCACTTCATGGAGGAAGCCGAGTATTGCGATCGGCTGGCGATCATGGCGAATGGCCAGATCCTGGCGCTGGGCCCGCCCGAAGAGGTCAAAGACCGGGCCCGCCCGGCCGGCGGCGTACGCCCCGGCATGGAAGACGCATTCATCTTTCTGATCGAAGGGGGCCGGCAGGCTACGCCCGGATCATGAACCCGCCCGCATTCGAAAACACGAGTCAGCATGCGCCGCGCGGCGGGGCAGGCCAGCGGCTGCGCGGGCTGATCCGCAAGGAGTTCCTGCAAATCGTGCGCGACCCGAGCAGCATTGCGATCGCCTTCGTCATGCCGGTCGTTCTGCTGCTGCTGTTCGGTTACGGGCTGTCGCTCGACGCCGAGCATGTGCCGCTCGCCGTGGTGGTCGAAGAACCCGACGCCGACACGGCGAGCTTTGTCGCCGCGTTTCAACACTCGCGGTATTTCGCGCCGGTCGCCATGGCGAACATGGCCGAGGCCGAACAGGCATTGCAGGCCCGGCGGGTGAACGGCATTGTGCATCTGCGCGAAAACTTCGCCCGGCAGCGGCGGAGTGCGGGCGGGGCCCCGGTGCAGATCATTCTAAACGGCGTCGACGCCAACACGGCCCGCCTGGTGCAGGGCTATGTGACCGGCGCCTGGGAGACCTGGTTGGCGCATGAAGCCCAAGGCGACGCGGCGACCCCGCACCCGCCGGTCGTCGTCGAAGAGCGGGTCTGGTTCAACAGCGAGTTGCGCAGCCGCGATTTTCTGGTGCCCGGCCTGATCGCGGTGATCATGACGCTGATCGGCGCCTTGCTGACGGCGATGGTCATGGCCCGCGAGTGGGAGCGCGGCACCCTCGAGGCGCTGCTGGTCACCCCCGTGGCGATTCAGGAAATCCTGCTGGGCAAGCTGATTCCCTATTTCATTCTGGGCACGGGCGGGATGATCCTTTCGGTGGTCGCGGCGGTGGGGCTGTTCGAGATCCCGCTCCGCGGTTCGCTGCTTGTGTTGTTTACCGCGTCGTCGCTGTTCCTGCTGGCGGCGCTGGGCATGGGGCTGCTGATTTCGATTCTGGCGAAGAACCAGTTCGTGGCGGGCCAGGTCGCGATTATTGTCACGTTTTTGCCGGCGTTCATTCTGTCGGGGTTCATCTTTGACATTGCCAGTATGCCGGGCCCGATTCAGTTCATTACGCATTTCATACCCGCCCGGTATTTTGTGGCGATTTTGCAGACCGTGTTTCTGGCGGGCGACGTGCCCGGAGTGATTGTGCCCAATGGGGCCGCCCTGCTGGTCATGGCGGCGTTCTTTCTGGGGCTGAACCGTTTGAAGTCGCGCAAGCGGCTGGGCTGAGGCGGCGCCATGTGGCAGCGGATACTGGCTTTGATCGCCAAGGAATTCCTGGCCTTGCTCAAGGACCCGCGCAGCCGGTTTGTGATTGTCGTGCCTCCGCTCGTGCAATTGCTGGTGTTTGGCTACGCGGCCACCTACGATCTGAACGACATTCCCTATGCGGTGTACAACGAAGACCCGGGCGCCGACGCCCGCGAATTGCTGGCCGGGTTTCGCCTGTCGCGTCACTTTCGCGAGTCGGCCCGGGTGCTGCACGACGCCGAAATCGCCCCCCTGATCGACAATCGCACGGTGCTGGTCGTGGTGCACATCGGCCCGCGATTCAGCCGCGACCTGGCGACCGGCGCGCCGGCCCGGGTGCAGGTGCTGGTCGACGGCCGCGATTCAAACACCGCCTTGCTGGCGCTGGGGTATGTGCGCAGTGTGGTCAACCGCTTCAACGTCGAAACGGCGGCCCGCCTTGGCCAGCCGCGGCCGCCGGCGCAACTCGAAACGCGGCCGTGGTTCAACCCAAACCTCGAAAGCCGCTGGTTTATCGTGCCGGGCATGGTCGCGCTGCTCACGCTGGTGGTGACAATGCTGGTGACGGCCCTGTCGGTGGCCCGCGAGCGCGAACAAGGCACATTCGATCAATTGCTGGTCACGCCGTTTCGCCCGGTCGAAATCCTGCTGGGCAAGGCGTTGCCGGGGTTCATCATCGGGGCGACCGAGTCGTCGGCGATCTGCCTGGCGGCCGTGCTCTGGTTCAAGGTTCCGCTGCTGGGCAGCCTGCTGACGCTGTATACGGGCATCACGCTGTTTCTGGTGTCGGCGATCGGCGTCGGCCTGATGATTTCATCGCTCGCCGTGACTCAGCAACAGGGCCTGTTGGGCGCGTTTCTCTTTCTGGTGCCGGCCATCATATTGTCGGGGTTTGCGACGCCGATCGCCAATATGCCCCCGATTTTGCAGAAACTGACGCTGATTAACCCCGTGCGGTATTTCATGGTGATCCTGCGAGGGGTGTTCCTCGAGGGCACGCCGTTTCACTTGCTGATCGACCAGTTCTGGCCGATGGCGGTGATTGGCGCCGTCAACCTCGCCGGGGCCGCCTGGCTGTTCCGCCGCCGTCTGTACTGAAAACGGTGTCGATCACACGTGGTCCCCCCGGTCGTGGGCGATGTTGCGCAGGCAGTCGCGATTGTGCCGTACCCATTGACGGACGACCGGGCGGGCCGACGGCCCGAGCGTGGCCGGGGTTGCCCTGGTCGGTCCGCGAAGATGGGGGCGGTCGAATCACGCCAACACGAAGCGGCGAAATCACGAAGGTCGCACACAGGCACGCGGCGTGTCGCCCCGCCGCTTTTTGATTTGACGTTTCGCAAACAGCCGGTGTCTGAGTACGAGGTTGCTTGCCGACAAGATACGGCTTTGTTGTGGCAGTCGAGGGTCAGACCCCGAACCCGAAATGGTATCGTGCGCGACAACGTGGTCGTGAATTGGGGGTCGAAATCGCCCGCGACTAATATGTGATCGACGGGAAAAAGTTGCCTGACACCCGTTTTCAGTCGGTGGGTTCGCGGGCCTGATACAAGGCGGGCGGGCTGCCCGGTTTGGGAACCAGAAACTCGTTGCGCGAGCCGGCCGGCAGCGTATACATCTGGTCGCCGTGATCGGTATGGCGGCGAAACACCAGCGGGTAGGCGATGTTAAACCGGTGCGTTTCGCCCGGATTCAGCGTGAGCGGGGCGCTCCACGCGCTGAACGGGCCTTTCGTTTCATACACGAGTGCGGCGGCCGTACTGTTTTTGAGATTCACGCCGGGTGCGCCAAACACGCCGGCCAGATATCGGGCTGACCAATCGACGCGTTGCAGGCGCAGTTTCGTGTAGCCCAGGTTCAGGTCGGGAATGCGGGCTTCGGCGGCCGGCCCCTCGTGCATGAATTCGCGCCAGCCGGTCTGAAACATCTGTTGCAGGCAATCGACGTTGAGCGTCGAATCGACGGGCTCGTACCCCTGAGCAAACCGACCGGTGACTTTGATTTCGACCTCGTCTTCCCAATTGAGGGTCAGCGTGCGGATCTGCGACGTCGGCTTGTGCAGCTTGGGCTGTGCCGGCTGCCGGATCGAAAGCTCGAATTCGGCGCATGGCGTCCAATGCGCCACCTTGTGGTCGGCCCGCAGGGCAATCTTGATCAGCAATTTCGGCACCTGAAACAGCAGGCGCTCTGACGAGGGAATTTCGAGCGGCGGTTGCAGCGCGTCGCCCCCTGTGCCGGTTTTCTCGCTGGCGGCATTTGTCGCCGCGACCGGGGTTGCCGCGAGATCGCCGGCCGGGGCGGGCGCGACGGAGATCGGCCCGGCCAACACCAGTTCGGCCGACATTTCCAGCCCGGCGGCGTGGCGTTTGAGGTCGGGAATCGCGTCAGACATGATCTGCGGGTCGGTCAACTGGGCCAGTGATTTGGCCGGGGTGTCGAGCACGTTGATGTGCGTCACCCCGTCTTCGACCAGCAATTCCGAAAGCGTCGCCAGAATGCGCGGGTCAATGCCCACCTCGAGTGCCGTGCCGCGACGGACATCGCGGGCCGTCGAACCCAGTGCCGGGGCCTGGCGGCGTTTGACCGGTTTTTCGGGGTTCGGCGTGGCGGCTGTCACCCCCAGCACCAGCGTGACCCCCTGCGGGTCGGTGGTTACATCCGACGGCCAGGCCCGCAGCCGCGGCTGATAAAACGGCAGCGGCCAGAACCCGCCAATGACCCGGTTGGCTTGGGCCAGTTCGAGCCGGCGTTCGAGTTCGGCGATGATTTTCGGGACGATCGCGACCACCTGCTGTTCGATGCGCTGCTTGCTGCCGTACAACCCGCTGACCAGCCCGCTCGAAACTTTTTCGCTGGTCACGCCCAGGCCCGAGGTCGAAACCCCGGCAGGCCCGGAAACGTACCAGTTGTCGTTGGGGATCTGAAACGCCGCCGCCGAAGATTTGAATCGCAGGCGGTACTGATCAATGACGGGGGTGACATCGAAGCTCAGCCAGACCGGGCGTTGATGACCAATGACAATGCTGATTGGCCCGGCACTGGCCCCCTTGTTGCCCGAACCCGAAACCGACGTGCTGCCGATCAGGATTTGCGCGTCGCGCAGCCCGAATTGCACGTTCACGCGGTCGGTCTGGTACGCCTTGATCGCGGCGCGTTCGAGCCGGGCCGAATACGTGATGTTCGAAAACAGGATGTCGAACGTATAGCCCTGTGCCGAGGTCGAACTGGAAATATCGGCCAGGTTGCCCTGCAACATGCCGGGGGGTATGGAAAACGGAATCGAATCGGCCAGGTCGGCCAGCATGTCGTTGCCCAGCCGCACATACACCGCCTGCGGAATGTCCAGCGCAGGCACGAACGGCAGGACAACCTCGGCCCCCTCGCGGTGCGTGCCGGGCGGCAAGGTCACGGCGCCTGACTCGCCCGAATGTGGCGAGCGCATCCACGCATACAGCGCATCGGAATCGTACACGCTTTTCCACAGGTCGTGGTTGGTGTCGGGCAGTTCGGTATACCGGGCAACGGCGCCCACTTTTTGCAGGGCTTCAAACATCTTTCGCGATTCGCTGGCGCGAACCGCATTGTCTTTGGCCCCGTGAAACGCCCAGATTGGCACATTTCGCATCCGTTCGGCCGCGGCTTCGTCGCCGCCGCCCGCCAGCGGGACGACGGCCCACCAGCGTTCAGGAAACGCCGCCGCCATGCTCCAGGCGCCGTAACCGCCCATTGACCAGCCCGTCAGGATTTCGCGCTTGTGATCGATGTTGTAATCGCGTTCGACCTGTTCCAGGATTTGCAGCGCGCGGCGGCCGTCGGGCTCATTGGGCTGCCAGGCGGTAAGAATGCGGCCCGACTCGTCTTCGCATTGTGGAAACACCACGAAGAACGGAAAGGTGTCCTTGCGGGCGTTCACATACGGCCCCAGGCCAAGCGACGTTTGCTTCCAGCCGTCGGTGCCGCGTTCGCCGGCGCTGTGCAAGAACAGAATCACCGGCCACTGCCGCGCGGGAGAATAATTCGCGGGCACAAACAGGGCGTACTTGTGCTCGCCCTTGTCATCCTTGAACACGCGGCGCTGAAACTGCCCGGTTGGCTCAGCCGCCCAGGCCCCGCCCGCGATCAACGACCAGGCGACACAAAAGCTGAAGCCGGTTCGCATCAGCCGCGCGACAAGCGTTCGATTGGCATCCATCGGTGCACCTCGCTCAATTCGAGTCTACGGGCCGGTGCGATCGCGCCGCGGCTTGAAAAATGCAAAACGGCGCGCGGCAGTCGGCGGCCCTGAGAATCATTACCCTGAATCGGGCGGGATCAAGCCTGAAGCGGGTCGAATTCTTGCATTCGAATTCAGGCAGACTGCCTATTCAGTCTTTTCGTCAAAGTCGTGAACTTGGGGGGTTCTGTCAAGTGTCAGGCCAGACGACTCGACACTTGGGTTCATTTCGACGGGTCAATCGGACCTTACGCGTTAAGATGGATGGCTTGGGTAGGGCCGTTGGACTGACAGGGCTCAGCCGCTGAGACGGATCCCTCAATGCCACGCCGACGCTCGCTGCGTACCGCGATGCGAACTCGGGGCCGGTTATCGGGGCACCTCGGGGCTGCGCAGCTTGGCCCGGGCCCGATTCAACGTGGGGCCGATTGAGTTTTCGGGGATGCCCAAACCCGAACTGATTTCGCGGTAACTGCGGCCTTCGAGATGAAATTGCGTGACAATTTGCGCTTCGGTTGTTGCGAGGCCTTCGAGCATCCGCCGGATTTCGTCGCGGTCGTCGACGCGTTGAACGTCGGCAGGACGTTCGATTTGAGCATGGTCCAGCGTCGACTGATGCGCGTTGACATGACCGAGCGCTTCGGCCATGCGGCGGCGGGCCATTTCGCGGGTCACGACGCGGCGGGCCACGACGGTCAGATACGTGGCGAGCGAACATTGCCCTCGAAATTGCCGCAGCACGTTGAAATTGCCCGCGAGCAGGGCCAGAAACACCTCGCCGCACAGGTCTTCGGTGTCTTCAGGCGTGACGTGTACGCTCCGGGCGTGGGCCGTGTGGTACACGACGTGAATGAACAGCCCGACGAAGCGATCGACGAAGTCCTTCCATGCGCCGGGTTCTTCGGCCATGCATCGCTTCAGCAGGTCGCGATCGATTTCGGTAAATGCCACTGGCCGACCTTCAATCAAAAGTGATCGCGTACACGAACCGCCGTCGGAAGGCAACGACAACCGCGACTACGCCCGGCGCTGATCTCCACTGCGCGCGTGCTCCCACAATTCATTTTATAGATTCGCCCGATTGAGGCAATACGTTTGGAACACTGAAGTCGTCGGCAGGCCGCCAAAACCGCCGGATTTTTACGATTCTCAGGTCTGGGAAATCGGGGAAATGGCTGACTTGACAGTCAGGGAATTCTCACTAGGATAATTGAAAATGCCGGCTTTTTTCAACAAAAGGCTGGTAAAACCGACCCGCAATGGCCGACTTTCGAATGCGACTGCCCGGCGGCCGCGAGTTTGCTGGAGAGGCGGTTGCCAGAGTTACGGTGGCACGAACCGGGTTGCCCCAGGTCGTGCCGGTTTAAGTTTCAGGCTGTGTGCACTGATTGCGTATGACGTGGGCCGAGCGATTGTCACTGGCGCCGCATTGAGCCGGTCGCGTCCGGGTTCGACCACCCGCCACGGGTTGGTCATCATGAATGCAAGAAAGGAAGCAGAATGACGCACGTTGTCGCCGAACCATGTTTCGCGTGCAAGTATACCGATTGCGTGGTCGTTTGCCCGGTCGAGTGTTTTTATGAAGGCGAGCAGATGCTGTACATCCACCCGGATGAATGCATCGACTGCGAGGCTTGCGTGCCGGAATGCCCGGTGGAAGCCATTTTTCATGAAGACAATCTTCCTGAAGAATGGAAGGACTACACCGCCCTGAACGCCGAACTGGCGCCGCAGTGCCCGGTCATCACCGAAAAGAAAGAGCCGCTGGCGGGCAAAGACTAGCCCGTCACTGTGCCGCCCGCACGGAGCCCGTTCCGTGCGCAGGCCGGCGCCGGTTGCCCCGCACCCCTGCGGGGGGGTTCGCCGCTCGAGGTTTGACGCGCCATTGCCGGTTTTAACCGGATTTGCGCGGTAGTCGCCTTGGGCGGTTGCTTATTTCCGGGTTTGCGTCGCCACCTGCACGCGACGAAAATCGTGGAACGACACCCATTGAATTTTGCGGTTCGACCGCAGGTCTTCCCATTCGGAAATCATCCGCCGGTCGCCGGGTTCGAGCTTCCAGGTGTATTGATGTTCGGCCCGCAAAACCGTTTCGCCGCCTGCCGTTTGCAGTTCGACGGTCAATGGCAGCGCGTGGTGCTTTTGGAAGATGGCATTCAGCGCCAGACGCGGCGCGGGGGGCTTGAGCGGGGGTGTCAGCAGGCTGTTCAGGCGGGCGGTCCAGTTCGCGTAGCGCACATACGCTTCGATGATTTCTGCCGACTGGTCAGTGGCGTACTGCACGTCATAGGTCAGGTGCTGGCTGGCCAGATGAATTCGCTTTTGACGCGCGTCGACTTGTTCGCTGAAGCTGGGGTGCAGTTGAAACCGGGCCGCCGCGATTTTTGCCGCCGTGACATCACCTTGGCTCACGGCCATTTGCAGCCGGGCTTCGCTGCGTTTTTCCAGCCCGTATAGTTCAACTTCCAGGGCGTCAAACGCAACCAGCGCCCCCATCATGCGGGCCGCATTGAGAATCGCAAATCGTCGCTGTGCCGGTTCGAAGATCGTGACCTCGCCCACGTTGTCAATGTAATCGTAAACCTTGCCGGCGTGAAACAGCGACAGTGAGTGGCCGATCATGGCGGGCTTGGCGGGCGGGGCGCTGTCGGCTGAAATTTCAGCAGGCCGCCGCGTTTCATACAGCCGGGTGTAAATACGCAGGTCCTGCGCGCGCGCGGCGTTGCTGGCGCCGGCACACACGGCAATCACAAGACCCGCGGCCACGAGCGGGCCAGCGATTCGATTCAGACGGCGCGCAGGATACCACGCGAATTTCGGCATGATGCTTTCCGTGTCGGGCCGGGCCCCGGGGGGGCGCACGAAACGCCTGCCGGGCGGTTCGCCTGCGAAGAGGCGCGCGGCTCATGCGGCCCGGGCGCAAACCATGCGGCGTACGCCGAGCGCCGCGCGAGAACCGGTGCGGCGTGCAATCGTGTGCTGAAAACCAAGAGTCCGAAATTTTGAGAGGGATTGGGGCGGGAAGAATACCGGCCCCTGAAATTCGCTGCAAGCGGAGTTTCAACAGATTCTTCTGCGGAGCACTTTGAAAACGGCAGCGACGCGCGCGTTGAACCGACCAGCGACAATGGCTTGGCGCCAATTGCGACGCCCGCTGATACCGCCCGCGTTTCGCCGCCAATTGAATTGCCCGGTGCAGCTCGGTAGATTCAGGGTATGCCTTGGAAAATCAGCAATGTCAAGCTGCCCGTCGAACAGCCAGAGGAAGAACTGCCGTCAATCATTGCGCGGCGGCTGGGGCTGCGCGAAGGGGCCATCGTGCGCTGGCGGCTGTTGCGCAAGAGCCTCGATGCGCGAAATCGCCGGGATCTGGAGTTCGTCTACTCGGTCGAAATCCAGCTCGCCGAAGACGAACCGCTTGAACAGCGCTCGGCGCAAGACCCGCTGGTCGAGCGCTACGTTCCTGAACCGTTCATCGAACCGCCCCCCGGCGGCGCGCCCGCCGTCGCGCCGCCGATCGTGATCGGTTCGGGCCCGGCGGGGTTGCTGGCAGCGTATTACCTGGCGCTGCGGGGGTATGCCCCGCTGGTACTCGAACGGGGCGAACCGGTCAAAGAGCGGGTGGGGGCAATTCGCCGATTTGACGCCGGCGGCGCGTTTGACGCTGAAAACAATTACCTGTTTGGCGAAGGCGGCGCAGGCACATTCAGCGATGGCAAGCTGACCTGTCGCATGAGCGGCCCCGATGTCGATTGGGTACTCGAACGCCTGATCGAATGCGGGGGCAAACCGTCGATTCGGTATGAGCACCGCCCGCACCTGGGCAGCAACCGACTGCCGATGCTCGTGCGCAACCTGCGCCGCAAGATCGAGGCCCTGGGGGGCCGCTACCGGTTTGGTTGCCGGGTCGAAGGCCTGGATGTTTCCGACGGGCGGCTGCGGGGCGTGCACACGTCGGCCGGGCACATGCCCGCCTCGGCGGCGATCCTGGCGATGGGCCACAGCGCTCGCGACACCTACGCGGCGCTGTACGGGCAGGGGGTGCCAATGCAGGCCAAGGCGTTTCAACTCGGCCTGCGCATCGAGCACCCGCAACAGGTCGTCGACCGTCACAAATACGGGCGGGCCGGTTACCAGGAGCTGCTTGGCGCGGCCGATTATGCGCTCGTGGCCCGCGGCGGCAAAGACCTGTTTACCTTTTGCATGTGCGCGGGCGGGGTCATCATTCCCAGCGTGTCTGAAGCCCATCACTTCTGCACGAACGGCATGAGCAACTCGCGGCACGATACGCCCTATGCCAACAGCGGCCTGGTGGTCACGCTGGACCCCGCCGAATTCGGCGCGGCCCACCCGCTGGCGGGCGTCGCGCTGCAGCGGCGCTACGAGGCGATTGCGTATCGTTTGGGCCGCGCGCGGTACGAGGTGCCCATTCAGCGTGCCCAGGATTTCGTGGCCGGGCGGGCCCCGCGGCCCGGCGATGCGATCGGCTGTTCCTACCCGCGCGGCGCAGCGCCGGCCCGGCTCGACGAGGTTCTGCCGCCGGCTGTCGCCGCGGCAATTCGCGCCGGCCTGCCGATCATGGACAGGAAGTGGCGCGGCGACTTTCTCAAGGATGCTGTTCTGGTCGGCCCCGAAATGCGGGGCAGCGCGCCGGTGCGAATTGCCCGCGACGCCGCCACCCGCGAAACGCCAGGATTCGCGGGACTGTACCCGGTGGGCGAAGGCGCCGGGTATGCGGGCGGCATTATCAGCGCCGCTGTCGATGGCCTGCGCAGCGCGAAGTCGATTACGGCGAAATATGCGCCCTTCGGCGCCGCGGTCAGCCGGGTTTGAGTTCGAGGCTGCGCCAGCAATACCAGCTCGCCACGGTGGCGTAGGGCCGCCATGGCTCGGCAATTTCGTGGCTGCGCGCTTTATCGGGCAGGTCGTCCAGTTGGTACAGGTTGCGCAGGGCCGAGCGAATGCCCAGGTCGGCATGGGGAAACACGTCGAGCCGGCCCAGCGAAAACATCAGAAACATCTGGGCCGTCCAAACTCCAATGCCCTTCACCTGAACAAGCTCCGCGATGACTGCGTCGTCGTCGCGCCGTGCGATTTGCCGCAGGTTGACGGCGCCCGCCTGCACCTTTTCAGCCAAGTCGTGCAAGTACCCGGCCTTTTGCAAAGACAACCCGGCCGAGCGCAACTCGGCGGCGGTCAGCCGCAGCAGCGCTTCGGCCGAGATTTTTTCGGGCGCGACGACTTCGGTCAGGCGGGCGCGAATTGAGCGGGCGGCCTTGCCGGAAATCTGTTGCGAAATGATCGAACGCACGAGCATGCCGAACCGGTCGCGGTCGGGGCGCAGCGTGAACGGCCCCACCTGCCGAATCACGTTGGCCAAGACTGGATCGGCCGCCCGCAAATGTTTGACCGCGCGTTGGACATTGGCGGGTGTCAAGGCCACTACGACGCCTTTCGCAAATGGCCCACGATGCGTTCAAATTCGTCGTTCGAGCTGAAGTGAATGATCATCCGCCCGGCGTCTTTGCCTTTCATGCGAATTTCGACTTTGGCCCCCACCAGGTCGCGCAGTTGCTGTTGCAGCGATAGAATATGGTTGCCCGGCGCCGCGCGGCCTGCGGCGGGCTTGTCTTCGGGGCGCTGAAACGGAACAATTTTTTCCTGCAACTGCTGCCGCACCAGTTCTTCCGTCTGCCGCACGTTGAGCGCTTCTGACTGGATCCGCTGGCACATGGCAATCTGGTCGGCTTCTTCTTCCAGCGGCAACAACGAGCGGGCGTGGCCCGCCGAGATCTTGCCCGCCTGCAAAGCCTGTTTGACGAATTCGGGCAGTTCCAGCAGGCGGAGCGTGTTGCTGATCGTCGAGCGGTCTTTGCCCAGCTTGCGGGCCAGGTCCTCGATCGTGCCGGCGAAGCGCTCGATGTAGTCATGAAACGCGGCGGCCTTTTCGAGTTCCGACAGGTCGGCGCGTTGCAGGTTTTCGATGATAGCCACTTCGTGAACCGCGCGTTCTTCGAGTTCGACGATGCGGCACGGAACGGTTTTCAGCCCGGCCTGGCGGGCGGCCAGCCAGCGGCGCTCGCCTGCCACGATCTGGTAGCCCGTTTCGGTGTACCGCACCAGCAGCGGCTGCAAGACGCCAAACTGGCCGACGCTTTCGACGAGTTCGTTCAGCGCAGCGGGGTCGAATTCCTTTCGGGGCTGATGCGGGTTGCGTTCGAGGGCCGCGACGTCCATTTCAAGGTATTCGCCGGCAACTTCGCTCGTGTCGGCATGTTCGTCGCCCGTGGGGCCGCCCCCAATCAGCGAGTTCAGGCCGCGCCCCAGGCGCCGCCGCGGAAACGGGATATTTTCAGGGAGTTGCTCGTCCATGAGGGGTATGCTCCAAAAACAGGAGGACGGAAATTCCGGCCCGACAGACGACAACGATCGTGGACCAGATCGACCTGGGCAACGACCGGCCGTTTGACTGCCGAACCGGGGGAAGGGGGCGGGATTTTACGCCGAAATCGGCGAACGACGCAAGGCCGATTCGTGCTGATTTCCGCCAGTTTTTGCGGTGTTTCACGTGAAACTGCGGTGCATTGACCCGCGGACCAACTGTTTCAATCGTCGCCGCGCTGCACGCGGGCGACGGGCATTGGCCGGCAAATGTCCTGGAACACGCGCAACTGAGCCTCAATTCGCCGCCAGTCGTTGAGCTCCACGTCCAAATTGACATTCGAGCGCTCGCGACGGTATTGCCGCACGATGCCCAACGAGCTTTGCCCGGGGGACGTCAACTGGGGAATGCCTGCCGCCGGGCTGGCCGCATACAAGTTGCCGCCCATCGGCGTCAGCCCCTGAGGGTTGGAGAACCGGGCGATTTGCATCGCTCCAATCTGTGTCACGTCACTTCCGCCCGGCTTGGTCACGTTCACGGTTCCATAGCTATTAATCACGATTTGCAGGGCATCGGGGGGAATGATTATCGCCGGGTCAAGCGGACGTCCGCGGTCGTGTGAAGCGATGACCATCTGGCCATTGGCATTGAGGGCGAAATTGCCCGCGCGTGTGTACAAGAAGTTCTGCCCATCGCTAATCTGAAAAAAACCTTCGCCCACGATGGCGAGGTCCAATGGCTCGTTTGTGTCCTCCAGATCGCCCTGAGAAATGTCGAGCTGCGTGCTTTGCAAATGTACGCCCAGCCCCAGCGATTCACTGGCAGGCGCCATTTGGTTCTGCATATCCACCGTGCCTGGCACGGCACGGTGCACATAGCCTGCATCTTCGAAATTGACACGCAGGCGTTTGAACCCAATTGTATTCGCGTTCGCGATGTTATTCAAAATGACGGCCTGCGCGGCGCGAAGTGTCAAAATTGCTGACTGCGCGCGGCCCGGTGACTCAGACAGCGGGAAAGGCACCGCGCCAAAATGGTTGGAAACAAGCGGCGGCGCATCAAAGGACGCGGGTACGATCTTCTCCACGCGTGACGTTCGAGCCGATTTGCGTTCGCGGCTCGCGCCCGAATCGGTCCGAACGACCGGCTCGGGCTGAACATCGACCACCGCCTGAACGCCGCGGTTTACATCTGCCGCTGTCGTCAATCCTAAGAGAGCCACTCGTATAACGATATAACTCACCGCGCTCGCAACTGTTACTGCGAGCGTGAACAACCCCGCGAACCGAACCGAATGACCACAATTCAACGGGAACTCCTTCTGTGAAAAGTATTGCCCCTCACCCGGCGTTTACCCTTTTGCCATTTGCGGGCCGGCAAGACTTTACCGCAACCCAACACTGTTAATCAATACGGCTTTTGTACGCGCACGATTGTCGATTGCCGGCCCCGCGACGACCATCTTCGATGACCATCAGATGAGCTTCTCGCGGCGATAATCGTGATTTCACGTGAAACCACACGCCCCTGTCGCGCGGCGGTCGCGTTCAACGCACGCGATACAGCCGGATTTCATCCGGGGCGCCCTGCACCCGGCTCGTCGCCGCAGGGGCTGGGTTGTCGAGCGTCACGAGTTGACTGGGGTGGTATTCGAATACGGCCGTCAGCACCAGGCGATCGCGCGCCGCCGCGAACTGTTCCTTGAACCCGCGTGTTGTCAGCGCATGCGGGCCGACGACGACGAAGTGGGGGGTGGCGGGCGCGGGGGCGCCGTCACGGGCAAAGCCCAGGTGACCCACCGGCAGGACGTGCTGCGCGCCAGCCAGCCGCAATTGAAACAACAGCGCCGGCTCGCCGTATACCAGAAACGTGCAGCGTTCAGACCCGGTGCGCTCGTCGAGGTGGGCACTGCGAAAGGCGGCATCACGCAACGGCTCGGCGATTTCCAGCAGCCCCGTGCGCGATTGCCAACCCGCAACGCCCCGGGCCAGCGCCGCTGGCAGGCGCCAGGCCAACAACCCGGCGCCGGCTAGGCTGGCGAGCATCGCCACCATCGCGACCTGCGGCGCTTTGCGATGAGCAGGGTTGCGTGCCCGGGCCTGTATCGTGCCCTGGACCGCGGCGACCAACCGGCCGGCCAACGCCCCGCCAGCCAGCCAGCTCGCGGCGAGCAGCGGCAGCGTGAGCCGCATGTACGGGGCATACCATGGCGTGGCCAGGCACAGCCCCCCGCACCACGCTACGAGCAGCCAGTCAGCCAGATTGCCATCGTCGCCGCATGAGCGCCCCCTGACGGCCCGCCACCCCTGCTCCAGCACCACGGCCACCGTGGCGAGCAGGAGGAAACCGCTGGCCCCCTCGATCGCGGCCAGGCCGCTGGCGCTGAGAAACATGGCCCCGCCGAGGGTGATCGTCTGACGGCGGTTCCACGTGAAACCAGGTACGTCGCACAGCGCCAGGCAACAGGCCGCCGCCAGCGCCAGGCCAACCCCGCAAATGCCCACGGCGCCGTCGACGGCGCGCAGGCTGCAAAGCTGCGTCGCCAGAGACGCCGGCCAGTCAAACCAGCTCACGATGTAGCCCCGGTGGTTCTGCGCAATCGGCGCGTACCCGCCCTGCGATTGCAGACTCACCAGGTAGGGAATCCAGAGACACAGTGCGCCAACCGCCACAGCGGCCAGAATGCGCAGGCGGCGAATCAACAGCGCTCGCCCGGCGCCGCGAGCGGCCGCACACGCGCCGACACCCGCCAGGCCAATCGCCAGCGGCAGCCAGCCGTTGTATTTCGTCAGCCAGGCCAGACCCGCCGCGAGCCCCGCCGCCACCACAACAACGGCCCGCGGCCGAATCAGCGCCTCGCGAATCAAGCCTACGGCGGCCAGAATCAGACAGGTCGCCAGCGGGTCGGTCAGCGCCGTGCGCGAGAACAGGATCTGCGGGTCGCTGGTTGCAGCGAGGATCGCGGCCGCAAGCCCCGCCGCCGGGCCGAACCAGCGGCGGCCCACCCACCAAACGAGCAGAGGCATCGCGCAGCCGGCGACAAGATTGATGCTGAGCGCCCCCGCGTTCGACGGCCCGGCGATGAAGAACACGAGTTCAATCAGCAAGGGCAGGAGTGGCGGTGCATAGAGCTGTCGCTGCGGGTATTGGTATCCCTGGGCCGCGTCGAACCACCAGTTCGAGGCGTAAACGCCTTCGTCAAAATGTTCAATGGCGGCACGGGCGAACCACCCGGCACGCAACAGAATCGCGATCGCCACGACGCCCGCGATCGACCACGCTTCCACTCGCCCGATGCGGGGTGGCAGTGCAGGATCGGCGGTGGCACGCGCAGGCTCGGTCATGGGCAGCATACTTAAGTTTCACGTGAAACCGGGCGAATCTCGCGGCGGCGCGAGAGAGCCCCTAGCGTGCATCATGATCGACGGTGCGGGAACTATCTACCCCGGAACAGCCCGGCGGCTGCCCTGCACAGCCGTTCGTCGCGGCTTGGAAATCGATGCGCCGGTCAGGTATGATGCCCCCGTCAACCCGCCCCAGAATATGCTGGTCTTGAATAGAGGAGTTATTGCCCGATGCCCACCCCCGACGAATTGTACGACCAGGCGACCCAGTTGAAGGATGCCGGCCAGATGGACGAAGCCGTGGCCCGTCTCGAAGAGGCGCTCGTGGCTGACCCGCGGCATGTGCTGGCGCATTCGGCCCTGGCGGTGTATTGCCAGAAGCTGGGCCGCAACGATCAGGCGATCGCGCACGCGATCAAGGTGACTGAGCTCGAGCCGGGCGACCCGTTTTCATTTACGCAATTGTCCGTAATCTGCCAGCGGTGCGGCAAAATTACCGAGGCCGAAGATGCCATGGCGCGGGCCCATGCCCTGCAGGGCGGCGGGCATCGACATTGAGGCGCCCGTTTCAGACGGGCTCGGCAACCCGCTGCCAGGGTCGTGTCGCGTGAAATGGCAACCCACGGGCGCATCGTGAATTGGTTAGTCGCGCCGGCGATTCGCGTGCCCGCATGCAGACCAATTTGCCGCTGGCGCCGCCGGTGATATGCGCCGCACGGCAGAGGCGGGCTGCCGCCGCAATCGCGCATCGCGGTTCACCGCAACTGCGGGACGGCGTTGAGTTCGTAGCCGTCAGACGTGTGCACCGGCGCCGCAGGTTTTTGAGGCCGCACGGGCGGGCGGGCGGTGGGGCGTGCCGTCGCCGGCTCGTGGTATGCTGCCGGGCGCACCGGCCGCCGCGATTCATGCGCCGAGCCGGCCAACGGGGGCGCGGAGTTGTCGGGCAGTACGATGGCGAGTTGCTGCGTGGCGTTGAACCGCCGCCCGTCGGGCGTGGTGAACCGGGCGTACAGGGTGAGGTCTTTCGACTGCGGGCGACGTTTCCAGGGCACTTCAAACAGATACCCCGAACTGACCAGCCCGCGGTGCCAGTGCGTGCGCGTTTCTTCGGCGCTGAATTTCCAGGTGCCCACCTGTTGCTGGTCGTGCGGCAAGGCCAGGTCGAGCAGTTCGAGTTCGACAATGCCGGGCAGCTTGAGGAGTTCGCCGTCGGCATCGAGCGGCGTGAGTACGATCGACAGGCCGTCGTCGCCCGGTTCGCCGTCAAGGTCGCGCCCGGCGGTAAGCAGGTTGTTGAACCGCACCGATTCGACCTGGTACAGCACCTGGGCCTGTTCGGCGAGCAGGGCGGGCGACCGCCGCTCCTTGCGCATCGCGTCGACTTCGCGTGCAGCCACCTTGAGTTCAGCGCGGGTCGCCTGGAGATCCTGTTCGGCGCGGGCCAGCGCGTCTTCCTGCTCGCGCAGGCGGCTTTCGAGAAGCTCGCGATCGCCGCGCGCAGCACAACCCGCAAGGGCGAGAGCCAGCCACACAGACGTCCATGTCTGACCGCGGTATGTCATGCGATTGGTCGGCGTTGCCGCGCCAGCGGGCGAAACGGTCGCCGTGCGGCGCAACGTGGGAAACCGGATAT
>JAJXXL010000534.1 GCA_021781115.1 Planctomycetota bacterium
ACCACCGATCTGGGCGCCATCAAAGTACCGGCGGCGGCGTTCAAGAATTGACTCGACCGCAGCCGGCGAAATCCCGGCGCGACGGCTTGTGCCTCACGCTCGGTTGACCTTAGAATTAGGGCCCCCGGCATCCTGAATACAGAGGTCCGCCATGAAAGCTGAGTTGAGCGCGAACGGAACGGCCCCGCCGCTCGACGGCGGTTCGACCTACGCGCCCTTGAGCAGCGTGTGGGAGCGCAGCGACGGCGAACTGATCGAAGCGATGCTGGCTTTTTACGCGACGATCAAGCCGGAACCGATCCTCGACGCGACCTATAATGCGGGTCGATTCTGGAAAGGGTCGGCCCGCAAGGTCGTTTCGATGGACATCGACCCGCGGCACCAGCCGATGATCGTGGCCGACAACCGCGTCATGGCGGGCGTGCCCTCGAATAAATTCGGCGTCGTGGTATATGACCCGCCGCATGTCGGGCCGCAAGGTCGAGACAAAAGCGTCAAGCGATTCGATGTCGACTTTGGCGCGACGATGGAATGCGGCAAGGGGCACGGCTGGAGCCTGAGCTACCTTTACCCGCCGTTTCTCGAACAGGCCCAGCGGGTCTTGAAACCCGATGGCCTGCTGCTGGCCAAGATCACCGATATGGTCAACAGCCATAAGTCGCGCTGGGCGCACTGCGACTTCATGCGCATGGCCGAAGCGGCGGGGTTTACCGTGTGCGATCTGATCGTCAAGATTCGCAACGGCCCCATGACATCGACGAAATGGAAAACGGCGCACCATGCCCGCAAGCGGCATTGCTTCTGGATCATTTGCCGCAATGGCGATTGCTGCGAACGACAGCTTCCTGCGCATCGTTTGCTTTGATCGACGCAATAATCTCGTTTGGCCGTCTGAGCGCCGGCTTGCATTTCGTCGCCCATTTTCGCCCGGGATGGACTTCATCCCAATCAGATCTTCGTTGGTTATGCCGGCCTTTGCCGACGTCATGGTTTCCAAAGCCCTTGACGAACAGATTCCAAAAAGGGCGAAATCGACGGATCAGGATTTCTTCTGCAAACACGATCCAAACGGGTGTCACTGCCAGATAGCGACATGAGGATTTTGCGTCGCGAAGGTTTTCCGCCGCCGACACGCTTTCTGCATGTTCACATAGCCGTTTGTAAAGGACTGTCCCGGGATTCGGCTCTATCATTGGCAGTGAATCCGGATCATCGCCAATCGGAACTTCGGCGCCGATGCGTCCACCGGGGGGTACAGCCTTCCCGACATAAATCGGCACATCCGTGCCACTGATCCGCTTATACGCTGGAAATTTACCTTTGAAGTAGCTCACGTACACTCCACCACCGGAAAAAGATTCCCGAGGCGGTAACCGGCTCAGCGGGCGTGCGAGCATTGCGCCGACGACACTGACCGCGACATTGCGGTAGTCGAGCGGATCGAAGATTCCGCCATCCATTGCGTTGGTCCTCGTCAGGCATTTCTTCGGGTAAACGCGACGGCACGATGGCGCAAACAGAAAATCGACGCAAGGCGGAGTTGAATCTCACTTGAGCCACGCACTGCGATCGGCGACTATATACGGCTCTAAAAAACCGGTGAATGGAATCTTGGCACCATGTGCCGTGCCGGCCCGCAAGACCATCATTTTAGACCAGGAATTGAATCAGGGAGACGAACTTGATTTCCGCCCGATTGCCCGCCCGGCGTGTTCACCGTGCCGGTTTGCTGATGGCGTGCGTGGTGCTGGCCGCCACGCCCGCGCTGGCCGCCGATGCCCACCCGCTGATTCCCGGCTTCGAACGATTTTACACCGTCGAGGGGGCTGATCTGGCCGAGGGCGGTCGCCTGCTGCTGGGAGAATTGAACTGCACGTCGTGCCACCGCGGCGGAGCCAATGTCGACAGCCGCGTACTGCGCAAGCCGGCGCCCATTCTTGACGGCGTGGGCAGCCGCGTGAACCCCGCGTACCTGCGGCGGTTTCTGGCCAGCCCACATGCGGTCAAACCGGGCACGACCATGCCCGACCTGCTGGCCGCCACCCCCGAAGCCGAACGGCAGGAACAAGTCGAGGCGCTGGTGCAGTTTCTGGCGGCGACCGGCAAAGTCTCGCACAAACCGGTCGATCGCAAGTTAGCCTCGGCGGGCAACGCCCTGTTTCACAAGGTGGGCTGCGTGGCGTGCCACGGTGCGCGCACTGCCCAGGCGCCGGTTTTGGCCACGTCGATTCCCCTCGGGCAACTGTCTGAGAAGTATTCCATCCCTGGCCTGACCACCTTCCTGCAGGATCCGCTCAAGGTGCGGCCCGGCGGGCGAATGCCCGGTTTGAATCTCTCAGGCGACGAAGCCCGCAATGTCGCGCACTACCTGCTCGAAGATTTGCAGCCGCCTGAACAGGCGGCCAACCTGAATTTCGCGTATTACGAAGGTTCGTGGAACGAACTCCCCAAATTTGACGGGCTGACTCCCAAGGCAAAAGGTCAATCGGCCGGGTTTGACGTGGGCCTGGCGCAGCGCACCAACGATTTTGCCATGACCTTCGACGGTTTCCTGAAAATCGACCGCGAGGGCGACTATACGTTCCACGTAACGTCAGACGACGGCAGCCACCTGGCCCTCGACGGAAAACTGGCCGTCAATAACGACGGCATTCATGCGCCTTCTGAAAAGTCAGCGTCGGTGCGGCTCACCGCAGGGATGCATCCGCTGCACGTTGCCGTGTTCAACGGCGGCGGCGGTGTCGAGTTGCAGGTCGAAATCGAAGGCCCCGGCCTGCCGCGGCAACCGGCCGCGAACTTCGTGCAAATGACCGCCAACCCCGCGCCCATCAAGCCGCCCGCAGATTCGGCAGCCGCCGAGCCTGCCGCGTTCACCCTGAACCCCGCGCTGGCCGCCCGGGGGGCCGAACTGTTCGCGACCGTGGGATGCGCCAATTGCCATCAACTCCAGGAAAAGCAGCATCCGATCGCCTCGAAGTTGTCGGCCCGTTCGCTGGCCGAGTTGAAATCGGCGGGCGGGTGTATGGCCGCAGCGGCCGTGCGGGGCCTGCCCCATTACGACCTGAACGCCGCGCAACAGGCGTCGTTGGCGTCGGCTCTGCAGGCCGGCTTTCCCGACGCGGCGCCGCCCGAACCCCAGGTCGTGCTGTCGCACGTGCTGACGACCTTCAACTGTTACACCTGCCATCAGCGTGACGGCAAGGGCGGGCCCGAAGAGGCGCGTAACGCCCTGTTTGAAACGACACAAAAGGAAATGGGCGACGAGGGCCGCCTGCCGCCGCCGCTGAACGGCGTAGGCGCCAAACTGACCACCAACTGGTTCAAGCATGTGATGAACAACGGGGCCAAGGATCGGCCGTATATGCTCACGCGCATGCCGCGCTTCGGCGAATCGAACGTGGGTGCGGCCATTCCGGCCTTCGAAGCACTCGACAAGCTCGAACCTGTTCCCGCCGTCGAATTCAGCGACCCGTTGCGGCACGTCAAGGCGATGGGCCGGTTCATGGTGGGCGATAAGGCGTTCGGCTGCATCAAGTGCCACAATTTCCGGGGTATCCAGGCAACCGGCGTGCAGGCGCTCGACCTGACCACAATGACCACCCGCCTCCGCCGCGACTGGTTTCATCAGTACATCGTCAACCCGCAGGAGTTTCGCCCCGGCACGCGCATGCCGTCTGCGTGGCCGTTTGGCGTAAGCCAGCTCAAAACGGTGCTCGACGGCGACACGCCCCGGCAGATCGAAGCGGTGTGGCTGTACCTGTCCGACGGAGGCAGCGCGGGCGTGCCTGAAGGGCTGGCCCGCGACCCGGTCGAACTGGTCGCCGACAAGGAAGCGGTGATGTATCGGAACTTCATCGAGGGGGCCGGCCCGCGGGCGATTGGCGTGGGCTACCCCGAACACGCCAACCTGGCGTTCGACGCCAACGACTTGCGGCTGGCGCTCATCTGGCACGGCAAATTCATTGACGCTTCACGGCATTGGACGGGCCGCGGCGAAGGGTTTCAGCCCGCCCTGGGCGACAACCTCCTGCGGTTGCCCGCCGGCCCCAACTTCGCGCAGCTCGAATCTGACCCGTCGCCCTGGCCCACGCAACCGGGCAAGGCGCTGGGCGAAAAGTTTCGCGGCTACCGCCTGACCGCCGACGGCCGCCCCACCTTTCTGTATGAATTGGCCGGCGTGCGCGTCGAAGATTTTTCGACCGCCATCGGCCCGACGGCCGGCTCGAAATTTCCGACCCTGAAGCGTACGCTGAT
The DNA here is from genome assembly GCA_021781115.1 of Planctomycetota bacterium. GTDB lineage: Bacteria > Planctomycetota > Planctomycetia > Planctomycetales > Planctomycetaceae > JAJXXL01. Next base: position 4,255 of record JAJXXL010000534.1, read on the forward strand.
CCTCTCGGGCGATGCTGAACGGGTGTGGTATCGTGCCGCCGCCGGGCGCACGATCGATTCCAAAGGCCATGGTACCTTTCTGATCGACGGCGAATGGACCACGCGCATCGAATCGTCGGTGGCGCCCGTGGTTTGGTCATCTGACGGCAAGGCCGAACTGCGCGTGCCCGTGAAATTCATCGGCGGTCAGGCCTGGATCGTGCAGGAGTTCATTTGGTAGCGCAGTGCGGCGAGTGGTCGCACGGCGCTCGCCGGCTTGAGCTGCGTTTGCCGGTGCATGACATTTCCAGCACTGGCCTGGCTTTTCGCGTAATGTGAGTGTCGGCGGTCAAATGCCGGCGTTTCCGGCAACATGCGTTTATCGCACTCGTCCGTCGCACCCCCTGGCAGCCCGCCCCGTGGTCAAACTCGATATTGCCCTGTCCATCGTGATTCTGTTCGGCATCGCCGGGTGCACTTCGAATGAACCCGCGGCCGGCCCCGATCGCCCGTTTCAAGGGCTGGATCTGCACGTCGCCACGCCGGCGGGCTGGGGGTTTCCCGCAGCCTGGGAGCTGGCTCTGAACGACTGGGGCGCGCAAACCGGCGCGACCTGCCGACTGCACGAAATCGCGATCGACGCTTCGCAACCGGCTTTCGGCATGTCGCAGGCATTCGATCAGAACGCGCTTGTCGTCTTTCCCCTGGCGAACCTGGCCGAAATCGCCAGCGGCGGCGCACTGGCGGCAATCCCCGGGCCCGTATTGGCCGACGACCAGTTGGCCTGGCGCGACATTTTTCAGGGTTTGCGTGAAAGCGCGTGTTCGTGGCAGGGGGCGGCAGCGATCGCGCCGCTGCATTGCCCGGTGCTGGTGTGTTACTACCGCGCCGACCTGCTCAAGCAGGCCGGGCTGCCGCCGCCGTACACCTGGCGCGATTACCAGGTATTGCTCGAACGGCTCGACGTGTGGGCCCCCGGCCTGACCGCCGTCGAACCGTGGAGCGCCGAATTCCGGACGACGATGTTTCTGGCACGGGCTGTGTCGTATGCCCGGCACCCCGGCCATTTCTCGTGCCTGTTCGACATTGAAACGGGCGCCCCGCTGATTGGGCACGCCGGCTTTACACAAGCTCTCGAAGATGCCCGCCTGGCGCTCGGCAAGATGTCGCCCGCCGTGCTCGATTACAACCCCGACGATTGCCGGCGCGAGTTTTTTTCGGGCCGCGCCGCCCTGGCCGTCGCCTACGAAAACGGGCCGGTTTGGCAACCGGCCCCGTTTGCCGCCGCGAAGCAGGCGAAACCGTCGGCTGCCGAACCTTTGCGCCCCGCGAATCTCGTGGCCGGGTTCTGCCGGCTGCCCGGGGTCGACAAGGTGTTCAACCCCTCGCGCCAGGCGTGGGAGGTTCCCGCCGATGGCGGCCCCCACCAGGTGACGCTGGCCGGGTTTGGCGGGTTGGCGATCGGCGTTTCTGCACACGGCCCCCCCGCGCAGATCGCCGCCGCCTGGAATGCTGTGATCAAAACCTGCGCCCCGGAATGGTCTGCCGCGCTGCCACCCGGCACGGCCAGCCTATGTCGCGAATCGCAACTGGCCCAGGCCGGCGCATGGTGCGGGGGCGAGTTGCAGGGGCACGAACGCAGCCAATTCGCCCAGGCGGTCGCGGCGAGTTTGCGCGACAGCGAACTGGTCTCCGAATTGCCGGTGCCTCGGCGGGCCGAATTTCGCCAGGCGCTGTCTGACGCGTTAACCGACGTGCTGGCAGGCAAACTTGAAGCCGCCGCGGGGCTGGCTCAGGCCGCCACCCGCTGGCAAGCTCTGATCGAGGCGGTGGGCGTCGAAAAGTTTCGCGACGTGTACCGTCAAAGCCTGGGGCTGCGCCCCAAACCGGCCCGCGAACAGCCGCGGGCCAGCCCCACCCACTGAGGCGGGCCGCCTGGTTCAGGCCCGGAACCCGGCAATTTCGGCAGGGGTGAAGCGGCGATGCAGCCGCGCCCCGAGTTGCGCCACAATGCGGGCCGCGGCGTGTGAGGCGAGTTGCCCCGCCTGCCGCCACGAAAGTCCGTTGGTAATGCCGTACAAAATGGCGCCTGCGTACATGTCGCCCGCGCCCGTCGTGTCAATCGCTTCAACTTCGACGCCCGAAATGGCAATCGCCTCGCCGTTATGCATCAGAATCGACCCGTTGGGCCCCAGCGTTAGCGCCACGTTTTCGGCATGTTTATGGATCTCCTGGGCGCAATCGACGGCATCGTGCAACCCTGTCAGGCTGCGAGCTTCTTCGAGATTGCAAAACAGCAGGTCGACCGGCCCTTCGATCAGCCGCCAGAATTCGTCGCGATACAGTTGAATCAAAAACGGGTCGGAAACGGTAAAGGCCACCTTGACCCCGTGGCGTTGGGCCAGCTCGATTGTGTGCAGCGCCGCCGCCCGCGTCGTATCGCCATTGAACAGATAACCCTCGATGTACACGTACTTCGCCTGCCGCACGGCCTGTTCGTCGATGTCGTCGGGGCTGAGCTGCGCCGAGGCACCGAGGTGGGTCAGCATGGTCCGCTGGGCGTCTTCGGTAATCAGAATCACGCAGGCGCCGGTCGGTTCGCGCGCAGCAGTAACGTCGATCTTCACGCCCATGTCGCGCATGTCGCTCAGGCAGAACTCGCCCAGCGCGTCGCGCCCGATCTTGCCCGTGTACGCCCCCCGGCCGCCAAAATCGGCCAGGGCCATGACCGTGTTGGCCGCCGAGCCTCCCGCACAGCGGTTGATCGCGGTTCCATCGAGTTCGGCCAGCACGCGGCCTTGCGTCGGTTCGTCGACAAGCGTCATGATGCCCTTGGGGTAGCCCAGCCGGCTGACCACCGCGTCGCTGACGCGGGCCTGCACATCGACCAGCGCGTTCCCCACGCCGTACACGTCGTATCCCATGAAGCCTGGCTCCTGTCTGATCTGGTTGCGCCCGGCGGCCCGGGCCTGCGTTGACATTCTAGGGTCGCCAACTACGATACTGAAGGGCAGGTTGGCCGAATCTTCTGGAAATCTCCGCCGCCGCGCGGCAATTTTTTCTTTGCGAAGAAAGCGATGGACGTCATGACCCAGATCGAATCCGCGCGACGGGGCGAAACCACCCCCGAAATGGAATTTGTCGCCCGCCGCGAACAGCTCGCCCCTGAACTCATTCGCGACGAGGTGGCCGCCGGGCGGATGGTCATTCCCGCGAACAAGGTGCACCTGAAAAAGCGCCTGGAACCGATGGCGATCGGCATTGCCTCGGCCTGCAAGATCAACGCCAACATCGGCAACAGCGCCGTCACCAGCGACATTGACGGCGAACTCGAAAAGCTGCACGCCGCCGTGCACTTCGGGGCCGACACGGTCATGGACCTGTCGACCGGCGGCAACATCGACACGATTCGCCAGGCGCTGATCGACGTTTCGCCCGTGCCGATCGGCACGGTGCCCGTGTACCAGGTCGCGCAAAACCTCAAGGACTTTCTCGACCTCACCCCCCAGAACATGCTCGACATGGTCGAGCACCAAGCCCGCCAGGGGGTCGATTACATGACCCTGCACGCCGGCGTGCTGCGCGAGCACCTGCCCAAGACGCTGCGGCGGATCACCGGCATCGTCAGCCGGGGCGGGTCGCTGATGGCCCAGTGGATGATGGCCCACCGCCTGCAAAACCCGCTGTACACGCACTTCGAAGACCTGTGCGACATCATGTACCAGTACGACGTCACCTGGAGCCTGGGCGACGGCCTGCGCCCCGGCTGCCTGGCCGATGCTTCCGACGAAGCCCAGTTCGCCGAACTCGAAACCCTGGGCGAACTCACCCTGCGGGCCTGGGCCAAGAATAACCAGGTCATGATCGAAGGCCCCGGCCACGTGCCGATGGACCAGATCCCCATGAACATCCAGCGGCAGATCGAAGTCTGCCACGGCGCGCCGTTTTACGTGCTCGGCCCGCTGGTGATTGATATCTCCCCGGGCTACGACCACATTTCGAGCGCCATCGGCGCGGCGATTGCCGGCCAGCATGGGGCGGCAATGCTGTGCTACGTGACTCCCAAAGAACACCTCGGCCTGCCCGACGCGGCCGACGTGCGCGCCGGCGTGATCGCCTACAAAATCGCGGCCCACGCCGCCGACGTTGCCCGCCACCGCGTGGGTGCCCGCGACCGCGACGACGCCCTGTCGAAGGCCCGCTACGAGTTCGACTGGAACGAACAGTTCCGGCTGTCGCTCGACCCCGAAATGGCCCGCGAGATGCACGACGAAACGCTGCCGCAGGAAACCTTCAAAAGCGCCAAGTTCTGCTCGATGTGCGGCCCGAAATTCTGCTCGATGCGCATCAACGAAGACATGCGGCAACTCGCCCGCGAACAACCCGGCCTGCTCGGCGAACCGCTGCCGATTGCGGGCGCGGCCCACGAGTGAGCGAAAGCCGCGCTCGTATTTGCTGATCGACGGGTGCCGTTTGGCTCGACGCGTGCCGCATTTCCTGCCAACGAAATGCCGCCGCCGAGTTCCCATACGATTCGGAGGCATTCCCGTGTTGACTCACGTCGACATGCAAGGGCTCATAAAAAATGCGCCGAACATTGGCGCGGGTTCGTTGCGATAATCAGCGTCCTGATTGTGTGGTTGCTGTGGCTACGCTTCTTGTGTGCGTTAGGATATTTGCTGAAAAAAAGCGATTGCAGTTGAACTCGGGCAACTTGGCGACAGCTACGGCGCATTTCGGGTTTTACCGCCAGGAGCGGCGACACCAATCGCTGGACCGCCGCACGCCGGCCGAGGTGTACCACCGAACCGCCCGGCGAAAAATGTAATGAAGTTTCGCGCTAAAATGGGTGGGCGTCTTTGGTGAGACGAGCGCATCGTACCCACGCGGCGTCCGCGCCAGCCTTGTGAAGAGGCTGGCAGGCCGCTGAGCGGCGCTATCTAAGAAACTGCGTTTGGTGGTCCGAACAATGGGGTCCACCGCACCCGGCGAAGCCGGCGAGCGATGCCGGCTTCCCGCCCGCCGACACTTGCCGCCGCCCGTTAACCGTTCGCGCCCGTGTGCAGCGCCTGCCGCTTGTCGGCGATCAGTTTCAGCAGCGCTTTTTGCGGGTCGGCGAATTTCTTGAGGCCTTCGCTCATCAGCGTCTCCTCGAGCTTCGTGAAATCGACTTCGCGGTCGATTTCGGCCAGCACTTCGGCGGGCGGAAACTGGTCGACCTGCCGCGTAAAGGTCTTGCCCGCCAGTTGCTGCACGGCGGCGTTTGTGGCGGGGGGGTTCGTTTGAATGTCAGAACCGGCCAGGGCGGCGACGTATTTGTCGGGCGATTCGGCCGGGTCCTTTGTGCCGGTGCTCGCGAAAATGATCTCCTGTTGCAGCGGCAGTCGCTTGTCATTCCACCAGGTCACATTTTCACGCCACAGCCGCTTGACATTCACGATGCCCACCTGGCCCTGGGCCGCCGCCGAAAGCTGCGGCAGGTGCTGCTTCGTGTACACGTCGATCCGGCTGACGAAAATGCTGTACACCGATTTGAACCGTTCGAGCGACGGCCGCCGCTGCGCGCCGCGCCACACCGCTTCGCGGGCCGCATGATACTGCCGCTGGCTGAAAATCAGGGTGACGTTCAGCGTGATGCCGGCGGCGGCCAGTTCTTCGAGCGCCCCCAGCCCGCCGGGCGTGGCCGGCACCTTGATCATGCGGTTGGTGTGGCCCGCCGCCCAGTGTTTGCCCAGCTCGATGTACCGGGCTGAGCGCTGGGCCGTCGAAAGTTGGCAATTCAGGTCTTCGAGCAGCGGGTCGAGTTCGAAGCTGACATAGCCGTCGTTGCCGCGGGTCTGTTCGTTGATCGCGGCGAACGCCTGCTGGGCCTGCCGCACGAGCTGGTCGGTCACCTGCCAGGCAACGGCATCGTCGTCGAGACCCTGCTGCATGAGTTCGAGCAGTTGGCGGTCGAAACGGCCGGTCTTGATCAGGTCCGACACGATGATCGGGTTCGACGTGGCCCCGGTGGCCCCCTGTTTGCGGTTCACAGCCACCAGATCGGGGTCAATGCTGTCGAGCCACAGCTTGGTTCCGGAGGCAATCAGCGATTCGAGCGGTGTCATGTCAAAATTCCCGGCAGGTTGAAAGTGTGTGTCGCCCCCATTCGATTCCTTCGCGGCGATTGTTATACTCGAAACGGCCTGCGGCTGGCCACTAAACGGCGCCTTTCGGTCGCAACCGGCCGCTTCGCCCCCGCCTGCTGAGTGAACCATTTTGAGCCACGACGAATACGACAACCCGCTGATCAGCCGGTACGCCTCGCGCGAAATGCGCGGGCTTTGGTCGCCGCAGCGCCGGCATTCGACCTGGCGGCGGCTGTGGGTCGCCCTGGCCGAAGCCGAAGCCGAACTGGGGCTGAACATTTCACCGGCGCAAATCGCCGAACTGCGGGCGGCGATCGATGACATCGACTTTGCCGCCGCCAGCCGGCACGAGCGTGCCTTGCGGCACGATGTGATGGCGCACGTCCACGCGTATGGCGATCGCTGCCCCACGGCCCGGGGGGTCATTCACCTGGGGGCCACGAGCTGTTACGTCACCGACAATACCGACCTGTTGCTGATGCGGGCCGGGCTGGAAATGCTGCGGGCGAAGCTGGCGGTGGTCATTGACCGGCTGGCCACGTTCGCTGGCCGGCACCGCCGCCTGCCCTGCCTGGGCTATACGCACATGCAGCCGGCGCAGCCGACAACCGTGGGTAAGCGGGCGGCGCTGTGGTGTTACGACCTCGTGCTGGATCTCGAGGAAATCGAACATCGCCTGGCGACGTTGCGATTTCGCGGCGTCAAGGGCACGACCGGCACGCAGGCGAGCTTTCTCGAACTGTTCGGTGGCGACCACGCCCGCGTCGAAGAGCTTGACCGCCGCGTGGCCCGCAAGATGGGGTTTGAGCAGGTCTTTCCCGTCACGGGGCAAACCTACACCCGCAAGCTCGATGCGCAGGTGCTGGGGGCGCTGGGCGGCGTGGCCCAGTCGGCGCACAAGGCGGCAACCGACTTGCGGCTGCTGCAAAGCTTCAAGGAACTCGAAGAACCGTTTGAAGAAAAACAGATCGGTTCTTCGGCCATGGCGTACAAGCGCAACCCGATGCGGGCCGAACGAATCTGCGGGCTGGCCCGGTTTGCCCAAAGCCTGGTGCACAGCGGCGAACAGACCGCCGCCGTCCAGTGGATGGAACGCACGCTCGACGACAGCGCCAACCGCCGGCTGACGTTGCCGCAAGCGTTTCTGGCGATCGACGCGGTGCTGATTCTGTATCGCAACGTGGTCGAGGGGCTGGTGGTGTACCCCCAAACCATTGCCAGCCGGTTAATGGCCGAACTGCCGTTCATGGCGACGGAAAACATTCTGATGGCGGCGGCCGCGGCCGGGGGCGACCGACAGGAACTGCACGAGCGGATCCGCGTGCACAGCCACGCCGCCGCCCGCGAAGTCAAGGAGTTCGGGCGGGCCAATGACCTGCTCGACCGCTTGGCGGGCGACGCGGCGTTCAGCGGGGTCGACCTGGCGGGGGCGCTCGACCCGATGAAGTATATCGGGCGGGCGCCCGAACAGGTCGAGGCGTTTCTGGAACAGGTGGTGGCACCGCTGCGGCAGGCGCACGCCGCCGCCCTTGCAGGGCCGGGCGAAGAGTTGCGGGTGTAACCCCGCGTCTCTCTGGCCTGATAACTCTTAAATAATATTTTTAAAAAAAATCGGGTTGACTGTCCTGCGCCTCCGGCAATAATTCAGGCGTTCGACAAAACCAGCCAGCCGTCACGAGTGGCCCCACCCGGCCCGACGGCGTTTCGACCGCAACCGCCATGATCGGCGGCGCCGCGGTTCAAGCGCCGCCGGGCCGTTTGCCTTGCGCCCGGCGCAAGGGAACCCCTCGCCATGCCGCGCGCTCCGTGCGATTTCGCCTTCTGCCAGGGCCCCCAGGCGCCATTTCTGGCGGTGGGGCACAGCTTGAAACTGCCAGCGATTCCCGCGCTGGCTCCGGCCCGGTTCACCCGCGCCCAGCAACTGGCCGACCCCGCAGCGCCCCGCACGCGCGTCGTCAAAGACGTGCTCCGCACGGGCCGCTGGCAGGTGGGCGCGACCGAACAGGGCGCTCCGATCTGGTGGGACGTAACGCCCGGAACGCTGGCCCAAATCGCCGCCAATTTCGCAACCGCCCAGGCCAACGGTGTGGCCGTGAACCTCTGCTGGGGGCATGGCGCGCCGGGCAGCATTGCCGTCGATGCCCGCGATTGCATCGCCCCGCTCGACCAGGTGCTGGCCTCGGGCGACGTGTTGTGGGCGACGGCCTACGTGACCCCTGCCGACGCCGATCGGCTCCGCAACCCGGCCATGAAAGCCTCGGTGCGGGTGATGGACGATTTCACCGACGGCGCCGGCCGCGTGTACCCGATCCTGCTGCTGCATGTCGCGGTGGTCGATCAGCCGGTCGTCGCCGGGCAGGGGCCGTTTCACAAAGACCTGTCACTGTTTGTTCGAGACCTTTTTTTGCAGGAGAAACAACCGATGCCCCTTGATTTTGAACGTACCAAAGCGGCGGTCAACCAGTTGCTGGCCAACCAGAACGTGGCGCTGCCCGACGACGTCACCGCCGACAACTTCAATGACGCGCTCGACCTGATCGTGTCGATTCTCGCTCAGCCCGACGACGGCGCTCAGGCGCGCGCTGACGCCGGGTTCGGCACGGGCGCCGAAGCACTGGTTATCGACCCCACGGCCACCATGGGCCGGTCGCTGTCGAACACGCTCGGGCAGCAGTTGGCGCCCATCGTTCAGGCGGTGCGCGACTTGTCGGTCGAAGTGGCGCAGCTCAAACAGGGTCAGTCGCGGCAGCCATTCCTTGAGGAACTGAAGCATCTCGCCGCCACCGGCTGCATCGACGCCCGAACGCGCCTGCAACTGGAGGCGACCGGTGCCAAGACCGGTTACGACCTGTCGATTCTCGCCCCGTTTGCCCAGTTGCAAATGGTCGACCTGAGCCGGCAGGCCCAGCGGTTTGCCGACGGCACGCCGCCCGACGTGAACGGCGTCTCCCCCCCGCTGACGCCCGAGCAAATCGCCGCAGCCGCGAAATCGCTCGGCGCGCGGATCCCTGTCACTCACTGAAAACTGAACACTGAATCGTTCCCATCTGACACTTTTTTTCGGAGACCTGAACCATGTTGAACAACCCTGGCCAATACCCTGGTATTTCGGCCAATCCGCGGCAATGCCTCGTTTCGGAAGCGGGGGTCATTCGTGGCCGCGGGGTCATCGACTCGACGCTGGCCTGCGACGGCGGCAACACCGGTTTCGAAGATGAACTCCGCGAAGGCTGGCCGCTGGCCCGCGTGACCGCCAGCGCCACCTGGGTTCCCTGCAAACGCACGACGGCCAATGGCGCCGGAACCGGTTCGACCACGCTGGTCGTCGTGAACGCCGCCGCGTTCAAAGTGGGCGACCAGGTTTCGATCAACGGCGGCGCACTCGTCGCCATCACCGCGATCAACTACGGCACGAACACGCTCACGCTGGCCAGTGCCGAAACGTGGACCAGCGGCCAGGCGGTGAACACCACCGATGGCTCGCAAATCTGCCGGGGCATTCTCAACCAGTTCGTCAAGCTGAAAGACCTCGACGGCATCTGGCGCGACAAACCGTTCGGCGACCTGCTGATTGCCGGACTGGTCGACCCCAACAAATGCCTGGGCGACCTCGCCGCAATTCGCGGCGACACCGGCAACATGCTGCAACAGATCCAGTTCGCCGACAGCGCCGGGCAAGTGTGACTGAAGTTGTCAGTTGTCAGTTGTCAGACAGAGGCCGTGGCCGATAGCGCCTGCTGGAGCTGGCAACGATTCCTCATTTCTCAAGGAGTGATGTGCAATGTCGATGATGGCCTTCAAAAACCTGCTCGACCCCCGCGTGCTCACCGCGAGCTACGCGCAGCGCGACGGCGCGCGGCGGTATTTTCTGACGGAAGCGTATTTTCAAAACCCGCGGCCCATCGAGGGCCAGGACTACAGCCTGATCTTCTACCCGGCCATGATGGACCCGGCGCCCGGCAACCAGCCGGGGGCCGAAGCCCACGTGCTGACGCCCGGCCCGGCGAATGCCCGCAACGCGAGCCTGTTCTGCGCATTCAATAAGGTGCCGCTGCCGGGCGAAGCCTTGAACGCCCTGCGCGAACCCGACAGCCTGGCGATTCAAGACATGGGCCGCACCACCGTTTCGCGGGTCTTCGACGAATTCGCCGAACGCCACAAAATCTTCAAGGAGGTTGTGCTGGCGAAGACGCTGGTGGAAGGCGTCGTGTACCTCAACGCGCAAGGCCAGGTGCTGGAAAACAGCACGAACGCGGTGATTTCTGCATCGTTCGGCGTGCCGGCGGCCAACCAGGGAAACCTGGGCGGCATCATCAGCACGCTGTGGGACAATTCGGCAGCGCTGATTGGCGACCAGATCGACTTGATTCGCAACCAGGCGCAACTGCTGAACGCCGCCCCGCCGACTGACATCTGGCTGCACCCCAACCACAAGTCGAGCCTGCGGAACAACACGCAGTTCAACGACTGGGCCAAGCGCAACCAGGCGATGATTACGACCGTGCTGCAGGGCGACGTGATTGAAAACCTGTGGGGGTTGAACTGGCATTTCTACGGCGGCAAATACCGCGGCGCCGACGGAAACATGCACGACTTCATTCCCACGACGCAGGGCTTCTTAACCGCCGACCCCCGCGACCCGTGGGTCCGCGCCACGCAAGGCAGCACGCTGGTGCCCAAAGACCTGTCGCTCGTGAACGACTGGCAGGCGGCACTGGGCAACATGGAAAAGTTCTATGGCCCGTTCAGCTACGCCCGCCTGATCGACGACCCCGTGACGCTGTACCTGTACATGGGTGACAAGTTCGGTCTGCATTTCGCCGACCCCAACGCCATCTGGCAACCCACCCTGTTCAGCGCCTGACGCAGCCGGGGTGACTGTTGTCGCCGGTTGTGCCGCCGCCCGCGGCAGCACAACCGGACATCCGTCACTGAACACCGAAAACTGAACTCTGACCACCGGAGCGCAGCGACATGCTCACCACCGTGGAATACTGTGCCGAAACCGATGTGCAAAACCGGTTGACCGTTAACGGCGTCAGTTTCGTTGGCGACCGCAACAATGACGGCGTGGTTGATGCCTCCGAATGGGCGGCCTACATCGACACGGCCATCATTTACGCCGGTAATATTATCGACGCCGCACTGACCGAGTTCATTCACCCGGCCCAGGCGCGGGGGGCGGCAAATGCGTGGCTGCTCGACCGCGCTGTCGATCTCGCCGCGGTCCGGGCGGTCAGCCAGGGCGGGCGCGACGTGCCGCCGCAATTGCTGGCCGATTGCAACTTCGCGCTCGCCGAGCTGGAGCGCATCCGCCAGGGCGGGCGCGTGCCGGGGCTGGTGTACCCCGTCCCCCCGTATGGTTTCGGCGAGTCGGCCCGGCTGCCGCGGGCTTGCAACCCGCACGATCCGTCGCCGGGCTACCCGTACCGCCGGTCGCATTTGGGGTACGGGCCGTCTTGAACCCCCGCCCGCGCCGCGCGTCGGGGCGCGGCGGGGCCGCGGGCGGGGTCTTGAAATATCACAGGGTTCACACGCGGAGGTTCCAAGCATGACGCCGATCTTCACCGGGGCGCGGCTGGCGGTCTGGCAGGCGCTCGACAATTTCTCCGGCTTGCAGGCGGGCGGCATATCGGTGTTCAACCGGACCTACCGGTTCGATGTCGAAATGGCGCTGATGAACGAGATTTCTCCGGCATTTTCCGACCTGCCGGCGCTCGCCCTGCTGCCAATCAGCGTGACCCCTGAGTGGTGGACCAGCCAGATGCAGCAATGGCCGCTCGTGCTCGAACTGACGCTGTGGACCCGTGACTGGCGGCTCGACCTGGCCGAGCAACTCATCGAGCAGGTCGGGTACGCCCTGTTTCAGTCGCAAAACGCCCAGGGCGTGCCGTTTATCAAGGCGGCAACCGGCTATTACCCGCGGCAACTGGGGCCGATCACGTTCACGCCCACCCGCACCGGCGGCGAGCGCAAGACGAAAGCCGTGCAGACCCGCATGACGCTGGGCCTGCGGCTGGCGGTCGACCCGCTGGCCGACTGACCGGGCCGCGCCCTACCGGCGGCGGGGGCGACCTGGCCGCGGGGGTCATCGACACTGGTGGACCAATTTCCTGTTAATGAGGCGGCATCATGGCGAATGAAATTCTGGGGTCATTGAAATACCTCGTGGTGTACGACGAGGCGACGTGGGGCGTTTTCCCGGCATCGCCCGTGTACGTGCATATTCCGGTGCTCGATTACGACGTGCATTTCACCCCGCGGCAAATTCAGCCGCAGCCGTACCTGGGCAGCTTTCAGCGCAAAAGTTCGCTCAACTATCGCGGGCTGCCCCGCGGCCGGCTGGCCGCCCCGTTATACGGCTGGCACGACGCGGGCATTGGCCTGTCGCTGGCGCAGTACCTGCTCGACTGGGCGTTTTCTGACTACGAGTTGCAAGCGCCGCGGAGCAAAGGCACGCAATGGGCCGAAGGCCCCAACGTGGCCAACAAGCAACACAGCGGGTTACGGGTCGATTCGGCCACGCTGGCTGGCGACGCCGATTCGGGCCTGGTCACGATCAGTCTCGACGTGCAGGGGCAAAATGAAGTCGGCCAGTTCACGGCCCAGGCGCTGCCGGCCAACCGCAACCGCATCTTGTGCTTTGAATACAAGGATTGCACGTTCACGATCGCCGGCGTGCCCGTGCTGCTCAAGGCGTTTCAGGTGCAGATTCAAAATGGCCTCAAGGCCGAATACCTGAACTCCTTCACGCCGTCGATTCTCGTCAAGAGCCAGCGTCTGGTCAGCGTGCAAATGACCCCCGTGAAAAACTCCGACGTCTACGACGCGTACCGGCGTGCCCAGACCGGCAACCTGATGGATGTGGGGTTGGCCCTCAAGGGGCTCAACAACGGCACAAACGGCGCGACCACGTGGGATACGGTAACGATTGACGTTCCCCAAGCCGTGTTCGTCAACGCCGATGAACAGGGCGGAATCAACGACATCTGCACGCAGCCGCTGCATTTCCTGGCCACCAAGCCCGACAGCATGATCAACGACCTGACCCTGACGTATGCCTCGGTGTAACCGGCGCGCCCCACCTGGCCCTGAAAGAAGTGCGCCCATGACTTTACCCGAAATCAACCCGCTTCAGGAACCAGCCCCGCCCGATTCACCCGCCGGGCAGGAACAGGTTCTGCCCGCACGGCCGCCCGCGCCCGCCCTGGCCCCCCGCCTCGACCCGTTGAACGCCGGGCTGGCCGACTTGCTGCAGGCATTCGCCCAACTGGAATTGCAGGCGCAGCGGCTGGCAGCGGCGTGGGCCGGCCTGGCGGGCAATGCGGCGGCGGTTCTTGAAACCCCGGCCAATGCCCCCGCCCTGCTGCCCGATGCAACGCCGCTCGCCGCGCCCGCCGCAACCAGCGTGAACGAACCGAATGCCAGCCTGGCGGATCCGGGCGCGCCCGCCGCGCTGGCACCTCGCCTCGGCGACCTGCCGGCGCCCACCGGCGTCGCCGCATTACCTGGGGCGCGATCGTCGCCCGCCGTGGAGACCCAGCCCGCGCCGGTTCCACCCCGGAACACGCCGCGCGGGCCCACGAATCTCGCCCCACCGCGCGTGTCCATCGCACCCGACGCGGCCGCTCCGCCGGGCTGCGGCGTTTCGCCTCGCGTCGCCGCTGCGACCGCCCCTGTGCCGTTGCCGACCTTCCCTCCGCAGGCGCCGCCCGGGCTTCATGCCGCAGCGATTGCCCCGCGCCCGGCCGTACCGCCGGCAACCCCGGCCAGCACCCCGGGCGCGCGCACCGGTGCGCCGGGCAGCGCTGCCAGCGAAACCGACCCGCTGGTTTCTGCGGCGATGACCCGCGCGGCCGCCGCCCTTGCCCGGCAGGAACAGCACACCAGCCGGCAAATTCAGATGCTTGCCCAACTTCTGGGCCTGATCGGCCAATTGCTGCCTGCCAGCGACCGCCAACAGGCCGAAATCGATCAACTGCAAAGGACATTCAACCAGCTTCTTCACCAATCTCGCGCCCGTGCTCAGGGCGGGGGGCTGCAATAATGGCCATGAAGATGGACCTGCAATCGTCGCCGGGTGGGCCGTTCGTGCCGCTCAACCTGACGACGCTCGGTGTGTGCCATGTCAAGCTGCGGATTGGCTATTCGCATCCCATGGCGCTGGAATTCGACTGCTACGCCCCGCAGCAGTCGTTTCCGCTCGGTGTCCGAAATTTCATTCGATTCTGGGATGACACCGGCAGTAACGTCAACGGGTTCTTTTCGTCGGCCAACCCGCTGTTCGAGGGCTTTATCGAGCAGGTCACGCCGGGCGACTCGACGAATATCGTGCACATGGTCTGCTACGATCCGACCTACGAATGCGCGGCGATGTTTGCCATTATGTCGTTGCCCTGGCAGTTGACGGACCCGCCATTGCGCGGCGTGGGGGCGATCCCGCGTGCCGTGTTCAATTCGATGATCGACAATGACGATGATTACGCCTACGAACTGGGCGACTGGTACACGATGGGCCAGATGATGCAAACCATCTTCGACGATCAGCAGGCCCCGCTTCAGTATTTCAATGCCTGCCCGTCACCGGGCGTGCCGTACAACATCGCCCAACTGGACCTGCTGACCTATGTTCCGCAGGAAAAAATGGTGTTTGAATCGGAGGGCGTGCGGTCAGCGATGGAGCGCATGTTACGCTGGGAACCGGCGTGGCGGCTGCTGTGGACACCTGGTACCCGGCTGTGGCAGTTCGGTGATATCACGCTCTGCCCGCCCGTCACGATTACGATCAACGATTTTCACGCGAACAATCCGTACAAGGTGCTGCATTTCGAACTGGACCGTTCGCTTGAAGGGCGGGCAACGGCAGTGGCGTTTTTCGGGCCGCCGACGCTGCAACAGGAAACGCCAACATGGTCAGCGGGCGGACTGACGAAAATTGCCAGCGGCATGCTGCTGCAAAACAATATCGCCACCTGCTGCAACGTCGAGGGCCTGAATCAGTTTCAGATTACTGCCGTTGCCAATCGCAACGTGGCCCGGCTGCTGCAAACGCCGATCGACGCGCAGTACGACGATTACTATTTCGAGACGACCGAAAGCCCGACATTCTTCGGGTACTGGCCAGCGACGGGCGCGGGGGCTGCCGGCTGGCGGGCGATTACCGGCTGGCGGCTGGATGCTCGACTGGGCATCGTCACGTTCGGTTCGGGCAATTACATCTATCGGTACAACCCGAAACCGGCACCCGGCGCGCCGAACTACGAAGACCCGACCGACGTGCAGTTCACGTATGCAACATTCGTGGAAACCGTTCAGACCCGCTACCCGGTCAGCGGCTTCGGCGGCACGGCGTACACGGTGGCGAACATGGCCAATGAGTTGCTGCTGTATGATGAAATGCTGGCCGTGGGTTACGAGTACGGCCAGCCGGTGACGATTGCCAGCCGGTTGGCGCAGTTCAACTATCTGGCTCAGCGTTATTGGGCTTTCCACAAAGACATTATTTATACAGGCGGTTGCGTTCTTCGCGGCATGGTGTATGATTTCTGTCTGCTGTCAAAATGCGTCAATTTCACCGGACTGGACGGCGCGGGCAATCAGATCGTGACCGGCTGGGAAAACATCAACGCGATGCTCACCGACGTTGAATACGACTTTGACCAGCAGATTACGACGCTGCAATTTTCCAGCGATCAGATGGAACTGATCGGCATCGACCCGGAACTGTGGAAACAGAAGCTCAAAATCCACGCCCTGGTGCGCGTCGATTACGCCGATGTGACGATGCAGACCACACTCCGCAATCCGTCGATCAGCGACGCCGTGCAGCCGTTCATGCCGCATAGCACGATGCAGACGACATTTAATGTCGATGCGGGGCATGTCT
>JAJXXL010000374.1 GCA_021781115.1 Planctomycetota bacterium
CTGGCCCGGCCTGGTATGTGGCTTAAAATGGCCGAACGACGTACTGCTCGATTCGCGCAAACTTGCCGGTGTACTGGTCGAAGTCGCGCACCGCACACCCCGGCCCCGTTCACGCCTGGTGCTGGGGATGGGAATCAACCTGAACAATTCGCTGGCGGGCGCACCGCCTGAAATCCAGCGCCGCGGCGTTTCATTGCACGATCTGACCGCGACCCCGGTCGACCCGACCGGCTTTTTGGTCGACCTGCTGCAACGGTTGCAGGGCAACCTGGGCCGACTCGTCGCACATGACGCGGCATTAGCCGAGGCGTGGCAAGCCCGGTGCGTGATGCGGGGGTGTTTTGTACAGGTCAACCAGGGGAGTCGGCTGATTGCAGGTACGTGCCACGGTATCGACGCCACGGGGGCACTGGTCGTCGAGACCGAAACCGGCCGTTGCCGGCTGTCAGGGGGCGTGTTGGAATTTCCCATTGCCGGCCCTGACGCCGCGCGTCGTGAAGGCGAGGAGTCTCCCCGCATCGAAAGGATCTCGTCTTGAAGCCGGATCGGGCAAATTTCGTGCGTGTCCTGTACGTGTGCGGGGTAGGGTTCGCCGCATGGGCGACGGTCGGAACCACCGCGTCGCCGGCGGCCGAGCGTGAAGGACTTTCAGCGAACGGGCGCAAGGGCCTGGTAGTGAGCGTTTCGCGTTTGGCCACGGAAATCGGTGTTCAAACGCTCGAATCGGGTGGCAACGCGGTCGATGCGGCGGTGGCAACCGCATTTGCGCTGGCCGTGACATTCCCTGAGGCGGGCAACATTGGCGGTGGCGGGTTCATGCTGGTCGCACCCGGTGGGGCGGCCGAACCGGCGGTTATCGACTATCGCGAGACTGCGCCCAGTTCGACTCGAAAGAACAGTTTTGAAACGACCACGACTCGACTGGGCCATCAGCTCGCCGGGGTGCCCGGAACAGTTCGCGGACTGGCGCTTGCCCATCAATCCTACGGAAAACTCAGTTGGCAAGCGATCGTGGCGCCCGCGGCGGCACTGGCCCGAAACGGCTTCGTCGTCAACCAGCCCCTGGCCGATTCGCTCAACGCGATTCTCGACGACTCAAAAAGGTTTGCAGAATTTCAGCGTGTGCTCGGTAAGCATGAGGGCCGCGAAAAATGGCTTGCCGGCGATCGCCTGGTTCAGCCCGATTTGGCCCGTACGCTCGACCGCATCGGTCATGACGGGCCCAATGCGTTTTACGAGGGCGAAATCGCGGGGCAGATCGTGGCGGAAATGCAGGCCGGCGACGGATGGATCACGCGGGCTGATCTTGCCAATTATCGCGCCCGCTTGCGCCCCGCGCTGCATGGCACATTTCGGGGCTACGACGTTTACTGCCCTCCGGCACAGGCCGGCGGCATTTGCCTCATCGAAATGCTGAATATCCTGGAGAATTTTGACTTGCGCCGGCAGGGGCGCTGGTCGCCCGAGACATTGCATCTGTGCATCGAAGCGATGCGCCGCGCCTACGCCGATCGTGCTCGGCATCTGGGCGATCCTGATTTTACAACAATTCCGGACAAACTGACCCGCAAAGACTATGCTCGAAAAATCGCGAGTGAGATCAACCGGCTGAAAGCCACGCCCAGCGCGGAGGTCGCGCCCGATATTCCCCTGACCGACGCAGGCCCGCAAACAACACATTTTTCCGTCATTGATGCTTCCGGAATGGCGGTGGCGAATACTTATACGCTTGAGCAAAGTTACGGCTCGCGCGTGATCGTACGCGGTGCCGGGTTCTTGTTAAACGACGAAATGGGCGATTTCAACTGGCGCCCCGGCTACACCGATCGCCGTGGGGCGATTGGCACGCCGGCGAATCAGGTTGCCCCCGGAAAACGCATGCTCAGTTCGCAAACGCCGACAATCGTCATGAAAAACGGTGCGCCGGTGCTGATTACGGGCACGCCCGGTGGGCGCACGATCATCAATACGGTGCTCTGCGTTGTGCTGAACGTCCTCGAGTTCGAGATGACGCCGCGTGATGCGGTCGATTCGCCGCGCCTGCATCACCAATGGTTTCCAGATCGAATTTCGTGTGAAGCCGGGCTGCATCGCGACCACGCCGCCGCCCTGAAACAGTTACGCGAAATGGGGCACGAGATTTACCTGTATGCGGTTCGACAGGGCGACGCACACACGATCCACATCGACCCCGCTTCAGGTCAACGCACCGCCATTGCTGACCCGCGTCGCGATGGCTGGGCCGCAGGGCAATGACCGCACCTCACAATCCAGCATTCCGCCCAGAAATGGTATTAAGGGAAACCCGCGTCGGATTGCGTGAAAGTGAAGTATGCAGTCGCTGCAAAGCCTGCGCCGACTATGTGTTAAGATGCCCCAATTTTTCGCATGTACCGTACATCCTGCCGCGTGTTGCACCGGTGGTTGCCGTCGTACGATTTCGGACGACAGCCAGGCGGTGGGGCGCGGTGAGCCAGGTGCCGCGTGTGCCGGGGTTGGCGCCAGTCGATCAGGTTCGCGTGGAACTCGGAATTCAAAGGGTGTCGTTTCTTATGCAGGTGCGGCGGATTCGAGGGGGCTGTGAAAAACGCTCGCATTCGGCGGTCGGCAAGGTATAATTGAGGTATGGCTGATGTGTGTGGCGGCCTGCGGGGGTGACCTTGCGAATAAGTGCCAGGACTGAATTTGGACGGCTCGGATCATCACGCCCATGGGGGGCGTCGTCGCCCCTGCGCTGCCACTCTGGGTAACGTCAGGAGCGCAATGAGCGGTAGAAATCAGTACGTCAGCGATGGTTGTAACGCGCAGGGCGTGCTGGGTTCTTGGCCCGAACCAGGTTGAACCGGTCAGTATTCGAATGATCGAAGCCACGATTCCACTTCCCAGTCAAGATCACGTCCTCGTTCTGTTTGGCGCTCAGGATCGATATCTGCGGCAGGTTCGCGATGTGGTGGGTGTCGATGTCATGCTTCGCGGCGACGAGATCCGGCTGCGAGGGACAGAAGAACAAATTCGCCGCGGCCTGGAGGTGTTTGCCGAATTGCAGGCGATCATCGAAAAGCAAGGTGCGTTGGGCGAGGCCGAGGTTCAAGGGGTGTTGGGCCACGGGCTGCATGGCGTTAACGGGGTTAAGCCGCCGGTCACATCGGAGCCGATTAACCTGTTCGAAAAAGCGCGACGCGTTGCGCCGCGCACGCCGGGCCAGGCTGAATATGTGCAGGCAATTCGCGCGAACGACCTGGTTTTTTGCGTTGGACCGGCAGGATGTGGCAAGACCTACCTCGCCGTGGCCATGGCTTTGAACGCGTTGCGCCAGGAGTTAGTACAGAAGATTGTGCTCGTTCGCCCGGCGGTAGAAGCGGGCGAGAAACTCGGCTTCCTGCCGGGCGACATGCTGGCGAAGGTCAACCCGTTTCTGAGGCCGTTGCTGGACGCATTGAACGACATGCTCGACTTTGAGCAGGTCAAACGGTATATCGAACGTGATGTGATCGAAATCGTGCCGCTGGCGTTCATGCGCGGGCGTACGCTCAATCGTACGTTTATCATCCTCGATGAAGGCCAGAACACGACGGTGACGCAAATGAAAATGTTTCTGACGCGTCTGGGAAATGGGTCGCGAATCGTGGTGACTGGCGACATCACCCAAACTGATCTGCCTGAGGGCGTGCCCAGCGGTTTGATTGACGCCATTGACCGCCTGGCGTCAATTTCAGGCGTGTCGTCGATTGAGCTTTCGGGGCGCGACATTGTGCGGCACCCGCTTGTGCGCGAAATTGTGCGAGCCTACGAGCCGGAACCTGCGACACGTGCGCGTCGAAAAGGCTGACCGGGCTGCGGGAATGCGCTCGCCGTCGCCAGTTGCGCCGCGCCAGGTCATTCCACAGATCGCAGCGTTGAGCGCAACCGTGTCGGCGCCAGGCCGATCGGTTGGTCGAATAAAAACTCGGGTTCGTTGACTTCTCATGTCGATATTCGCCACCAGGCGCGGCCGCGGCTCTCGAGGGGTTGCGCTGCGCGTTTCATCCAACCCGACGCAGGAGCTGTGGGCCCGGTTGAAAGACCGCTCCGTATTGCTGCGGTTGTTTGTGTGCCTCGCGGCCATCGGCGGTTTGATTGTTTCCGTGCAGGCGTGGAAGCAGCCGATTCCGTTTCGCCTCGAGCAAAAGCCGCCGCATGGAGTGGCTGCGCAAATTGACTTCAAGCTGATCGACCGGCCCCGCACGACGCGTGCCCGCGAGCGCGCCGCTGAACAGCAGCCGTTCATCTTCACGCACGATCCGCAACCGTTGCAGCGGCTGCCCGATGAACTGAAGACAAGCCTGGTGCAACTGGCTCAGGCGCCGGTGCTGGCCCAGGCGACAATTGAATCGCGGACTGAATTCGGGCTGTTGCCTCAAACCCAGCGGTCGCCCGCCACTGGGGCGGCCCCGAGCCCCGACGACCTGTTTGCCAAGTTGAAAGAGGTTGCGGCTGACGACATGCGGTTGCGTGAGGCAATTGCAAGTTTTACAAAGTTCATCGAGCCGCTCAAGAAGACGGGGCTTGTGCGCCCGGAACATTTTCCCGCAGAAATGAACCTCGCCGACCCGGTGGCGATTGTTTCTGCAGGGCAAACCAGAGAACTGGTGGCGATCGACGAAATTCAGTTGCCCCAACTGCTGGCGCCGACGGGGGCGCTGTTTGCGCGGTGGGGCGAATTTCCCGTGTTACAGCCGATTCGCCCGGCGCTCGAACACTGGCTGTCGATCCAGGCGCCCGAAACCCTGCATTACGACGACGTGCAAACGCAGGCGGCGCGGCAGGAAGCCCGGGCGGCGGCGGCTGAAGTGTACAAGGTGTACAATCGCGAAAACCTGCTCGTCCGGCCGGGCGAGTCGATTGACGAGCCGAAGCTTGCCGAACTGCAGGCCGAGTACGATCAAATTGAACGCCAGGTTCCCGCGGCCCAGCGCGTCTTG
>JAJXXL010000382.1 GCA_021781115.1 Planctomycetota bacterium
TCGACAATCAGGAGGCGGCGTGGCAACAACGGTACCCGCGATTGAGCGACGACCGCCCGCGCACCGAAAATGACCCGGCGCTTGACCGCATTCGCGAAGTGGAACTGTGGGATCTGGTGAGCGCCCTGTCGCGCGTGTTACATCGCCAGACGCCCGCGTCGCCCGGCAGCATCATTTACGACGATACGCCCATTTCAACGTATATCGAACGCATTCGCACGCGTGTCCTCGCCGAGCAGCGCGTCGCCTTTAGCGACTTGTTCGACGGAACGAATCAGCGCAGCAAGATTGTGGGCGTGTTTCTGGCAATTCTCGAACTGCTGCGGCATTACCACCTGCGCGCCGAACAGCCGGCCGAATACGGGGAAATCTGGATTCTCCCCCCCCTGCCCGGCGCCACTCCCGAGTTGTCGGCGGTCCCCCCCCCTGGTGTGGCCCTGGCCCAGCCGGCCGACTAACCACGAATCACACGTGCGACAAAAGCCGACGCGTGGGTTTTCGCGGCGCGAGTCGGTTACAGGCCCGACGGTCAAAGGTCGAACGTCAGGCCGCCAGAATTGTCGGGGCGCGCCTGGCGGGGCGGTCTGAATCGCAAAGAAGCGGCCCAGGCGGCCCATTCGCGCCGGATTTTGTCACACGTGTCGGGGTCAGGGGAGAAGGAATTTGTGAAGGCGGGGGAGGATGTGTTCGATGGCGTCTTCAAACACATAATGGCCGGCGCCGTCGAGCGAAAGTGTTTCGGCGTTGGGAAACCGTGTTTGAAATTCGTGCAGAAACGCTGGTGTAAAACACCAGTCGCGCATGCCCCAGACCAACAGCATTGGCAGTGATTGCAACCGGCAAAGCTGGTTTTCAAGTTGGACCAGTGTGGCATAACTCGGGTGCCGTTCCTGGAGGGGGATGTCCTGCACGAACCGCAATACGGCAACCCGCGCGGCCCAATCGTGGTACGGCGCCAGGTAACCTGCCCGGATTTCCGAAGTCAGGCGTTCAGGATGACAAACCGCCATTGTCAGGGCGGCGCGGGCGAAAGCATTCAGCCCGCGAACCGCCAGCGGGCCAAATAAGGGCATCCGGCAGACGGAAATTCGCAGCGGAATCTGCCGTGAACGAAACGCAGCCGTGTTAAAGAGCACGATCCGCCCAAACCGCTCAGGCATGCGTACCGCCGCACCTAGGCCGATTGCGCCGCCCCAGTCGTGGGCCAGCAGCGTGATCTTTCGCAAATCGAGGGTTTCGATCCAACGGGCCAGGTTGGCGATGTGCTGTTCCAGCCGATAAGCGTACCGCTGCGGCTTTTCGGAAAAGCCGCAGCCGATATGGTCGACAGCCAGCACTCGATGATTGCCGGCCAAATCTTTGATGATGTTCCGCCAGGCGAAGCTCCAGGTCGGGTTGCCGTGCACACAGACAAGCGGTTCGCCCCGGCCCTCATCGACATAATGATAGCGGTAACCGTCGAGATCGAGAAAATGCGATGCAAACGGGTATTCGGCCTCAAAGCCGCGGCGGAGCGCGAGCGTATCGGGTTCATTCATAAGGGGCGTGCCATGTTCCATTCGCCATCGCCGGGCGGGCGCTGCTCGCTTCTGGCGAGGTTGTGCATCAGCGCAGCGGGCCGGGCGGGCAAGTCGAACCGCAGCATATCGTCAACCGCTGTTGTTGGCCAACGTCTGCATCAACGTGGCAAGCAATTCATCCAGGGCGTCGCGGGTGTGGCCACACTGCAACGTGATCCGCAACCGTGAAGTGCCACGCGGCACCGTCGGTGGTCGAATCGGAGCCACGATCAGCCCGCGAGCGGCTAATTGGGCGGCGGCGTGCATTGCCCGTTCGGGAGTGTTCACCAGGACGGGAAAGATCGGGCCGTTCGCGCCGCGAACCGTCGTCAGGCCGGCGGCGGCCAAGCCGGTAGCGAAGTGCGTCGAAAGGTCATGAAGTTGTTGCCGCCGCCAAGGTTCGGTTTCAATGATTACCAGCGCCGCCGCGGCAGCGGCGCAAACGGCCGGTGGCAGCGCGGTCGAAAACATTTGGGTTCGTCCGCGATTCCAAAGCCAATTGACCAGCATTTCCGAACCAGCCACGAACCCGCCCATGGCTCCAACAGCCTTGCTGAGCGTACCGATCCGCACACCCACGCGGGCTTCCACTCCCAGAAACTCGGCGACACCGCGGCCCTGCGCACCGAACACGCCGGTACCGTGGGCTTCGTCGACCACCAGGAGCGCGTCGAATTCGTCGGCCAGGTCGCAGAGATCGGGCAGGGGGGCCAGATCGCCATCCATGCTGAACAGGGCATCGGTCACGATCAATCGGCGTCCGGAACCAGGGCGATCGAGTTCGCGACGCAACCCGGCGAGGTCGTCGTGACGGTAGATGCGCAACCGGGCTCGGCTCAGGCGGCAGCCATCGACGAGGCTGGCGTGGTTCAACCGGTCGCAATACACAGTGTCGCCTGGGCCGGCCAAGGCGGCGATGACGCCCTGGTTCGCGGCGTAACCGGTGGGAAACAGGATCGCGGCCGGTTGGTGTTCAAATCGGGCCAGGCAGCGTTCGAGGGCCTCGTGCCAGGGGGTGCGTCCTGTGACGAGTGCGCTGGCCCCGGCCCCGACCGAACCCGAATCGCGCAGCGCCGCGGCCGCGGCCGATACGACACGTGGGTCGCGCGACAGGTTCAAATAGTCATTTGAAGCAAAATTGAGGTGTGGGGCCGCGGTGGCGACTGCAGGATCGACGGTTGCCGGCCGGAATCGCCTGACTCCCTGTTCGTCGAGCTGCTGAAGTGCAGCCAATATCCAATGCAGCGGGTCGGGGGGCATCGGTGGCAGTGCCGTTCAAAGGTCGGGTTCAATTTTCCAGCTACAATTCAGCGGGTCAGGTGCGTAATATACCACAGCGACAGCCGTCGCGGCCGGGTTGCGGCCGGGCGGGCTGGCCGGTCGTCAGGAGCATTATGAAACCATTGGCGTCGTTTTCGCATTTGCCGCAGGGCTTTCAGGCCGCGGGGTTGCATTGTGGGGTCAAAGCCGATCCGGCGGTTTTCGATCTGGCCTTGTTTGTTTCCGACCGGCCATGCGTTGCCGCCGGGGTGTTTACGACGAACCTGGTGCATGGCGCCCCGGTCAAAGTCTCACGCGAGCGGCTGCCGCGAACGACGGCCCGTGCCGTGGTACTGAACTCGGGCAATTCGAACGCCTGTACCGGCGCGCGGGGCATAGCCGACGCCCGGTGGATGACGGCGCTGGCGGCCGAGCAACTCGGCTGTTTCGAAGACGACGTGCTGGTTTGCTCGACGGGTGTGATTGGGCGTTTCTTGCCGCGTGCACCATTGACCGCGGGAATTCCGGCGGTCGTGGCGGCATTGGGGGCCGGGGCTGATTCGCTTGAGGATGCGGCCCGGGCCATGATGACCACCGATACGTTTCCAAAAACGTCGATGCGCGAAGCGAAACTGGGCGGGGTGACCGTGCGAATCAGCGGCGTGGCCAAGGGGGCCGCGATGATCGCCCCTAACATGGCCACCATGCTCGCCGTGATCATGACCGACGCCGCCCTGCCGACCGACGAGGCTCAGGCGGCGCTGCGGCATGCCGTCGATCGCAGCTTCAACTGCATTAGTGTTGAAGGGCATATGAGCACGAGCGACACGGTGCTGCTGCTGGCGAATGGCGCGGCTGGCCACGCGCCACTGGCAGCGCAGGACCAAAATCGGTTTCGACAAATGCTCGATGAAGTCGCGGCCGAGCTGGCACGGGCGATCATTCGCGACGCCGAAGGGGCCGACCACGAAATTACAATCGACGTGCGCGGGTTGCCGACGCGCGGCGAAGCATTTCGCATCGCCAAGGCGGTTGCCGATTCGCCCCTGGTCAAAACGGCCATTGCCGGGGCCGACCCGAACTGGGGCCGCATCATTTCGGCCGCGGGCTACGCCGGGGTCGCGCTCGACGAGCGCGACCTGACGCTGCGCGTCAACGGCAACCTGTTGTACCAGGCGGGGGCGCCGGTCGAATTCGACGCGGCGGCAGTGTCAGAGGGTATCCGCGGCCAACGCGAGGTACACATTGAAATTGACCTGCCCCAGGGAACGGAGTCGGTTCGGTTCTGGACGTGCGATCTGACGGCCGAATACGTGCGGCTCAATGCCGATTACACCACTTGACGCCTGATTGTGGGGGGCGGGCGGAGGCCCGCTTCCGAGATTTGTACGAGTGCCCGACCGGCGACAGGACGCAAGCCAGGAATGCCGTGACCACGCCCCCGCTCCCCGTTGTGGAAGACGCCGTTGAGATTCTGACGCGCGACATCGGCCTGTCGTTGTGGAAGCACCTTGTGCGCCGCAGCCCGTCGATATTCGAGCGCCGCTGGTGGGACGATCGCATCCTGGCCTGGGCAATGTCCGACGAATCGGTCAAAGTCCAGATGTTCCGGTTCATCGACGTACTGCCCACGCTGCGCACGCGGGCGTCGATTACCCGGCATTTGCAGGAGTATTTCGACGAGGTGAACGACCACCTGCCCAGCGCGGTGCGGCTGGCGCTCGAAGTTTCGCAGCCCGAATCGGTGCTGGGGCGGGCGTTGGCCATGACGGCCCGGCGCAATGCGTTGCGCATGGCCCGGCGGTTCATCGCCGGCACCGAAGTTGAAGAAGTGCTGCAAACCGTGGGCAAGCTCCGCAAGCAGGGTTTTGCATTTACGCTCGATCTTCTGGGCGAAGCAATCATCAGCGAAGAAGAGGCCGACGCCTATCAGCAAGCGTACCTCAGGCTGATGACCGGGCTGTCTGCCGCCGTCAACGACTGGCCCGAAAACGCGCGGCTCGACCGCGATCACGCCGGGCCACTGCCGCGCGTCAATGTTTCGCTCAAGCTGTCGGCGCTGTACAGCCAGTTCAATCCGATTGACCCCGTGGCGACGGCAGCAGCCGTGAAGTCGCGGCTACGCCCCTTGCTGAGGTGCGCCCAGGAACATGGGGCGTATGTGCACATCGACATGGAGCACTACGCCTTCAAGGATCTGACGCTCGCCATTTTTCAGGAAATCCTGCTGGAAAAGGAATTTCGCCGCTTTACCGATGTGGGCATCGTCATCCAGACGTACCTGCCCGATGCGGCCCGCGACCTGGCGCGACTCAGAGAATGGGTTGCCGAACGCGGGGCGCCGGTGTGGGTCAGGCTCGTCAAAGGGGCCTATTGGGACTATGAAACCGTCGTGGCCCGGGCCCGCGGCTGGAAGGTTCCGGTGTTTCTGCGAAAGTGGCAGTCAGACGACAACTACGAGCGGCAGACCCGGTTTTTGATGGAAAACTCTGCAGCGCTCCGCCCGGCGCTGGGCAGCCACAACTTGCGGAGCCTGGCCCACGCCGTGGCCTGGGCTCGGCAGTTGCGTGTGCCCCCCGCAGCATTCGAGATCCAGATGTTGTACGGCATGGGCGCCGAACAGGCCCACCTGTTTGCCGAAGCGGGCCACCGCGTGCGCGTGTATACCCCATTCGGTGAGTTGATTCCGGGCATGGCGTACCTCGTGCGTCGGCTGCTCGAAAATACGTCGAACGATTCGTTTTTGCGGGCCAGTTTCGCCGAGAATGTGTCCGCCGAGGAGTTGCTGATGAAACCCGCCGATCTCGCCGCCCACCAGCCGTCAATTGCCGCCGAACCCCGTCGCGGTGATTTTCAGAATGAACCTCATGCTGATTTCAGCGACGCCGCGGTGCGGGCAACCATGCAGGCGGCGCTCGACCGGGTCGCGGGCGAACTGGGGGCCGAGTTTCCGCTGGTCATCAACGGGCGGCGGGTCGAAACGCGGCAGGCCATCGTGTCAGTCAATCCATCGCATCGCCGGCAGGTCGTCGGCAAGTCGGCGGCGGCCACGCCCGCCGATGCATTGGCGGCAGTCGCCGCGGCGCGGGCCGCTTTTCCCGCGTGGTCACGACTCGAAGTGCAGTATCGTGCCGAGCATGTCGAACTGGTGGGCGCACGGCTGCGCGAACGGCGGTTCGAACTCGCCGCGTGGCAAGTTTACGAATGCGGCAAGCCTTGGGCTGAAGCCGACGCCGACGTGGCCGAAGCGATCGACTTCTGTCTGTACTACGCGGACCAGATGCGGCGGCTGGGCCCCCCGCAACGGTGCGACGTGCCGGGCGAAGAGAACAGTTATTCCTACCGCCCGCGTGGGGTGGCGGCGGTGATTGCGCCGTGGAATTTTCCGCTGGCAATCCTAACGGGCATGACGGCGGCGGCGCTCGTGGCGGGCAATACGGTCGTCCTCAAGCCGGCCGAACAATCGCCGGTGGTTGCCGGGCTGCTGATGCAGGCGATCGAGCAGGCTGGCATTCCCGATGGCGTGGTGAATTACCTGCCGGGCGTGGGCGAAGAGATCGGCCCGACGCTGGTCGACAGCCCTGACGTCGACCTGATTGCCTTTACCGGTTCGCGGGCGGTGGGGCTGGCGATATTTGAGCAGGCGTCGCGTGCCGACGCCCACAGGTCGTCGGTCAAAAAAGTCCTCGCCGAAATGGGCGGCAAGAACGCCATTATTGTCGACGACGACGCCAACCTCGATGAAGCGGTGCTGGGGGTGGTCCAGAGCGCGTTTGGTTACGCGGGGCAGAAATGTTCGGCGTGTTCGCGGGTCATTGTGCTGGAGTCAGCATACGACGAGTTCGTCAAGCGGCTGGTCAATGCGACGCGCAGCCTGCCGATCGGCCCGGCCGAACTGCCAGGCACGATGGTCAGCCCGGTGATCGACGACGAGGCCCGCAGCCGCATTCAGGGTTACATTGAAATCGGCAAGGCCGAATGTGAACTGGCGCTGGCGTGCGATGTGGGCAAACTTGCGGGCGAGGGCTATTACGTCGGCCCGCACATTTTCACGGGGGTTGCGCCGGATTGCCGCCTGGCCCAGGAAGAGATTTTCGGCCCGGTGCTGGCGGTCATCAAGGCCCGCAGTTTTGATGAAGCGCTGGACATTGCCAACGGCACGAAGTACGCGCTGACAGGGGGGGTCTTTTCGCGCAGCCCTGGCAACCTGCGGCGCGCGCGGGCCGAATTCGCTGTGGGCAATCTGTACCTGAACCGCACGATTACCGGGGCTTTGGTCAAACGGCAGCCGTTCGGGGGCTTCAAATTGTCGGGCATTGGCTCGAAGGCAGGCGGCCCCGACTACGTGCAGCAGTTCCTGATTCCTGTCAACGTGTCGGAAAACACGCTGCGCCGCGGCTTCGCGCCTCCTGAAACCGCCTCGTGAAGCCGATTTGCCCGACCACGTCTTGTGCGCGCTGCGCCGCCTTGTACACTGAACGAGGATGTTGGCGCGGCGGGGGTAGCCCGCATGGCTTGTCGCCCGCCCCGCCCGCCGGAAAGTTCAGGCGGCGTTCGGCCCGATTGGCCAGAGCCTGGCGCGCTCCGCAGAACTTTAGCAGGCGTGGCACAAACCTGCCAGGAGGTGGCCCGATGGAAGACGCGTCGAACACTTCGCAACCGGTTGCGAATGCCGCCCCGGCAGGCGTAAACCCTGAAGACCCGGCCTTGCCGGCGGGCGGCGGTGACGCGCGGGCACGGTTTCGCATCCTGCGACTGCACGCGCGGGGTGGGCTGGGTCAGGTGTCGGTGGCGCTCGACGAAGAATTGCACCGTGAGGTCGCGCTCAAGGAAATCCATGTGCAGCACGCCGACGACGCCGAAACCCGCCGGCGGTTCCTGCGTGAGGCCGAAATCACCGGTAGCCTCGAACACCCCGGCGTTGTACCGATTTACGGCCTGGGGTATTCAGGCAACGGCCGTCCGTTTTATGCGATGCGTTTCATTCAAGGCAGCAGTTTGCAGGCCGCGATCGACGAATACCATCGCGCCGGCGGGCCGGACCAACCGGGGCAAGATTCAGTCGAGCGCGGGTTGCAATGGCGCGGTTTGCTGGGACGGTTCATCGACGTTTGCAACGCCATGACCTACGCCCACAGCCGGGGCGTGCTGCATCGCGATCTGAAACCGGGCAACATTATGCTGGGCTCGTATGGTGAAGCCCTCGTCGTTGACTGGGGTTCGGCGAAAACGCTGGGGCCCATGGACGAACGCGACAAGCGGGTCGAAGCGACGATGCTTCCCGGCGCGTCGATGCAGCCCACCAACGAAACCGCAGCCGGATCGCTCGTGGGCACGCCGCAATACATGAGCCCCGAACAGGCCGCAGGCCAGATCGACGAACTGGGCCCTGCCAGTGACGTGTACAGCCTGGGCGCCACGCTGTACACCCTGCTGACAGGAAAACCGCCATTCTGCGAAGAGACGAGCCTGCGGAACGTGCTCCGCCGAGCACAGGCGGGCGATTTTCGCATGCCGCGCGAACTGTCGCCCGGCGTATCGCGGGCGCTCGAGGCGATTTGCCTCAAGGCGATGTCGCGGCGGCCGCAAGACCGCTACGCATCGCCCCGCGAATTGGCCGACGACGTCGAACACTGGCTGGCCGATGAACCCGTGCGGGCCTATCGCGAGCCGCACACAATCAGGCTGTCGCGATGGGCCCGCCGGCACCGGTCGTGGGTGCAGGGTGGCGCCCTCGCACTGGTCATGACTGCGGTTTCGGCAACATTGGCAGCGGTCGTCGTCAACGAGGCCCGGCGTGTGGCAGCCAACCTGGCCCTACAGAACCAGCGACTCGCCGAAACCGAACGTGCGGCCCGCGAACAGGCCGAGGAGTTTTCGCGTGAAAACCAGGCGCTGGCCGAACAGGAACGCCGCGACCGCAATCAGGCCGAGCGATTGGCAAAGGCCGAAGCGGCGGCCCGGCGGCGGGCCGAGGAACTCGCACGCGAAAATACCGCCCTGGCCGAGCGCGAGCGCGGCGAACGGAGCAAGGCCGAGGCGCTCGCGATCGAAAAAACGCAGCTCGCCGACTCCGAACGGGCCGCACGGCGGGCCGTCGAACAACAACTGCGTGTGGCCGAAGCGACGCGGCTGGCGGTGCAATCGCGTGAAGTGCGGTGGCAATTCCCACAACGGAGCCTGCTATTGGCGGTCGAGGCGGCGCGCGGCGCGGTGCCGGCGCTTGACCCGCTTCCGCAAATTGTGCAGCAGGAATTGCGGAGCGCGCTGACCGCTGTGGGTGGGGTGCCACTGGTCGGCCACGAGGCCAGCGTGCGCTGCGCCGCCTTCAGCCCCGACGGTCGCTGGCTGGCCACCGGCAGTTGGGACAATACGGCGCGGCTGTGGGATCTTGCGGCGCCAAACCCCGCTGCCACCGCCCGCGTGCTGCGCGGCCATGAGAGCTTCGTGGTTTGCCTGGCGTTCAGTTCCGACCAGCGCTGGCTGGCGACGGGCAGCCTGGATCATTGCGTCCGGCTGTGGAACCTGCGGGCCGATCAGCCATCAGCCCCAACCGTCGTACTTGCCGGCCACACCGACCGCGTGTCGTGCCTGGCGTTCAGCCCCAACGCCCGCTGGCTCGCCAGCGGCAGCAACGACGGCGCCACGCGTCTGTGGGACGTTACCGCGAAATCTCCTGAAACGGGGGCGATCGTGCTCGTCGGCCACGCCGGGTGGGTCAATGCGTCGGCGTTCAGCAACGACAATCGGCGGCTCGCCACCGCGGGCGAAGATGGCGTCGTCTACGTGTGGAACCTGATGTCGAAAACACCGGCGTCGTCGCCTCTGGTCTTGCACGGGCATGAACGCCGCGTGAATAGCGTCGCCTTCAACAACAGCTCCCGGTGGTTGGCCGCCGGCAGCGACGACCACACGGCGCGCGTGTGGGATGTGGGCGGTCAAACCACCACGCCGCCGGTGCTCGTGCTGCGCGGCCATGAGGGCAGCGTTTCGACGGTTGCCTTCGGGCCCGACGCGAACTGGCTGGCGACAGCCAGCGACGACCAAACCGTGCGCTTGTGGAACCTGGGTGTTAAAGCTCCCGCATCATCGGCGCTCGTGTTGCGCGGCCACGAAGGCAGCGTGGCTTGCGCCGCGTTTAGCCCAGACGGGCATTGGCTCGCCACCGGAAGCAGCGACAAGACCGCCCGCCTGTGGGACGTGAAAGCGAAGGCCCAGCCGCCTCAGGCCATCGTCCTGCCGGGGCATGAA
Source organism: Planctomycetota bacterium (assembly GCA_021781115.1). GTDB lineage: Bacteria > Planctomycetota > Planctomycetia > Planctomycetales > Planctomycetaceae > JAJXXL01. The sequence goes on from JAJXXL010000382.1 coordinate 10,071, forward strand.
TCCCCGATTCACGCCGCGGTGTTCAGCCCCGACGGCCGCCGGCTCGCGGTCGTCAGCGACGACGCCAGCCCGCGGCTGTGGGGCTTGGCGTCAGTCAGCCCCGCCGCGGCGGAAATCGTGTTGCGGGGCCACGCGGGCGGCGTCAATCGCGTTATATTCGCTCCCGGGGGAAAGTCGCTGGCCGCCGCTGCCGCCGATGGTTCGGTGCGGCTGTGGAGCCTTGCCGGGTGCGAAACCGGTGCGGCTCCGATTGTCTTGGGCGGTCTGGCTGCGCCGGTCGAATGCCTGGCATTCAGCAGCGACGGGCGCTGGCTGGCGGCGGCGGCCCGCAACCAGCTTCCGCAGGTGTGGGACACAACCGCCTCGGCCCCAATGGCGTCGGCTCGTACTTTGCCGGGGCTCGAAGCTGGCGTCGCCGCGTTGGCATTCAGCCCCGATCATCGCTGGTTGGCCACGGGCGGATACGACAAAACGATTCGCCTTTGGGACATGACGGCCAAGGAGTTTGCGATCCAGCCGATACTGCTCCGTGGCCATGACGCTGCGATTCAAATGTTGACGTTCAGCGCCGATGGGGCGCGGCTCGCCAGCGGCGCCGGTGACAGAACACTGCGAATTTGGGACCTGACCCGCCCCGAATCGGGGGTTTCCGCCAGCGTGTTGCCTACGACCGACGGCGACTTCCGCAATTGCGGTTTCAGTTCTGACGGTGCCGCGCTTGTCTCGCTCAGCGGCCGCCAGTCGCTGGTGCGATGGAAATTGGCCGGAGCAGGTCGGGCGGCGACGCCGGTGACGCTGCACCCTGCCGCGAGCGACGTCACATGCGATGCGATGAGTGGCGACGCGCAATGGGTCGCCGCGGGCGGGTACGACAAAACAGTGCGGTTGTGGAACCTTGCGGCAAAGGACCCGCCCGCCGCCGAAACCGTCTTGCGTGGCCACGACAGTTGGGTCGTCTGCGCGGCGTTTTCGCCGAACAACGCGTGGCTGGCCACCGGCGGCAACGACAGAACCGCCCGGCTGTGGAACCTCGCCGCGGCCGACCCAGCCGCGTTCGGCATTGTGTTGCGCGGCCACGAAGCGGGCGTGACCTGCCTGGCGTTCAGCTCTGACGGCCGCTGGCTGGCGACCGGCGGCAGCGATCAAACCGTGCGGCTCTGGCCACTGCCGATTCAGGATGTGCTCGACCGGGCCGAGGCGGCGGCCGGTCGGAAACTGACTGACGACGAACGCCGCCAATTTCATGTCGATTAACCACGCCACCCTCAGTAAACCCAACCCGTCCCAAGGCCTCATTTCGCCCGCCGACACAAATACCATGCACACCACGGCTGTGTTATTAATCGCCCATGGCAGCCGCCGCCCGGCGGCAAATGACGATCTGGCTCAGTTGGCTGAGGTCGTCAAATCGCGGCGGCCCGACGCGCTGGTCGAAATCGCCTATCTCGAACTGGCGGCGCCCGATATCGCACTGGGCGGGCAACGCTGCGTCGAACGCGGAGCCCGCGAGGTGCGAATGTTTCCGTACTTTCTGTCGGCGGGCGAACATGTCGTGCGGGATCTCGAACATCACCGCCGCGAACTGGCGGCGAGATTTCCCCAGGTGGAATTCGTACTCTGTCCGCCGCTGGGCCTGCACCCGCTGATTGTCGAAGTCGTGCTCGAGCGGGTCGGGCAATCGATGACGCCCCGGGCGAGCGGGGCGTCAGCAAAAATACCAGGTTGTTGAAGGTTGAAGATCGGGCCAAGTCAAACTGCTGGACGATGCGGGCCCGGTTGCGGTATGATACAGTTCCTGCCGGGGCTGGCGTGCCGGGCCGCGGGTTGACTGCGTGCTGCACGTCGTTTTGATCGTATTCCACAGCTTCCATGTGGTGAGCTTGATGCTTGAGCCGTTAACCTACCTGAATGGCCGCATGACTCCCGTGTCTGAGGCCCGGCTGTCGATCTTCGATCTGGGCATCGTGCTGGGCGCTTCAGTGACGGAAATGGCGCGCACGTTTCGCCATGAGTGTTTTCACCTTGCCGAGCATATCGACCGGTTGTTCCGATCGTTGAAGTACACCGGTTTTGAAATCGATATGAACCGCGACATGCTCATGGATCTGGCGCTGGATCTGGTGCGGCACAACGCCGGCCTGATTCCTGACCGCCACGACCTGGGGCTGGTGCTGTTCGTGACGGCGGGCACGAGCCTGACCTACACCGGCCTGGCGGGCATGGCGACTCATAAAAAACCCACGGTTTGCGTGCACACCTTTCCGCTACCGTTTGAGTTGTGGGCGCCCAAATACGAAGCGGGCCAGCATGTCGTCACCCCCAGTATCAGACATTTGCCCCCGGAATGCCTCGACCCCAAAATCAAGGCGCGCAGTCGCATGCATTGGTACCTGGCCGACGAGCAAGCCCGCCTGGTCGACCCGCAGGCGATTTCCCTGTTGCTCGACAGTCAGGATTGCATCACGGAAACCAGCACGGCGAACTTTTTCATTGTCGAAGGCGGGCGAATCGTGACCCCGACGGGCCGGAATTCGCTGGCCGGCATCAGCCAGGGCATCGTCAGAGAATTGGCCGACCAATTGGGCATTCCGTTCGAACAGCGCGATTTTCAGACGTACGACGTCGTGAACGCCGAAGAGGCGTTTACCTCATCGACGCCGTATTGCCTGCTGCCCGTGACGCGGGTGAACAAGAAGCCGATCGGCAACGGCCTGCCCGGCCCGGTGTTTCAACAGTTGTTAGAGGCCTGGAACGAACTCGTGGGTCTCGACGTGGCCGAGCAGATGCAGTCGGGGGCGGCCGAACGGATTGCCGAATTTGAGTCGCAGCGCTGATCGTGGTACCCCGCACTTCCGGTTGTACTCGACAGGACCGGCAGCGCCCGAAAATCTTCCGCCCGGCTGGCGTGCACGGGGCCGGTCGGGCTTGAACTGTCAGCCGATTAACACGATAAATGTGGCGTGGGCCTCCCACGAAAACATGCCTGATGATCAAGGATCGCAATGAAACAGTTTATTGGCGAGCACCTCGAATTTCTAAAGCAGTTTCGCGACGAATTTCATAGCACGGGAGCGATTGCGCCGAGCAGCCGTTTCGTGGCCCGCGCCCTGACCGGCCCGTTTGAAAAACGCACCGGGCCGCTCCGGGTGCTGGAAATCGGCCCCGGTACGGGGGCGATTACGCGACACATCGTCAACCTGCTCGGCCCCGACGACCGGCTCGACCTGGTCGAACTCAACGAAAAATTCGTCGCCATGCTGCGGCACCGGCTTGAGCACGAACCCGAGTTCAGAGCTGTCGCCGACCGTGTGCATTTGCACTCGTGCGCCATCCAGGACTTCCAGGCGGCCGAACCGTATGATTTCATCATCTCGGGGCTGCCGATTAATAACTTTCCCGCAGATCTTGTCGAGGAAATCTTTTCGATTTACTTCAAATTGCTCGCCCCGCACGGCCAGGTTTCCTATTTTGAGTATATGTACGTGCGACCGTTGCGACGGCTGGTTTCCGGCTCGTCTGAGCGCAAACGTCTCCGCGAACTCGACCGGGTGATTTCACCGTACCTGCACCGCCACCGCGTTCGGCGAAACTGGATTTTCGTCAATCTGCCCCCCGCCTGGGTGCAGCATTTGCGCCCCAACAAAACTGTCGAAAACGGCGTGCATGCCACGTGAATTGCCATAATTTCTGACCTGCTGGCAGGCGTGGTATGACGGCATTGGCCGCGTGCCGCGCCAGCCAATCTGCGGTTCGGTGGTTGCCGCCGCAAGGCTCGCGTTGCCCCCCCCTGCAATACAAAAACAGGTGCATGATGGGCACGAAGCGTCGTCAGCCGACTTTCATCGAGATGGTTCATCGTTTGCGGACGCAGCAACCGAATCTGGGCCTCGTGGAAATCGCAGATCGAATCATCGCAGAGGTCGTTGAAGGCAGCCGGGAGGTCGATTCGAAGGCGAACGCATGTCGGCCACGCCATTCGGCAGACCCGCAGCGTATCGCGCGGCGGGCAATTCGTCGTCTGTTTCATGAAAACCCTCGGGCGAATTCGCGACAAATCCTGGCTCTGCTGGACCAGGAAAATATCCCCGCGACGCCTGAATTTGTCGAGCAAACGCTGAATCTGTACCGCAGGCATCGCCGTGGTCCCGTGGCGTCACGGCGCGAGGTTCAGGCAGCGGTCAATTCCGGGCATGTCGCCCGGCCGGCGAAGCCGGCGCTCGCCCCTGCGCCACGCGCCCCAAAAAGGCGCGATGTTTCCTGCGAAGAACTGCTGCTGGCGCGGCGGATGGTCGAAGCTGGGGGATGCATTGAGAAGGCCCGCGCGGCTCTCGCCCTGCTTAAAGAGTTGAAATAACTCGGCGAATGTCAACGGTTTTGGCTGGCGCAAGTTTTTTCACCGATTCGCGTGAAACCTGAACCGAACCTGTTAAACTGAACGAATCGGGCGGCTGCATTCCGCGGTTGCCTGCCGTATCGCCTGTTGCAGCATCTGCACGAAGCAAGTGTCCTCCGGTGGCGCCGATCTCTCCGGCCGCGTTATGCGGCATAGGGGGTGCGCCCACCTCATTCACGGCCGGAGTGGTTTCATGCCGGTTAAAGTGCGTTGTCCGAATTGTGAACGGGTCATGAACGCCCCCGAGGCGGCCCGCGGAAAAGCAGTCAAATGCCCAGGTTGCCAGGGAAAAGTGCCTGTGCCCGCGGCCGATGCTGAACCGGCAGCCCGGCCGGCTTCGAAAGGCGCGAGCAAGTCGGGCAAGGTGGCCGTGCAGAAGAAACCCGCCGATTCGGAGGAAATTCTGGCCGGGCTCGATTTCAGCCAGGCTGAAGACACTGAAATTCGCGTCTGCCCGAAATGCGGGGCGATGATTGAGCACGATGCGCTCGAATGCCCTGAATGTGGCGTCGACCCCCGCACTGGGCAGCTCACGTTGCAGCGCAAGCGAAAAATGTCCATGAAAGGCCCCGACCCCGCAGAGTTTTACAGCGGCGTGTGGCGTGATGCGTGGACCTTTACACTCGCCAACATCTCGCTCGTGGTGCGCTCGATCATCTATATGTTCGTCCTGGGGGCGATCTTTGGCGGCTGCTTGTGGATGTCGAACTGGTGTGAAAAACTGCCGCCGAAAACCTTCTGGGCGCTGTTCGCCTCGGCGACCTATTTGGCCATACCCGGCTGGTTCTGGTTTCTGACGACCGAAATCATTCGCGGCACGATGTCAAAAAAAGACGTGCTCAACCGGGTCAATTTCGACCTGTTCATGAACATGGCCCTGGGGGTCAAAACGTTCACCTGGTTCATGGTGTTTCTGATTCCGAGCGGCGTCATTGGCGGGATCTTGTTTGCGCTGGTCAGCCTCGTCGGCTCGCCGTTTGCCGGGCACGTCGTCGCATCAATCGTCACGCTGGCCGCGCTCGTGTTTTATCCGATCGCCATGTGTCACATGGCCATGCCGGTCAACTGGCGGGCCTGGCTGTCGCCGCTGATGGCGAAAGTCTTTATGAAAACCGCCGGCCCCGTGATGTACTGGTGGGTCGTGGCAATCACCTCGAATCTGGTCATTATTATCGGTGTGGGGGCCGTGACGGCCCTCTACTGGACGGCGCTGAGCGGCGTTGCGCAGTCGATGTTGGCGCTCAATAACGCCGAGGTCGTCCAGGCCGCAATTCCTTGGGGCATGCTGTCTGTGCCCATCGTTGTGAGTCTGCTTTCCCTGTTGGCATTCTGCTTCACGGCAGTATTTAACATGCGGTCCATGGGCATGTTGGCCCTCTATTTCCGCAAGGAACTGGCGCTCGAGGTCAAGCCCTACGAGAAGGGTTACGCCCGCAAGGAACCCAAGCTCGACAAAAACGGCAAACCGATCGAGCCCAAGGCGGCCAAGGCGGCCGCGGGCATCGGCGGCGTCATTGCGTTCTATGCCGTGGCGAATATTGTGATTTACTTCGGTAGTGGCGGCAAATACATTTTCTTGCCGCGTCCCCTGGCGGTTGCACTGAACCTGATGAATGCCACTGCCGATGTGGCCCCCGCGGCCGATGCCGCCGCCCCGGCCAACCCTGTCGGCCAACAGCCGGAAATGCAACCGGGTATGGCACCAGGAATGCAACCGGGAATGGCGCCCGGAATGCCACCGCAACAGGGCGTGCCGCCGCAACCCGGCGGCCCGCCCCAGCCCCCCACCCCCTGATCGCCGCGGTTTCGCTTCCACGCTTCCCGCGAGGAAACGGGTGCGCAATGTGGTCGGTGCCGCGCGACGCGTTCGCGTTGGGGGCCCTGGTACAACGCATGGTGTGGGCGGCGCTCACTGCCTCTGTACGACCGCCGACGCGTACTGTACGAGCATGGGCGACATGCGCTATCCGAGCGCCGGCAACTTGCATCTTCGAGTCGGCGGAGATTCTTGTGTCAGATTCGCTGGCGGCCCGTGGGTAATATATTGCCCGCAATGCCATCGTCAATGCCCTTTCCAGACGCGTTCAGGACCGTGCGTCGGGCGATACCGCCGAACGCGATTTGCTGGTCGCACATCCTGACAAGACTGCCGGCTCAGACTGGCTCGCAATCGAGTCGCGGCGGGAGGTCTTTCAATGGGCCGCGCGGCAGGCGCAGCGTGAATTTGACGCCACCACCTGGAATGCGTTCTGGTTGACGGCTGTCGAAGGCTGCGATGTCGCCGACGTTGCGAAAACCACTGGCAAAACGCCCGGTGGGGTGTATACCGCCCGCAGCCGAGTGATGCGGCGATTAAAGCAAATAGCTCTCGCGTGGTACGTTTCGAAGTAACATCATGACCTCGGGACAAAAGGCATGCGACACCAGCACGATCGAGCGCTTTCTGGAAGGCCGGTTGGACGCCGACGAACTGCCGGCGTTCGAACAGCATCGTGAGGATTGTCCCGCCTGCCGCGAGTGTCTGGAAAGTCGCGCGGCCGATGCCGACTGTTGGTCGGACGCACGCGACGACCTGCCGCGGGATTGTGCAGCAACACGCGGTGTTGACTTCGATGGCCGTTCGACCCCTTCGAGAGGCGAGATTCTGCGAAATCGCGAACTCCTGGCCGACGCGGTCGACGTTGACGCACTGCTCGCCATGGTCAAGCCGTACCTCGCCCCCACGGACGACCCTCGCATGTTGGGCCGCGTGGGGACGTACGAAGTCATGGGCATTGTTGGCGCCGGGGGCAATGGAATCGTTCTCAAAGGCTTCGACGCGGCGCTCAATCGCGCGGTGGCGATCAAACTCATGTCGCCGCGGCTGGCCGACAGCGGCACCGCCCGCCGGCGCTTCTCGCGCGAGGCGCAGGCCGCCGCCTCTGTCGTACACGACAACGTCATGGCGATTCACGCCGTCTCCGAAACGATCGGCTTGCCCTACCTGGTCATGCCCTACGTGCGTGGCCCGTCGCTCGAACGGCGGCTGCGCAACACGGGCCCATTGGCCGTGCCCGAAGTATTGCGCATCGGCATGCAGGTTGCCGCGGGGCTGGCAGCCGCGCACGCCCAGGGGCTCGTGCATCGCGACATCAAGCCGGCCAACATTTTGCTGGAGGAAGGAGTTGAGAGGGTCAAGATCACCGATTTCGGCCTTGCCCGCGCTGCCGACGATGCCAGTCTTACTCGCTCGGGGGTCATCGCTGGGACGCCGCAATACATGTCGCCCGAACAGGCTCGCGGCGAGGCGGTCGACCATCGGACTGACTTGTTCAGCCTCGGTTCGGTACTGTACGCCTCTTGCACCGGGCGCTCGCCGTTTCGCGCCGAATCGTCCTACGGAGTATTGCGTAAAATCTGCGACGCGCAGCCGCGCAATGTTCGCGATCTGAATCCGGCCATTCCGATTTGGCTCGTGCGAATCATTGACCGATTGCTGGCCAGAGAGGCGCAGCGTCGGTATGCCTCGGCCGGCGAAGTGGCGGCACTGTTCGAACTCTGTCTGGCGCACGTTCAGCAGCCATCGGCGGTCGCCCTGCCCGACGCGGCTTGACCATGCCGTCAGGCGATCATCAGTAAACATTCGCCGAACCCGTCAATCCTCCACGCGGGAGAAATCTGCTCGTTGACCATGTGGGGAAATGGCAGGGATTGGCTAGCGGCTAACCCGCGGCACACCGGGCTGGATTGGAAATACCCCGAATGGCGGAACACCTGTCAGCCCAAGGTCGCGGAGCGCACGTTGAACATCGAAGCTCGAACGCAACGATTTCCCCAAAATGGGGTGCAACCCGTGCGCAGGCGGCATGTCGGTCGGTGCCCGCGATGGAACCCCCGTTCGAGGCAGGTTGGCCACGAGTATTGGACATGCCTCGATAGGCCATTCCTGACCGAGCGCAGGATCGCGGGCCGGGCGAATGGGATCGTCAGGACTTAACATCCAGTACATTCATCGGTTGTGATATCGCCTGACGATGTTTGGGTGCTTGCGCATTCGATTGCGTCCGACAGACCGGCGGCCCTGTGGAGCCGGCGTCCCCGCCGGCTTTGAGCAATCGACAATCAATCGACGTCTGGATTTGACCGGCATCGTCATGTACAACTGCCATCAGCACAGCAGGTTGCGACGCGGCTGACGATGATGGGGACGCAGTGCGCACCGAGGTGCGTCAGGCAGTGCGGCCACTAACGGACGTCGTCAGAACAACGAGCGCGAATAGCCGCGCTCGTCAGTCAGCGGTTTCAACAAGGGTTAGCAGCCTCGACGCGGCAACCCGTCGAAATCGCAGCCGTCCTGAGACCGGCAATGTCTGTGGATGTGTGGGCGATTCGCATGACCTCGGCGGACTAACGCTGTGCCAGTGATGATCGTCATTTCTAATTGGCATAGGCACAACAGGTTGCAACGCGGCTGACGACGAGGGGGCGAGTTGCGCACTGCGGTGCGTCAGACGATCCGGTCGAAAAATGCACAAGGGGCATAAACCGGGGTATTGAGCGCCCCCAAGAAACGTTGCTTCGATTTTTCGTGGACGAAGCGTAGGAATTCATCGCGACCAATGAATGGGTTCGTGTTATAATTCGCACTCGGGGAATTGGTTTTCGGTCTGGTTTGCGGTTTGGAAAGGATTCGCATATGGGTTTCGGTCTCGGGGCACCAAGTCGCGTGGCGTGCGTGGTACTGGTCAGTTGGTGTCTGGGGGGCCTGCCGGGCAACACGACAGCGACCGAGGCACCCGTAAAGCCGGGCGCAACAGGTCGTCGTCAACCGGCGAACCGGCTGGCGCACGAAACCAGTCCCTACCTGTTGCTGCACGCGCAAAACCCGGTCGATTGGTTTCCGTGGGGGCCTGAGGCCCTGGAGAAAGCCCGCACCGAAGGCAAGCTGATTTTTCTGTCGATCGGATACAGCAGTTGCCACTGGTGCCACGTCATGGAGCATCGCGTGTTTTCGAATCCTGAAATCGCGAAGCTCATGAATGAACATTTCGTGAACATCAAGGTCGATCGCGAAGAACGCCCCGACATCGATGATGTTTACATGACGGCGCTTACCGTGTATCAGCAGGCGATCGGTTCGCGGCAGGGCGGGGGCTGGCCCCTGTCGATGTTTCTGACGCCCGACGCCCGCCCGCTTGCAGGCGGCACCTATTACCCCCCCGCTGATGAAGGGGGCCGGATGGGCTTTCCCACGCTCATCAAGAACGTGGTCGATGCGTGGCGCGACAGGCGAAAAGACATGGAAAGTAACGCCGACCTGCTCACACGCGCGGTCAAGCTGTCGATGAGTACCCGCGCGCCAACCGAGCCGTCGATGCCCGATCGCGAACTCGTCACGTCGCTGGCGAAGAACTTCGCGGCCAGCTTCGATGCCGAACAGGGTGGGTTCGGTTTCAACCCGGCGGCGCCCGACCGCCCCAAGTTTCCCGTACCGGCGAAGCTGGCG
>JAJXXL010000471.1 GCA_021781115.1 Planctomycetota bacterium
AAGCCCTGGGTCACAACGCCCCGGCCATGCGGCGACCCTGAAAGGGGCGTTCACCGTGTCGCGCTCATTCGATCAACGCACGCTGAACGGCCCTTTCAGGGCCTGCCACGTTGGCGCCGACCAAGTCACAGGCCGCTGGCCAGTGCTGACAGAACCGGCCCTTCAGGCCGACGAACGCGGCCCTGGCAGGGCCTGCTGGACGTTGCCGGTTGCCGGTGAAAACCCCTCCCTGACGGTCGGGGCTCGGAGGGGACGGGCGTTTTTGCATGGGGCCAAGCACGGAAATCCGCACCTTCATGGCCGCCCTGAGAGGGCATCACATTTTCAGCCTGGGGCAACGCCCCAAGGTCAGTTGGCGTGCTCAAGGGGCAAGCCCTGTCGGAGCGAAACAGAATGCGGGTCATGATCAATCTGTGTTTCACGACCAGGCCACGGTCTTGTTTCGCCCCGTCGGGGCGGGATGACGGGCGACGCGCTGAGCAGCAGGTGGGCGGTTCATGCCCCGCCCCAATTGAAGCATCGTTTCCGGCAATTCCCTGCGCAAACCATGACGCGGGTTTTCATCGGGCGCTTTTGTGCCACAGTTTCCCGTGGCCAGTATCCTGCTGAAAACTGAAAACCGAACACTGAAAACCTGCGAAGCCCACTGAACGCTTTTTTTCTTCGCATTGCTCGCGGCCCGCCCGTCGGCAACGGCGCCTGACTGCGTGCGCTGAACGGCTCGTGAGGGGCGACCACGCGACACCCCTCCGCGACAAGTCCTGAAATCTGCCCGGGATTTCAGAATTGATGGGTACCGGGTTTTGCCTTGTCATTTGCTGTACGCGGCGCCGCCCGATTTTTGACGTTTGTTCAGGCGGTTGTGGCAGTGCAGCCCTTCGAGCACGAACTCGGCGAGGCTGGCGATCAGGTCGGGGGCGCAGGGACCGGCGGCGAGGTCGGGTGCCAGGTCGCGGGCCAGGCTGGTCAACTGCTTGGGGAAGTCGCGAATGGCCGCCAGCCGGGCGACGTAATCTTCCGACCGCAAATGGTCGCCGACTTCCAAGGTTTCGCCTGTTTCAAAATAATCGACCACGTTGCGAAACACCGCCGGCTTCAGGTGCAGGTCGAATACGTTCTTGACCGCCTCTTCGATGATCCGCTGCAGGACCTTGTCTTCCTGGCCCGCCTCTTCGGTCATGTTCAATTCGAGCTTGCCGCGTGAACTCGCGGCGAGCGCCCCCAGGTCGCTGATGCGTGGCACGGCGTGCGGCGCCCCAAGCCGCACGGCCCGGCGCTCGGCGCTCGACAGCAGGTTTTCGTAGTTGGCGATCGACATGCGCACGCTGACGCCCGACGCCTGGTTAACATGCCCGCTGGTCCGCGCCAACCGCGAAGTTTCTTCAATGACCGCCCGCATGAATTCCGGTTCACCCAGGGCCACGCCGCCATCGCGGGCAGTCCAGGCATTTTCGGCAGTAATTTGCATGCCCAGTTCGCGGGTCAGCGGGTAGTGCGTGGCGACGACCGAACCGATGCGATCTTTGAGCGGGGTGACGATTCGGCCACGATTCGTGTAGTCTTCGGGGTTGGCGCTGAACACCATGGCCAGGTCGAGTTCCAGCCGAATCGGAAAACCGCGAATCTGCACGTCGCGTTCCTCAAGCACGTTGAACAAACCCACCTGGATTTTGGGGCTCAGGTCGGGCAGTTCGTTCATGCAAAAGATGCCGCGGTGGCTTCGCGGAATCAGCCCGAAGTGCAACACGTCTTCATGCGCCAGCGATTTGCCCCCGGCGTGCTTGATCAGGTCGATTTCGCCGATCAGATCGGCAATCGTCACATCGGGGGTGGCCAGCTTTTCATGATAGCGGCGGTCGCGCTCCAGCCACGCCACGGGGCAATCGTCGCCCAGCACGGCCACCTGGTCGCGCCCGAATTTCGACAAGGGGCGCAGCGGGTCGTCGTTGACTTCTGAACCCGCGATGACGGGAATAACCGGGTCAAGAAAATTCACGAGCATCCGCAACATGCGGGTTTTGCCCTGGCCACGCAGGCCCAGAAACAACATGTCATGCCGCGATAAAATGGCGTTGGCAATTTGCGGCACGACGGTTTCGTCGTACCCGACGATGCCAGGGAACAACGGCTCGCCGGCTTGCAGCCGGGCCAGCAGGTTCCTGCGCATTTCGGCTTTGACGCTCGTACTTTTGTAACCGCGGGCGCGGAGTTCGCCCAATGTCTTTGGCAGGTCGTGCATGATGTGCGAATTATAGGCGGCCCACGGCGAAAAGACGAGTTGCCGAACCGGCCCCGGGGCGGTCCGCCACGGTTTCCGGCCAACCGCGGCATTGAGCCGGCAGAAAATGCACGCCCGGCATGCGGTCAAACGTCCAGAAGGCCCCGCACGATTTCGCCGTGCACGTTGGTCAGGCGGCGCTCGATGCCATTGTGGTAGTACGTCAGGCGGGTGTGGTCGATTCCAAACAGGTGCAGCAGCGTGGCATGAAAATCGTACCACGAGACGGGCTGGTCGACCGCCTTCCAGCCGATGTCGTCGGTACTGCCCAACGCGAACCCCGGTTTCAGCCCCGCGCCGGCCAGCCAGACGGAAAAGCCGTAGCGATTGTGATCGCGCCCGGCGCCCACCTGATCTGCCGCCGACTGCGTGAACGGCGTGCGCCCGAATTCTGTGGTGAACAGCACCAGCGTATCGTCGAGCATGCCGCGCTGTTTCAGGTCTTGCACGAGCGCAGCCACCGGCTGGTCGATCCTGGCGGCTTCGGCGGTGTGGTTTTCCCTGACATTTTCGTGGGCGTCCCAACTGGCGCGGGGGCTGCCGGCAATCGGGCCGCCCGAAAAAATCTGCACGAACCGCACGCCGCGTTCGAGCAGACGCCGCCCCAGCAAACACCTTCGGGCGCACTCGGCGGTCGCCGGCTGGTCGAGGCCATACAGGGCGGCGATATGGGCGGGTTCACCGGAAACGTCGGCGACTTCCGGCACCGAAGCCTGCATACGGGCGGCCAGTTCGTAACTGCGGATCCGGGCTTCGAGCAGCGCATCGGCCGGCCCCTGATCAAGCCGGTGGCGGTTGATGGCGTCGATTGCCCCGCGGACGGCGGCATCTTCGCGCGGGGCGCGCGGCTGCTCGGGAAACAGATCGCGCACAGGCTGCCGGCCCCCGTGCAAGACGACGCCCTGGTGTTGTGCGGGCAGAAAGCCGTTGCTCCAGTTCGATGCGCCGCCGTTCGGCCCGCCCCGCCCATCGGGCAGTACGACGTAGGTTGGCAGCGCATCGGTTTCGCAACCCAACCCGTACGACAACCAACTGCCCACCGACGGAAACCCGTTAAACTGAAAGCCGCTGTTGGCGAAGAACAGGGCCGGCGTGTGATTCGCCGATTCCGTCGCCATGGAGCGAATGACCGTCAAGTCGTCGGCCATGCGGGCAATGTGCGGGAACAGGTCAGAAACCCACAACCCGCTTTGGCCGCGCTGTGAAAACGCCCAATCGCTTTGTCGCAACAGGCCGACCTGGCCAAAGAAAATGTCGGGCTTTTCGTCCGATGGCAACGGCCGCCCATGCAGGCGGGCGAGTTCCGGCTTGTAATCAAACGAGTCGAGGTGGCTCAGCCCGCCGATCAGGCAAATATGTATCGCCCGCTTCGCCCGCGCTGGATAATTCGGAAAACCGGTCGGGGGCCGGGCGTTGGCGGCGCCGAGCACGCCGCCGGTTTTCAGCAGCGCGATGATTGCCGCCGCGCCCAGGCCGTGCGTGGTCCAATCGAGAAACTCGCGGCGGTTCAGCGGAGAACTTGAAATGTCGTCCATTCGCATTCGCTCGCTTTGGTCGTGGCCGGGTCGATGCAGCGCGTTGGGGCGTTGTGCCCCGAACGTCAATCGACCACGACGAACTCATGGAGATTGAACAGGGCTCGGCACAGCGCGCTCAACCCATAATCTTCGGCCAGCTTCAGCGACAGCCGTTCTTCTTCGGCGTCAGGCGCGCGGCACACCGCCAATTGCCACGCCCGGCGCACCTGGGCGGCGCGATCGGCACCGCTGTCGGCGGCCACACGAGCGGCGAAACGGTCGGCCATTCGCAAAATGAAGCTGTTGTTGAGCAGGCTCAGAGCTTGCAGTGGGGTGGTGGTCGTCGAACGCCGCGGTGCGGCGGTTGCCGGGTCGGGGCAATCGAACGAATCGAGCACCGCGCTGCGTCCTCCGCGCGGGGTGAACCGATAAATTGTGCGGCGTTCAAACTGCGGGCCGGCGGGGTCGAACGCCTCGTAATAAGTTGTGCCGTTATTGGGGGTGATTGTCACGTCCTCAAAACCAGGCCCACCGGCGGCGGGGTTGAGCGCGCCGGCGACTTTCAGAATCGCGTCGCGCAAGGTTTCGCCCTCGATGCGCCGGGGCGTAAATCGCCACAGCAGGCGGTTGCCCGCGTCGATTTCGAACGCCCGCCGATTGGACGACGACGCCTGCCGATACGCCGCCGACGTCACAATCAGCCGGTGCAGCGACTTCAGACGAAAGCCGTCGGCACGAAATGACGCCGCCAGCCAATCCAGCAGATCCGGGTGGCTGGGGCGGGCGCCGTTGAACCCGAAATCATTGGGGGTTTCAACCAGCCCGGCGCCGAAATGGTAATGCCAGACGCGGTTGACCATGACCCGCGCGAACAGCGGGTTGGCGGGGTTGGTTACCCAGTCGGCGAGCCGCAACCGCCGCGCCGCCTCGGGGGCGTCGGGCGCAAGCCCGAATTCGGGCGACAGGCCGACAATCGCGGCAATGCCACCGGGCGGCGCCACGTTGCCCAGGTCGGTCACGCCGCCGCGAACATGCACCCGCATGACGGGCGGTTGGCCTGGTACAATCGTGTACATCCGATGCTTTGACCGGGCATCGAGGCGGTCACGGTGTTCTGTGGCAGACTTCAGGTTTGCGTCCAGCTCAGCTCTTCGGGATTTGACCTCCGGCGGCAGCGATTGAAACACCACGTCATCGGCCAGGTGCTCGTCGGTGGTCGTCGCCGAGGCGGCAATTTCTTCGGCTGTCAGCGGGCGGTCATACAGCCGGCCCCGCAGTATTCGCCCTTGCAGCATTTTATTGCCACCGGCAGGAGCGTGTCGCATGCCGAACACCACGTGCGCTGCGCCCGCTGCAAACGGCATGAACCCGGTTTGATACGGCTGCCCCAGGGCCGCGCCGTTGCGGTAGCCGGCAATCGTACCGTCATCGCGGTAGACGATCGCGACGTGCACCGGTTCGGCGGCTCGCGACGATTCTTCGCGGCCCTGGAAAGGTTTGGTGCGCACGAAATTGTCGCTACCCGCCATCCAGTGGCGCGGCTCGCGCTCGCCAAAGACAATGGCGTCGAATACGACGCCGTCATTCGTTTCGACGCCGATAACCCCGCCGCCCCGCTGCGCGACGTTTTCGAGTGCGACCCACGCCTCGAGCGTTTTTTGTTCCAGGCGGCGGTCGAGGGGGGCGGTTTGCACGAACGCGCCGCGGCCATCGAGCACCAGCGCTCCGTCGGCAATGTGTGCCCCGCCGTGCGCTGTGCCGTGCAATGCGCCCACCGCATCGCGCAAGTCCGTTTCAAATTCCCACGCGGCGAATGGTTGCACGCGGTTCGACGCCGGCTTCGAATCGTCGCGCAGTTTGCGCTCAGCCCGCAGGGCTTGCCGCGCCGGCAGGTCAATCGCCCGCAGCGACTCCTGGATCTGGCCGATCTGCCGATTGACCTGGGCCAACTCGGCGGCTGAGTCGGGGTCAATCACTTCGCGCTCGCCAAAGTTCACGCCGTCGAGCGTTGAAATCAGCCGGTAGTAATCCGTGGTCGGAATCGGGTCGAACTTGTGGTCGTGGCACCGGGCGCAGTTCACGGTCAGCCCGAGAAACGACTGCCCGACGACCGCCGCGATTTCCTCCAGTTCATCCTGCCGGGCCAGCCGGATCATGCGCTCGCTCGACCCGACGACGGTGTTGTGCACGCCCGCGACGAGAAACCCCGCCGCGGCCGCCCCGGCGGGGCCGGGCAGCAGGAGGTCGCCCGCGAGTTGCAGTTTTACGAAGCGATCGTAGGGCATGTCTGCATTCAGCGAGTTGATGACCCAGTCGCGATAGTGCCAGAACCGTTTGCGCGGTTCATTGCGCTCGAAGCCGTCGCTCTCGCCGAACCGAACCACGTCGAGCCAATGCCGCCCCCAGCGTTCGCCATATTGCGGCGAGCCGAGCAGGCCATCGACCAGCCGCTCATACGCCGCCTGCGACGGGGCGGCGGTAAACCCTGCCACCTCTTCGGGCGTTGGCGGCAGGCCGATCAAATCATGGTACAACCGCCGCACGAGGGTTCGCGGGTCGGCGGCGGCGGCGGGCGTCAGCCCGCGTTCTTCGAGGCGGTGCAGAATGAATCGGTCGACATCATTTCGCGGCCACGCGGTGTCGTGCACGGCAGGCGGGCGCACGGCGGCGAGCGGCTGCAGCGACCACCAGTCGTAGCCTGCCCGCGACGCCGTGGTGTAGCGAAACCGGTCGATCGGGTCGGCGCCCCACGGGGCGCCGGCGGCGATCCAGCTTTTCAGGGTTTGCCGTTCGGCCGGTTCGAGCGGGTGTTTGGGCGGCATTTCACCCGCGTCGATTCGTTCGCACAGCAGGCTTTCGCCGGGGTTTCCGGCGACGATCGCCGGGCCGCTGTCGCCCCCGCGCAGCGCCCGTTCACGCCGGCTCAGGTCGAGGCCGCCCTTCGCCGCCTGCGACGAATGGCAGTCGAGGCACCGCGCGGCAAGCAACGGGGCAATGACCCGGTCGAAATGCCTGACGTCGATCGGGGCAGGCGAATTGTCGCCCGCATGCGCCCGAGGCGCCAGCCCGCAGATCAGCAGTACCCAGGTGCAACGATTCATCGGCAGCCACACAACCCGCGGAATACAAGCCGGTTCGTTTGATTGTAGCCCACCCCCTGGAAAAACCAATCGGTCGCCGCGAATCGGGGCCGCCTGCGCCCAATGGTGAACCGTGTCAGATGCTGCCGCCGTTTGGGCGGAGGGCTTGATTTGCCCGCGGCATTACGCCAAGATGCGTGTATCGCGTCGCAACTCGGGCGGCGGCTGTGCGAATGGAATCGGGGCGTTCGAGTTCACCCGGAAAACGGGGGGTTTCATGCGACCGACTGATTCCCGGCACTGTGCCGAGTTCTGGGCACTGCGCTGCGGCGTGGTTTTGATCGGCGTGGCTCTGTGCGGGGCGGCGCGGGCTGGCGAACCCGAACAGTTCACGAATTCGCTGGGGACAAAGCTGGTGCTGGTTCCCGCGGGCGAGTTCCGGATGGGGATTGACGAGGAACTGGGCACGACGCTGGCAACGTTTCCCTACGCCGAACGCCCGTCGATCGCCGACGAAACGCCGCAGCATCGCGTGCGCATCACGCGCCCGTTTTACATGGCGGCGCATGAAACGACGCTGCATGAATATCTGGTATTTTACCACGCGGCCGGGTATCGCGTTGAAATCGAGCGCGACGGGCAACCGAGCTGGGGCTACAATGCCGACGGCATGCTTGTTCATTCGCCGAATTGGCGGCCGTGGCAGCCGGGGTGGAATCAGACACGCGACCACCCGGTCGTGTACGTCAGTTGGAATGACGCCACGGCGTATTGCGAATGGCTCAGCCAGAAGGAAGGGAAGAAATACCGGCTACCCACCGAGGCCGAATGGGAATACGCCTGCCGCGCCGGAACGAAAACCCGGTATTGGTGCGGCAATGATCCTGACGACCTGGTGCACGTCGGAAATGTTGCCGACCAGGATTGCCGTGCCTGGAGCACGGCGAATGGTTCGACATCGACCATTGCCGTTTACGACAAGGATGGTGCCCGCACCGACATGCAGATTCCGTTTCCGTACCTGCCGGGCCACGACGGCTACACGTTCACGGCGCCGGTCGGGAGGTTTCGCCCGAATCGGTTCGGTTTGCACGACATGCATGGAAACGTGTGGGAATGGTGCCAGGACTGGTACGCCAATGACTACTACCGGAATTCGCCGGTCGACGATCCACAAGGACCGGCGACGGGCACGTTGCGGGTATTGCGCGGCGGGGGTTGGCTCAATACGCCGGTCAACCATCGGTCGGCGTTTCGCCTCGCCTACCGGCCCTCCGACAGGTTCGATGCCTGCGGGTTCCGCGTGGTCTGCGAGGTGGCCCGCCCGCCCGCCGAACCGCCCTCTCCGTGACTCATGCGGCGGCTCACAGCATGCGGCGGCTTTGGTGGCCCAGGTTCTGGGCCGACCTGACAATCGGACCACGATTCGTTTGTGGCAGGTGAAGAGAATTCCGGTCGCATTACGCGGCAGGTCGCGTGACATTGCGAAGAGTGGGCGAACAAAACGACTGGCGGCCAGATTGCTGGTGGAGAGGGTTGGCGGGGGTGTTCTGGGGTGACTGGGCAGTGGTTCGCAAATTGCGCTGGCGGTAGAAGATGAGAACGTGTATACTCACGACGATTGACGTTGCGGGGCGTGCATCGAATCGCGTGCCGGGAATGCAGGCGGGCTGGTGGTGTTGCGCGACGCATCGGATTGAAATGACGAGCTTTGCGTTCGAGAACTGGTGAAAGGTCGGCACCAGGTCTGACGTCGTTTCGTCTGCACGAGGATCGTACCCATCATGACGTTCGACAATTCCGCCGATATCCGCGTTTCCCCCACGGCTGGCCCGGCGACCCCTGCGGCAGCCGGGCCCAAGGTTGCCGTCAGCCGCGCCGCAACGAACGGCGCGCGCCGGTTCAGCCAGCGCACGCGTACGCTGCTGGGTGTTCAGGTCGTGTCCTGCGGGTCGTACGTTCCTGATGTGATCGTCACGAACGAGCAACTGGAGGCCCAGTTCGGTTTTGACGGCGAATGGATTTCGCAGCGTACGGGCATTTTGGCGCGGCGGCATGCGCGGCCCGACCAGGCCACGAGCGATTTGTGTCTTGAAGCGGCCCGCAAGGCGATTCGCGTCGCCCGCGTGAACCCCGCCGATATTGACCTCGTGGTCGTGGGCACATTCAGCCCCGATTTCGCCTTTCCGTCGACGGCGTGTATTGTGCAAGACAAGCTGGGGCTCGACGCCGCCGCGGTCGATGTGCAGGCGGCGTGCGCCGGGTTTATGTATGCCCTCGTCACCGGGGCTCAATACGTCGCGACGGGCAACAGCCGCCTGGCCCTGGTGATTGGCGGCGATTGCAACAGCCGCATTACCAACCCGCTCGATCAGCGCACCTACCCGTTGTTTGGCGATGGCGCCGGGGCCGTGTTGCTGGCCGCGGGCGAGCCACACCAGGGCCTGATGTGCTATCAGATGGGGGCCGATGGCAGCGGCGGGGCTTTGCTCGACCGGCCCAGCGGCGGTTCGCGCCGCCCCACGACGCACGCCGACCTGGACGACGGAATGCAATACCTGCACATGGACGGTCGCAACGTTTTCAAATGGGCGGTGCACCTGCTCACCGATACGATCGAACTCGTGCTGAACAAAACCGGCATGAGCGTGCACGACGTCTCGCTGTTCGTACTGCACCAGGCGAATATCCGCATCATCAATGCGGCGATGGAGCAGTTGGGCATTCCCGATGAAAAAGTGTTCAACAACCTGCAAAATTACGGCAACACCTCGGGCGGGTCGATTCCGCTGGCGCTCGACGAAGCGTTTCAGGCGGGCCGCATTCATCGCGGCGACACGCTGCTGCTCAGCGGGTTTGGCGCGGGGCTGACGTGGGGCACGGCGCTGCTGCGCTGGTAATCGCGGGTGCGCTGGTCAGGGGCAGTCGCGATACTACGGGACCGAATGCGTTGCGCCCCGGGCCGCCAGCGCCGTCAGTCGATGCCGCAGCCAGATCTTCAGGGCGATGATGGCCGCGCCTGCCGCGACAAATACGGGCAGGACGAAGGTCCAGTCGGCGTTTTTCGCAATCTGCGTCGCAACTGGTTGAATGACCTTTTCCGACACGGCTTTCGTCAGGTCGAGCGTGCCATCGATGAACGGCTGGGGGTTGGCAAGAAATGCAGTGAGTGCTGCGCCCGTCGCCAGAGCCCCTTTGTTCCTCCAGATGAAATCCATCGCACGGTCGCCGAATTTTCCCACGACCGCCAGGAGCTCATCGGACCGGCCGATCTGCTGCAGCGCGCCTTCATCGGCGAGGATCGCCAGCCGCCGCCCGTTGCGCGTCGACAGCGCCGCAAGCGCGGTGGTCGCAGGCTTGCCCAGCGATTCGATCAGTGGCGCGGCGATTTCGCCATGTTTGAGCAGTGCGGCGGCGGCATCGTCGCCGTAGCGGGCGCACAGCGCCAGGCGGGCCGGCTTGCCGGCAATCGACAGGGCGTCGTCGCCATGGCGGGCCAGCAGTTTCAGCGCGACCAGCCCGTTTTCACCGGCCTCGTCGACGACACGAAACGTTTTCGGCCCCGCCTTCTTGACAGCCAGCAGCGCTTCGTCGCCATATTTCAACGACAGTGTTTCGATTTTTCGGGCCAGTGTTTCGAGACCCATTTCGGCCGCCTCTTGGCCGCCCTTGCGCAGCACGAACTCTGCCGCTTCCTGCACGGCCTTACTGGCAACGCCCGCCCAGGCGGCAACCGGAGCCAGCCAACCCAGCGAAAACACGATGATCATCAGGCTACGCGACATGACGCCTCCTGTTAATGAGTGCCAACAATTTGAAGTATCGCCGTTTCGCGCAGCCGTGCGCGCTCGCGAGCCAGCGCCTGTAACCGGCTCCGCAGCCCGGTCACCTGTGCCGACCCCTCGACGATCAGGCGTTCGATGTCGGCAAGCTTTGCATTGAGCCTGGCGGCGAGTTGTCCCGCGGGGTCGGCGTACCAGTTCCAGACCCAGGAAACGAGTGCATCGACGATGATGCCAACAACCGCACCAATGCCCAGGGTTTGCCAGGAGAGTGCGGTGCCCACCCCGAGAATGCCGGCCGATACGCCGAGTTCAACCGCCACCTGGGTCAGCACTTCGCCCACGATGAGCGACACGAATTCGAGCGATGCGGCGCTGGCGAGGTCGATGCGGGCGGCAGAGATCGCGTGCTGCACCGCTTCGCGATAACGCTGTTCGAACGCTTGCGGGTCAATCGCGGCAATTGGCGCCAACGCGGGAAAATCGGCCATATCCGTCTGAATTCTGACGAGCATTGCATTTTCAATGCTTGCTATTTCGCGAAAGTAGCCGGCAACAACCCGTTTGATGGCGGCTTCGACCTGATCAGGGCGAAACAGGTGCATTTCGAACCGTTCACGAATGAACTGTTCATGCCTGTCGCCCTGGGTGAAGGGAACATGATCAGCGACAACACGCCATTTGCTGCTCCAGCCCAGGGCGTCTGCCGCGAACGCACGGGTGTTCTGGCGGGCATCGCTGAAAAACGCATGCAGGTCGGCGAACTGTTCGCCGAGCGCGCGGTCGCATTCCTGCTCGGCCCAAGCCAGGTGCGGCTGAACGACGTCGCGCGCGGGGGGGGCGGGTGTTGACGTGGCCGAGGCGTCGTCGCGAAGTTCCCATGCGCCACGCGTCGCGACTGCCGCCACGACGACCGGCACCGCCAGCACCATGAGAAGACGTCGGCCCCTGGTGGTCATGTTCCTCACGCCTGGAAATCGACGGAATCACTGCGCGCTCGCGGCGCGGCGGGTTTGCGCGACACACCTGCATTTTAACAGGGCAATCGAAAAGGACAACGGCCGAAATCGGCGGGTGGCACCCCGGTTGCCGCCCCCGGTTTTCGATGCGGGCGACGTTTGGCCCCGTGCCCCCGGTCAGGCCAGGCCGCCTTCGGCGCCTGAAACCGGTTCGACCTCGAACGGCACCTCGTCGTCGGGCGTTGCATCGCGGTCGGGGCGGCGCGCGGCAGTCAGGGCGTAAATCACGGCCACGACCAGGGCCACCGCGCCGGCCACGATAAACATCAGGCGGAATTCGCGGCCCGGTTCGAGCGAACCGGCTTCGCGGCCCAGGTCAATGATGGCCCCCAGCAGCGGCGCCGAAATGATCGTGCCCAATTCGGTAAAACCGAGCACCAGCGTCGTGCCCGTGCCACGATAGTGAACAGGAAATGCCCCCGCCCCGAGCGACACCACCGCCGGAAACAGCA
The DNA here is from genome assembly GCA_021781115.1 of Planctomycetota bacterium. GTDB lineage: Bacteria > Planctomycetota > Planctomycetia > Planctomycetales > Planctomycetaceae > JAJXXL01. The sequence continues at coordinate 12,129 of JAJXXL010000471.1, forward strand.
GGGCATGCCCAAACCCGCACACCAGCGCGGGCAAAATGAACAACAGGTCGGAGGTGACACACAGGAACAGCCATTGACCGCAGGTCAGACCGAACAGCCCCCACAGCACCATGCGATGCCGCCCGGCTGTTTCTCCAAACCGCCGGAACAGCCAGCGGCAGCAAAACGCGGTCATGGAATATGCCAGGAAAAAAGTGCCGATGCCACGCAGATTGAGCGCGGTGGCATACCGCGTCAGAAACACCGTCGTTACCGAAAACCCGGTGCCCATGGCGATGGCCACGAGCACAATGGCCCCCGGCCAGTGGCGGACCAGCAGCTTGAGCGCGCCGGGGGTTTCGAGGGGGGCCGTATGCACGTCGCGCCGGGTGAAATGGCTGACGACCCCCAGATGCAACACGGCCAGCAACACGGAACCGCCAAACATCGCCAGGTATTGAGGCTGCCCCGGGGGCAGGTGGTTGAAGATCAGGTCGCCCAGTTGCGTGCCCAGAATCGTACCCACAAAGCCGCTGCTGCCCAAACTGCCGATCACTTCCGTTCGTCGATGGGGCGGGGCCTGGTTCTGAATATGCACGATCGAGCACGAAAACATGCCGGCCAACCCCACCTGGTACCCGATTCGGGCCAGCCAGATCAGCGGCGAAAGGGCGCCGGGCAGCAGAAACGTCAGCCCCCCGGCAATGAACGCCAGCGACGAAATCTGCCACACCCAGCGCGGCCCCAGGCGATCGATCGCCCGGCCCAGCCACAGCCGCATGACTACGGCGGCCGTCAGCCCCACGCTCACGATCTGGCCCGACAAGACCTCGGTGCCGCCCAGGTCGGCGATGAATTCGGCGAAGTGAAAAGTGATGGAATTCGCGCACACCAGCAACACGTTCGCCAGGTACGCGAGCCAGAACGTCGGGCCGTAAAGCGCCGAATCCTCGACAACGGCAAGCTCGGGTTCAGCGCGAGGAGGATTCATGCGGCATCAGCCCCCGGCGTACCGCGCCGGGGGCAGTGGGGTGGGGCATTCGCCGGCGCGACACACCGCCAGTGGGTCGGCAGCGCGCCGGCCAAATGGCGACAAGTCGTAAACATGCTCGACGGGCGGGCGACGGGGCGTCGGCACAAGCAGCAACACCCGGTATTATACGCCGCGCGGGCACCGGCTAAAAGTGCATGACGCAGGCGAGTAAAGCGACGCGGCCACCGTGGGCCAAAAGCGCCAATCCAGAGCGGTTTCGACATTCGCACGCCGCCATTCGTGTGTACAATACGCTGCGGGCGGGACGTCGTCGGCCCTGCGGCAGCCGAGCCGGGCGTGTCGCACCACAAACAACCCACGAAAACCAGAGAGGTCGTCTGACGATGCGCGTCGTGACATTCGGAGAGGTCATGTTGCGGCTGGCGCCCGAAGAGTTCCTGCGACTGGCGCAGGCGGTTCCGGGCCGGCTGGAAGCCACGTTCGGTGGCGGCGAGGTCAATGTGGCCGTGTCGATTGCCTTGCAGGGCGGGGCCAGTGCGTTCGCCACCGTATTGCCCGACAATCTGCTGACCGACGCGTTCATCCTGGAACTCCGCAAGCTCGGCGTCGATGCGCGTCTGGTGCAGCGGTCGGCAGCGGGGCGGTTCGGCGTTTATTTCGTCGAAACCGGGGCCAACCAGCGGGCGGGCACCGTTACCTACGATCGCGATCAAAGCGCAATTTCGCTGGCCGCCCCTGGCGACTTCGACTGGGCGACGCTGTTCGCCGGGGCGACGTGGTTTCATATCACCGGCATTACCCCGGCCATCAGCGCGCGGGCCGCCGATACGGCACTGGAGGCGGTTCGACAGGCCCGGCAACGGGGAGTTCGCGTGTCGTGCGACCTGAATTTCCGCAAGAAACTCTGGCGCTGGAAGGCGGGGCGTTCGCCCGTCGAGCTGGCTCGTGAAACGATGCGGGCCCTGCTGCCATACATTGACCTCGTCATCGCCAACGAAGAAGACGCCGAAATGTGCCTGGGAATTCATGCCGATCACAGCGACGTCGAATCGGGGCGGCTGGTTTTGGCCGACTACGAAAACGTGGCGCGACAGGTCGTGCACGAGTTTCCCAACGTGTCGCTGGTGGCAATCACCCTGCGTGAAAGCATTTCGGCGAGCCACAACAACTGGGGGGGCATGCTGTACGACGCGACAGCCCACGAGTCGCACGTCGCGCCCGTCAACGCGCACGGACAATTTGCGCCGTATGAAATTCGCAACATTGTCGATCGCGTCGGGGCGGGCGATTCGTTTGCCGGCGGCCTGATTTTCGCGCTGCAAACTCCGGAACTGGCCGAGCCGGCTCACGCGCTGCAGTACGCCGTCGCGGCCAGTTGCCTGAAACACAGCATCAAGGGCGACTTCAACTACGCGGCGCGCGGCGAAATTGAAGCCCTCGTGGGCGGAGGAGGCTCGGGCCGCGTGCAACGCTGACATGCGTCTGTCGATTGGCCCGGCCATGATTTCACGGTGATCGAATTCGTCTGCCGCATTGCCCAAGCGCCGCCGGGCCATTTTTCCCGAAGTAACACTTTTCATTGTGTGCGCCGGCTTGGTTGCAGCGCTGCCCCTTCTCGTCGAAAATATCAGTCTATGGCCAAACGCTCGCGAATTGACAACGAACTGATTGCGCAGTTGGGCAAGACCAGCACGCCGCTGTTCGTGGTCGACCTCGAGCGGCGGGTGCAGGTATTCAACGCCGGGTGCGAGGCGCTGACCGGCTGGAGCGCGGCCGACGTGATCGGCCAGGCGGGGCACTATGCCAGCCCGCCCGGCAGCCCGGGGGTGGTCGCGCTGGCCTCAAGCGTGTGCCCTCCGCCCGAGGCGTTTCAAGGTCAGTCGCTTTGCGCGCCCGCGCGGCTGGCGCACCAGGCGGGCCATGTCGTGCCGTGCTGGTTGCATTTTTTTCCGCTGTACAACGACGCGGGCGTGCTGACGGGCGTGCTGGGTGTGGCCGCATCCTCTGAGCCGGCGCCGCCGATGCGGGCCACGGCGGCCCACGCCGTGCACGCCGAGCTGGCTGCCCTGCGGGCCGCGCTGCGCGCGCGGTTCAGCCCCGAGGCGTTCGTCGCCGCGTCGCCGGGCATGACGCAGGTTCTGAACCAGATCGAACTGGCGCAGCATAGCCCGGCGTGCGTGCTCCTCGAGGGCGAACCGGGCACGGGCAAAGAGCACCTGGCGCGGGTGATTCACTTCGGCAGCCCGGCGCGGGCCAACTGGTTCGTTCCGCTGGATTGCCGCCGGCTGGGCGCCGAAGAGCTGACCCGCGTGTGGAACCGCCTGCTCGAATTGCATGCGCCGCCGGCGTATTCGGCAGCCAGCCCGCAACCGGGGTCGGTGTACCTGGCCGACGTCGAGTTTCTGCCGCGCGATTTGCAGGCCCGGCTGGCAGAAGTGTTCGGCGCGGGCGATGCCGAACAGCGGCCGCGCATTCGGCTGATTGCCGGCACGGGGTACGACCTGCGGGCGGCGGTCGAATGCGACCGGATGCGGGCCGATTTTGTGGCCATCGTCAGCACGCTGACGATTGCGCTGCCAAATCTGAGCCGCCGGGGCGACGACATTCTCCTGCTGGCCCAGCATTTTCTGGAGGAAGCGAACCGGCAGAGCGACAAGCAGGTGGGCGGGTTCGACGAAGCGACGACCGGCCTGTTTTTGCACTACCCCTGGCCGGGCAACCTGGATGAACTGGCACTCGTGGTGCGCCAAGCCTTCGATCGAGCCGAAGGGGCCCTGATCACGCCCGCCGACCTGCCCTTCCGGTTTCGCACGGCCTACGACGCACTCGCGGTCCCGCCGCCCGTCGAATCTCGACCGCTGTTGCTCGAGCCGTTGTTGACACGCGTTGAAACCCAGTTGATCGCACTGGCCCTCGAACGCTGCAAATACAACAAATCCCAAGCCGCCGCGATGCTGGGGATCAACCGTGCCCGGCTGTTGCGGCGGATTGAACAACTGCAAATTGCCGACATCAAGGCGGCCGTACATCAACCCGGCGACGTCGATCCTGGCTCGCCTGACCAACCCCCGCCCGCTTGACTCGGCCCGCGCCGATCTTCCTGCCGGTCGCAATCACGCACGCGTTGAACCGGCGAACTGATCCATCGTGCGGGCTTCGGTCACGAGCGGCGCCACCTGTTGCGCCACCTGTTCGAGCATCTCGATTTCCCTGTTTGAAAACAGCCGCCGCTCGATCGTTTGAACCACGAGCACCCCTTGCAGCAGCCCGCAGTCGATCAGCGGAATGCCCAGAAACGAATGGAACAGGTCTTCGCCCGCTTCGGGAAAATATTTGAACCGGGGGTGCAGCGAGGCCTCGGCCACCATGACCGGGCTGAGCTGTTCGGCGACCAGCCCCGTCAGCCCCTCATGCAGCGCCATGCGCACCCTGCCTATGCCGTCGTGCCGCAAGCCAACCGTTGCAGCCAGCACCACATTCGACCGGTCGGCTTCGAGCAGGTAAATCGAGCAAACATCCGTCTGAAACCGGTTGCCGATCAGCCAGACGATATTGCCTAACAACTGTGCGGGGTCTCCGATTTCGGAGGCAACCTCGGCCACCTCCATCAGGCTGAGCGGCGGATCGTCTTCCTGGCGAAACGACATGGTGTAACCTGTTTGTACAGAATGCGTTGTAACTTCGCGGCCAATCGCCCTGCGTGAGGAATTCAAGCGGGCGAAAACTTGAATTCCGGTGTCTGGCGCAAAAGCAAGCAGGTTTTGTGCCGCGATTAGACGATTATGTGCCCGCACATCATCCCACGGCCAGTTCTTCATCGCGCAAATCGGTAACGAACATGCAGCCGGGGCGATGGGTGATGGCCAGCGCCGGGCATGCCGCCATGACAACCGCTTGCGGGGTGACGCCGCACGCCCAGAAAACCGGAAGTTCGCCAGCCAGGATCGGAACCGCCTCGCCAAAATCGGGTTTCGACAGGTCGGCAATGCCAATGGCCTCTGGGAACCCCAGGTGAACCGGCGCCCCGTGCACTGCCGGGTATCGTGACGTGATTTGCACCGCTCGAATCGCATCAGGCGGGCGCATGGGCCGCATGGAAACCACGAGCGGCCCGTGAAATCGCCCCGCCGGAGCGCAGGGAATATTCGTGCGGTACATCGGCACATTCTGCCCCAGTTCCAGATGCCGCACGCCAACGCCGGCCCGCACGAGCGCTGCCTCAAACGTGAACGAACAACCAATCACGAAACTGACGAAGTCGCTGCGCCAGAGCGCGGTAATGTCGGGTGGCTCGGCGATCAGCCGGCCCGATTCCCAGACGCGGTATTGCGGCAGATCGGTGCGTAAATCGGCCGCGGGCGCCGCGCGCCGGGGAACGGGGTCGCCGGGCGCCGTCACATCGAGCAACGGGCAGGGCTTCGGGTTCCGCTGGCAGAACAACAAAAAGTCGGGCGCATGTTCGGCGGGCAGAATGACCAGGTTCGCCTGGGCAAAGCCCGGCGCCAGGCCCGAGGTTTGCCCCGTCAATGTGCCGCTGCGGGCGGCCGCCCGAACTTGCACGCCCGTCGACATGTCGTTGTGATGAACCACGCGAAACCTCGTGGAAAAACCGGCTGGCGCACGCGGTGACAACGCTCGTCGTCAGGGCCGCAACGCTCGTTGCGGCCCGAGCGAATTCATGCGGCAGGCGTCAATGCCCGGGTGGAGTGTTGGGCGCTTCTCCCAATGCACGCAACAGTTCGAGCGAAAAGATGCCTGTACCGTGGCCGTCGCTGAAGGCGATGTGATACGCGTAATTTCCCAGGGGCCGCATCGACTGGGCGTAAATCGCCTCCGCGCGCGGCGCCTCGGCGAGCACCGGCAGCAATTGCGGGGGGGGCGGTGGCGCGCCGCGCTCGGCCCGGCAGGTCACGCAGGGGCATTGCGCGCGCAGCATCGGCCACGCCAGCCGGTGCACCGCGCCATCGTTCCACTCGATCGTCAGCGCAGCGCGATCGCCGCGCAATGCGACGGGCGTATATTGAGTTGATTCAGTCATGATGCAAAATCTATAACGACACTGGCCCCGCCTCGCAACAAACACCGGGTTCGCAGTTCCAGTCATCAACCGGCCCGCAATGCAGGAACTGACGGCTCGTCATGATACCACGGACGATGGTTGAAGGCGTACTCCGCCGTTCATTGAAGTTCGCGGGCGGGGTTGTCAAAATGAATCGGCGGTCATTCGTCGCGGCGGCAATACCGGCCATGCGCATGGCGTTTGTGCGGCAACGGCATTCTCGCCGAACTCACCTGTTTGGAGCCCACTGATGCGAATTCTGCCTGGTCGATGGTTGGTGCTGTGCCTGTTGGTTGCCGCGGGTTGGCAGGGGCCGGCGCTGCATAGCGCCGAACCGCGCCTCGCGACCGTGTTGCAGCCGTTTGTCGAAAACCACACGCTGGCCGGCGCGGTGGGGGCAGCCGCCACGAAAGATCAGGTCTTGGCGCTCGAGGCGGTCGGGTATGCCGACATTGCCGGTCAGAAGCCGATGAAAACCGACAGCCTGTTCTGGATTGCCTCCATGAGCAAGCCCATTACCGCCACGGCCGTCATGATGCTCGTCGATGAAGGCCGGTTGAGCATCGACGACCCGGTTGAAAAGTTTCTGCCCGAATTCAAGGGGCAGTTTTACATTGCCGAGCAGGACGACAACCACGCCTTGCTCAAAAAGCCGGCCCACCCGATCACTGTAAAAAACGTGTTGAGCCACACCAGCGGCATGCGGTTCAGTTCATCGCTCGAACGGCCCACGCTCGACCGGCTGCCGCTGCGCGATGCCGTGGGCAGCCACGCCCTGCTGCCCCTGCAATGGGAGCCTGACACCAGGTACCAGTACAGCAACGCGGGCATCAACACCGGCGCGCGCATCATCGAAGTCGTGGCCAACATGCCCTACGAAGAGTTCATGCAGAAGCGATTGTTCGACCCGCTCAACATGAAAGACACGACGTTCTGGCCGACCGACGCCCAGGTGCAGCGGCTGGCCAAGGCGTACAAGCCCAACGCCGACAAGATGGGCCTTGAAGAAACCAAAATCGGCCAGCTCACCTACCCGCTTACCGACCGCAATCGCCAGCCCATGCCCGCCGGCGGCCTGTTTTCGACCACCAGCGACGTCGTGCGGTTCTGCCAGATGATCATGAACGGCGGCGCGCTCGATGGCAAACGGTACCTGTCTGAAGCCGCGATCAAGACCATGACCAGCCGCCAGACTGGTGAAACAATCAAGGAAAACTACGGCCTGGGCTGGTCGACCGGCGGGGGCACGTTTGGGCATGGCGGCGCGCTGTCGACCAACATGACGATCGACCAGGATCGCGGCCTGATTACCGTCTGGATGGTGCAGCATGCCGGCTTTCCCGGCGAGGGCGGCAAGAGCCAGGGCGAGTTTCAAAAAGCGGCCCGCGACCTGGTCAAATGACAGTCTGAGCCCACGGCGCCGGCGCGCACCTGATCATCGCCTGCCCGGCCGTGACTTGCTGAAACTGAAAGCGATTGCATGTTGCATCTCGTGATCATGGCGGGTGGCGGGGGGACGCGCTTCTGGCCCGCCAGCCGCCGCGACCGACCCAAACAGTTTCTTGCGCTGGCCGGCCCGCGCACGCTGCTGCAACAGGCGGCCGACCGCTGCCGCCCCTGGATCCCGCCCGAGCAGATGCACGTTGTGACCCAGGCGGCGCACGTGCCGCTCGTGCGTGAGCAACTTCCCGACGTACCGGCCTCGAATATCCT
>JAJXXL010000459.1 GCA_021781115.1 Planctomycetota bacterium
GATGCGTCGGTTGTCGCTGAATGCGGGCCGAGTACGGGCATTTTTCTGGTTTTCGCAAGTTTCATGCGACCGTCTCGCACGCGATCATGATCGCGTTAATAAAGATGGATGTTTTATTATACACAGATTTATCCGCGTGCGTCTGCGAAGCATTCTTCGCAAACGTCGCGGCGGCAAAGGTCGGGGTCGTGAACTGAATTACGAACGCTGTCCGAGTCAGTTCTTTGCCGAGCAAGGGGTGCTGAACCTGCAAGCAGCCCATGCCGCGGTCGTTCAATTCTGGATGAGATAGTAGAATCGACTGGAGAGCCGGATGCGGGAAACCCGTTAGTTCAGTTCGGATAGAGCGCCAACTCCATGGCCCTTCCCTACCGCAATTGGCGTAGGTCGGCGTACCCGCGTCAGGGGCATCGTCATGTACAACTAGCGGCAAGTAAAGCACTTGCGCTGCGGCTGACGCAGCCGACCCTCAAGCGAAAGCGTCTCGTGTCGCGGCCCCTATCTCAGTCCCCGTCGCGGGTTCGGCCGAGGGCAATTGCCAACTCAAAGCCATCGCGGCTCACGAAGGGTTGCCACAAACAAACGCGAAAGACCCAAAAGCAGAGGGATCGGCAGCGACTACGGCTATCCCGGCGAGTTCGGTCCCGTCCAGCGCGCCGAGGTACTATGACAATTTGCCGCACCAAGAACCGCCGCATCCACGCCCAAGGCGGGTGGATGAGCGTCAGGCACAACTGACAATAAACAAAGTGGTTGCGCCACGGCTGACGCAGTACTGCCCGTCGGCTGAATGGACGACCGGTCCGCCAAGTGCGAAGCCGACAAGTGAGCAGGACCCATGTTTTTGAGGGCTGATTTTGACGTTCGCTGTCGCGTCAAGAGAGCATGGAGGTCTGTAATTGCTCTGATTGAAGCTGGCTGAGACGCTGGCTTCATGGATGGCTCTGGGAGTGTCATCGTGATCGTGCGGGTTAATAATTCGTGTCAAACCAGTTTTCGCGGAAAAACGTGCGGTCGGTTGACGAGCCGTTTTGCAGTACCATGTTGTTGACACGCCAGCCACCGCGAATCGCGAACCGCGGGTGTGCCCCGACGAACGGTTCGCGGTACGCAGAGCGGCTTCGCGGATAATCGCGAGGCACATTGTCAGTATCTTGGGCGTGACTGTAGTAGGAGCGGCGGAACATCCAGTCGCCGGCTTGGGCTGGGGCGGTCAGATAGCCTGAAACCAGCAACGCCGCAAACAGGATCGCGGTAGAGATTTTACGCATGACAGGCTCCATTGTGCGTGTGCGCCGCGAGGTGGGATCCCGGATCAGCGAATGCGGTTTCGTGATGGATTAAGCGGTGCGGCCGGGCTGCGGCAGTGTTGAGAAAGGCAACGGCTGGCGCCACGCCAAGGAAGCGCCATTTGAGAGAGGGAGAGGGACTGGGACAGGAATGAGTGCTGGCGGCGAACCCGCCAAGTGGTTTGCGTTGTGATTTCGCCTCAAAACGGTTTGCGAGTTTTTGAGAATGATTCCGTTTTTCAACGTTTGCGCCTCATTGCAAGGGATAATGGATCAAAGAGCAAGCGGTGTGCCCATAACGGCTCGGTTCCACGAAATCAGGGAAGATTCCACGGCAAATCGCGAAACGCGGCCAATTGCGGGCGGTGAGTGAGGTCGAAATGCAACGGCGTGAGCGTGACATACCCTTCGGCCAGGCCGGCAACATCGGTTTCGGGTTGCAGTAGGTGTTCGCCGTTTTCATCGTTGGCGCTCCAATAGTATGTTCGCCCCCGCGGATCGACCCGTTTTTCCATCAGTTCCCGTTCACGGCCCACGCCCATGGGCAGTAGCCTGACGCCTCGTGGCCAATCAGGTTGCGATGGGGGGAAATTCATATTCCATAAGGCACCGGCCGCGGTATCGCGGGCAAGCAACTGCTCGATCAAGGCCACGGCGAGTCGGGCAGTGCGATCGAAATCGGGCAGATCGCTCGTGGCGAGCGAAACGGCAATCGACGTCACACCAAAAAACGCGCCCTCAATCGCCGCAGCAACCGTTCCCGAATACAGGACATTGATGCCAACGTTGGCGCCCGAATTGATGCCGCTCACCAGCAATTCCGGCGGCTTGGCGCACAATTCGAGCATGGCCAGCTTGACGCAATCGGCGGGGCTCCCCGCGACGGCATGGCCGAACAGCACCCCGTGGCGAAACACGTTTTCAGCCATCAGCGGCTGAAGGTAGGTAATCGAATGCCCCACGCCGCTTTGTTCGATCAGTGGCGCGACGACTTGCACATTGCCTAGGCGGGTCAATTCGCCGGCCAGGGCCTCCAGCCCCGGTGCATAAATTCCGTCGTCATTTGTAAGTAGAATCTCCACGGTTCCGCCTCTGGGGTAATGAAATGTCACTGAAATCAACCGGCGCGGAGTTCAAACGCCGCGTCCGGCGCAGCTATTCTGGTGGCGACGTATGGCAATGTCTACCCCGACGGCCTTAACGACGGGGGCTCGCCAAACTGGTCGGTCGCAGATGGCCCCCACAACGTCGCGGGATCTGGTTCGAGTCACCAAGGAATGACGCCAACAGCACCGCTTGACGCGCGCGCGGGACGGGTTCTAGACTGACGTGGGTTGCCCATGTGTTGCGACGCGTCATTGACATTTGAGAATTGAACAATGCCCGACATCGAAGATTCTGAAGGACTGCAATTTCCAGAGGATCTGCCACCTGTGCAGCCGCCGTCGGCGGGGTTTATCGTTCAACTGTTCGTTGTGCCGGCCCTGATTGTGCTGGCCGTCGTCGGGGTGTGGCTGCTGTTCGGCAAGATCGCTGCGGGAGACCCTGATCCTTCGGGGTTGCTTGTCGAATTGCAACATCCGAATCGCGACCGCCGCTGGCGCGCCGCGTTTGAATTGGCGCAAAACCTGACGTTCGATCAAAAGAACTCCGACAACGATGGCGAACGGTTGTCATCGCGGCGTGACGTCGCTACCGGGTTGGCCGACGCGTTGACCGCGGAATTGAAGCGGGGAGGAAGCCAGCCCGAGGAATTGAAATTGCAGGCATTTCTGGCGCGCACACTGGGGTTGGTTGATGTGCCTGACGTTGTGTTGCCACCGCTCGAATCGGCAATGCGGCCTGAATATGACACAGACGTGCGCATCGACGCGGTATTGGCGGTGGGAGTCTTGGCCAACCGCATGGCCGAACGCCGCATGAAACTCGACGCGCCGCTGGCGATCAGCAGTCTCCTCAGCGTGTCCTCCGACGAGTTGCCCTTGGTGCGTCAGTCGTCGGCATTTGCGCTCGGTTTGTTCACGGATCCGGCTGTTCGCGAGCGGCTGGAAGTCATGACTGCAGATTCCGACGCAATGACTCGCCTGAATGCGGCGATTGGGTTGGCGCGGCAACACGACGTGCATGGTTTCGGCGTATTTGAAGAAGTGCTGAAAACGGCAAATCGTACAAGCGACGCCGGCAGTCCGGCACAATTCAATCAGTTTCTGGCGCTGAAAAACTGTTTGGCGGCGGTCGAGCGGCTTGCCGACGATTTTACGCCGGGGCAACGTGCCGACCTGATTGTTCTTCTGGATCCGATCTCGTCCGATTTCAAAGAGCCGCGGATTCGCCTGTCGGCCACCGACGTGCTGCTTACCCTGAAAAAGGGCACAGTGCCCACGGCTGTGGTTCGCTAGTGCTTTGGCACTTTCAAAAGTTCGGGTTGTTGATTTTGGGGGGGATCGGCGAGAATGTGCGTGGCACTAAGGAGGTGTTCCATGCAGAAGAAATACGTGGTGCGACCGACGGATCAGGAGCGGAGTGAGCTTCAAGTCGTGGTGAGGAAGCTGAAAGGGACCAGCCAGAAGGTTCGGCGTGCGCAGATTCTGTTGAAGGCCGATGCCGACGGGCCGAAGTGGACCGATTCGCAGATCGCCGAAGCGTTCTCGTGTCGAACGCGAACAGTGGAAAAGATTCGACAGCGATTGGTCGAGCGGGGGTTTGACGAGACGCTCAACGGGGGCCAGCGACTCCTGCCGACGGCGAAGAAATTGCTGAATCGCGAGCAAGAAGCGCGGATCATTGCGATGCGTCAGGGGCCCCCGCCGAAGGGCTATACGCACTGGACCCTGCGGCTGTTGGCTCGCAAGGTCGTGGAACTGGCGATCGTTGAATCGGTGAGTCACGAAACGGTACGTCGCACGCCGAAAAAAACGGCATGACGAACCGAAAGATCGAGTACTGGGTGATCCCGCCGGAAGCCGACGCCGAGTTTGTCGCCCACATGGAAGAAGTGCTGGAAACCTACGCGCAGCCGTACAATCCCGAAGTTCCCGTGATCTGTATGGACGAGCAACCCGTGCAACTGCTGAAAGAGGTTCGCCAACCCATCCCCGCCACGGCCACGCACGCCAAGCGGGTGGACTACGAATACGAACGAGCCGGGACCGCCAACATCTTCATGTTCACCGAGCCTCTGGCCGGCTGGCGCGAAGTGGCTGTTCGCGAGAAGAAAACGAAGCTCGATTGGGCCACCGAAATTGCGCGACTGCTGGAAGGCCGCTACGCCAAATGTGAAAAGGTGATTCTGGTATGTGATAATCTCAATACGCACACGAAGGGCGCATTTTATGAAACGTTTGCCCCCGAACGTGCCCGGAACCTGGTTCGTCGCATCGAATTCTGTTACACGCCCAAGCACGGCAGTTGGCTGAACGTCGCTGAAAACGAGTTGAGTTCCGTCACGCGACAGTGTGTCTCAGGACGGCGCTTCGGCGACATTGAAACCATCCGGGCAGAAACCGCTGCCTGGTCCACCGACGTCAACGCCACCCAACGGGGAGTCGACTGGCAAATGACAATTAACGACGCCCGCGGCAAGCTGTTATCCATCTACCCGAAAATCAAACGGTGACAAAGCACTAGGCTTCGGTGGCACTAGATCGGA
>JAJXXL010000339.1 GCA_021781115.1 Planctomycetota bacterium
CCTACTTCCAGCGGTTCCAGCCGGTCGCGCGGGCCGGGTATTCGATTTCGATCTACCACCTCGAACTCGACGAGGTGAACCGCGTGCGCCAGGAAATGGGGCTGCCGGTGTGGCCGCCGCCGGACCAAGATCGGTTATAGGAAATGCCGGCTCGCCGCCGACAAACCTGCGGCTCACTGAGCGGGTTTTGGAATACCCGGCATGGATGGCATCCTGTTCGCAGGCGGCGTCGCGGCCATTGCGCCAGCGGAAACCCCGCTGGGGTAAATCGAGGCATGAACGCGACCATTCTCTGGGTGCGCTGGGCAACCCCGCGACCAACAATTCAACCCCCGTTGGAGGTCGGTTGGCTGCTGTTTTTGGACCTTTGCCAATGTGCCGACCCTGACTGACGGCAGGAGAACTGGTTACGCGCGGGCGGGCGGGCGGCGCAGGTGGCGCCAGGCAGCGGTTGCCAGCGGCACGGCCAGCAGCACCGGACACAGCGCAAACAGCCCGATGTGAAAGTTCCACGCAAGCAGTTGTTCGGCGAACAGCAGGTACAGTACGGCGTACAGCATCCGGCGGGTCAGGCCGCCGCGATCGACCGCCTGAAAATCGGCCTTGGCCGCCTGCGTGAGCCATTGGGTCTGGTAAACGAAATCAAGCCCGGCGAACAGGCCCGCGGCCAGGTCGTCGCGGGTGAGTTTGGCCAAGTCACTTTCGCGGGCATCGACATTCACGGCGAACAGTTCATTGCGCGAAATCGGGTGGGCGAACACCGCCTCGTAAATCCCGCTGATGTCGGTGCTGTCGAACACAAACCGGCTCGTGTTTTCTTCATGCACGATCTGGACCGGTCGCGGCTGGCCGTCGGGGCGGGTAATGGCCACGTCGACGTCGCGCACCCCGGTTTGAAACACCTGCGTCAGCGGTTCGCCCACCTGCAGTTGCCGATTGCCCCACCGCCCGGCAATGCTGAACCGTACGATTTCCTGCATCATGGGCACAAAGCTGGGCCACACGGCCCAGTTGCCCCAGCGATCGTCAAGCGACGTCGCGATCAACACGCTGCGGCCGGCCCCCACCGGCATTTCGACGATGGCCGGGTCGTGCGAATCAAACTGCAGCACGACGCGGGCGGGGCCACCGGGCGCGGGAACAGAAACGATGTAGGCATACACCCGGGTTGTGCTCAGGCCGGCGTCAGGGTTGCCCAGGAAAGGGTTGACGATCGGGTGCGAAAAATCGCCGGGGTCGAAGGCAAACGCCGCTTTCGGATCCTGCGGTTCGCCGCGGCGCTGCCCCAACCGGGCGGGCAGAATTCCCCGGCCGTCTCGAAACAGCACCTGGTTGTAACTTTCGGGCTGAACGTGATCGCCCAGCGACCAGACGACGCCCCCTCCGCCGCGAAGATAGGTTTCCAGCAACTCGGCTTCGCGCGGGGTAAACAACCCGACATTGCACAGAAAGACGCAATCGTACTTGAAGAGATCAATCGACTGAAGCTCGCCCTCGTTGACAACGTGCGGTTCGACGAGGCTTTGGGCCGGGCGGGCCTGGGCGCCGTCGGGGGCGAGCGCCAGTTCCAGAAAATCCGTGGCCCGCCCCAGGGCGCGGCCCGTGCTGCGGCCATTGACGCACAGCACGCGGATCTGGTCGACCACCGGCAGCGCCAGCCACCGCTGGTCATCAAGCGGGAGCGCATCGCCCTGCAGCCGGGCTTCGAGGCGGTGCTCGCCCCCCGACGAAAACTGATGCGAAAACGTTTCGACGACTTCGGCGCCGGGGTTGAGGTCGATTCGCTTCTGGTCGGCCAGTTTGCCGTCGACGAGCAGGTCGAACGTCAGTCCCTCGCCGCGCTGCCCGCCGAAATTGCGCGCCGCCGCCTTGAACCGCACGGGCCGGCCCACTGTGGCAAATGGCTCCTGCGCAGCGAAGGACACGACAGCCCGGTTGTCGGCCGCCGCCGGCCCCACGTCGATCAGCACCAACGCGGCGAGTTCATCAAGCCGCTTGAGTTCCGTGCGCAACTGCCCCAGCTCGACGGCCGAATCGGCCGTCCACGCTGAACGCTGGAAATCACTGAGAAAGTAAACTTCCTTCCGCGGGATATGCGGCGCAAGCTGCAGCAGTTCGTCGATCTTTTTGAAGCACGCGGCCAGGTCGCCGCGTCCATGCGGCAATTGCAGTTGATCGAGTTCGCCAATCACGTCGGCGGGCTGAAACGAGGGGTTTTGCACGACGACGAGCGGAGGCAAGTTTGAAAGCCGCACAACATTGATTGCATCGCCCTGGGCGGCGGCTTCGACAATTTTGCGGGCGATTTCGCGGGCCTGGTCGAACAGCGTCGATTCGCCCGCGCGAAAGCCCATGCTGTAGCTCGCGTCGAGCACGATGATCTTGTGCACCGGCTGCCCGGTTTGAAAATAGCCGCCCAGGCGCTCGACCGAGGGCTGGGCCAGGGCCAGCACGAGCAAGGCCAGGATCAGCATTCGCACCGCCAGCAGAATCAACTGCTCCATGCGGATCCGTCGCGAGTTCTTGCGCACGGCCTCGATGAGAAACCGCATCGCAGCCCACGAAGTTTCGTTGTAGCGGCGGCGATTCAGCAGGTGAATCAGCAGCGGGGCGCCAGCCAGCGCCAGCCCCCATAACAACAGTGGGCTGTGAAACTCGGCAAACAGCGGGGTCATTGCGTTCAGCTACCCCTTTTCCGCCGACGGCAGTTCGGCGACCTTCAGTTCGACAGTCAGGCGTTCGGCGAGACGTTCGGGTATCGAATGCACGAAGTGCATTTCAAGAATTTCGTAATCGCCGAGCCGCTGATGCTGCCGCGCCAGTTCGATGATGCGCTCAATCATGCCACGAATTTCGGGACTGTCGCGGCGGGGCGTGAATGGCACATTCAATACCACGCGCAGGATGAGGGGCGAGTCTTTGTGGCGGCCGCCAGCCACTTGCGGAGCCGAATGCGGGTATGCCTCGAAGAGCGCCTTTTGCAGTGGCAAAAACGGCCCCAGGTGCAACTTCCAGTAGACCCACATGCCGCCCGTCATGACCACGCCGAACAGCAATAGCCCGATAACAACCCAGCGACCAGGAATTTCGCGTTCGCCGGGCAAACTGGGCGCTGAGCCCCGCGTTTCAGAGGTATCGGCCTGAATCATGATGCAAAACGCCTGGCAGAGCGGCAAACTGGTCAACCGGTACGCCTCCCCAAGCCAGCGGGCCAGACGCCCGCCGCCCGCAATGGGGGCGCGCAAACGCGCAGTTGTCGCCGGGGCGGAACAACCGGGCGGGATGCTGAACCTGGTCATGCGGCAACTGCGACAGACCGGCCCGGTCTGCGGTCATTTCATGCTGCGGCGTGCGTCCCAGTCGATTTCAGGAACGCACTCCTTGAGCAGATCATAGTATGACGAGAGCGAAACGACCAAGCCACTGCCATGATTTTGATAGAATGTCCGCTTGTTAACGCTGAGCCAGTCTTTGGGCTTGCGCAGGCCGAGCTTTTTGCCCAGCCACACCATGTACCGCTTCCGGTTTTCGGCCTTTTTCCAGAAACCAGCCGGAACCCGGGAAAACAGCCATTCCTGCCACGGGTAATCGGGAAAGCAGTCTTGAATTGCCGCCGGAGGCGAACCGTCGTACAGCTTGAGAAACTGAATACCGTGGTACTTCTGAAATTCGCGGCGGGTCACGTGGTACCACTGCTCGCGGTCGGTGATTCCCAGCTTTTCGCCGAGCCAGTTCATATAACGGCGGCGGTTTTCCATCGTGCGCCAGAACCCCTTGGGTGTTTTGTCGAACAGCCATTCCTGCCAGGGGAAGTCAGGGTAATGGTGCATGATTGCCCGCGAAATCGTGCTCTGGTACCAGAGCAGAAACGCACCGCCTTTGTGTGTTGCAAAATCGCGGTTGGTCACGTGGTACCAGCCCTCAGGGCTGGTAATGCCGAGCTCCTTCGCCAGCCAATCCATGTAACGGCGATGGTTCTTGGGGTCGTGCCAGAACGCGCGGGGGCAGCAGTGAAAGCACCATTCCTTCCAGTCATATTCCGGAAAACATTCCTTGACGGCACCGATCGCCGAGCTGCGCCACCAGTACATCAGCACGGCGGCTCCGCGGTTTTCCTTCAGATCGTCGGTCGTCAACTGGTAATAATCTTCGACTTTGCGAAACCCCAGCCGCTGCCCCAGCCAGCGCATGTACAGCTTGCGATTTTCGGGGTGGTCCCAAAATCCGGCGGGTACCTTGCCGTCAAGCCAAACCGCTTCGCTGCGCTGGATTCGCGACGGGTTCTTGGGAATGATGGGGGCTGCCGACCGCTTCCTGGGTTTGGCTGGTTTCGAAGGGGGCTTTTTCACCGGAATGACCTCATTTCATGTGCTGGAATTCGTGCACCGCGGCACAGACAAGGAAAATGAACAAAACCTCGGCGAGAGAATACAACGCCGGTGCGGCAGACTGACAGGCGTACGGTGCACGGTCGTCGAGCGCCGCAAGGTCGAAATCAACATCGCCCTCGAACAATCGACCTCGCCAGGTTTTTGCCACGCGCGAACGACGACTCGGGCGCAGCGCAGAACGCCACCCCTGCCGAATCGACAAATCAACGAAAGCGCGGTACGAAAAAACCCAAAACACATGCGGCACCATCTGTAAAGCCGTGTGGGTGAAGATTGCGTTCCACGTCAGAATTGACGTGGAAACTCGCCGCACCCTGATCGTTCACGGTTCACGCCCCTGGAGCCCGATCAGTAATAACGTAAATCCAAGACTAACATGCTTCATGCCGATTTGGCAATGATCAAAATCTGAAATTAAAAGATTTCTGCAACTCAACCCGCCGTATCCGGGAGCGCGTCTTCATTTGATTTTCGCGAACGCCCCATCGACGAATATGGTCGCTTGTTCACTGCAACGGCGCCCCGGCGAGTCGCCCAGG
>JAJXXL010000150.1 GCA_021781115.1 Planctomycetota bacterium
CCGAATGGCAATTTCCAGGTGATGCAGTTTTTCAAGATAGCGCGTGGCGGCATGACGATACCGCACCCTGCGAGAATTGCGGTGCGCCCGCCTAAGCCGGCGGTACAACCGGGGCAGCGTGCCTGAGTACAACCCCGGCTTCATCAACCGCAGCAAGGTTTCGCCGTGTGCACCCACCATGACGGGCAGCAGGCCCGGGGGACGATTGGCCGCGTACACACGCCAGTTCTCCTTGAGCTCCCAAACCAGAAACCCGAAAATACCGGGCAGCAGAAACACGGTCGAACCAGCAATCGTATTCGCGGTGAACGCGCCCAGGGGCATCAGCGGTCGGCGCAGGTAACGGGTCAGCGAAACCGACGCCGGCAGAATGATCTTGTGCGACACCGTGACGACGGGAAAATGCTTGATCGGGTTGACTTGGGGTTCGATTAACAGGTTCACATAAATTCGCACCACGAACGCCACGATCGACCACGCCACGCCAAGCACGGCCTTGAGCGCCAGAGTCAGGTGGGTTTCGCCCGCCTTAAACCTGAGCCATTCATCGACCGCGTACAGCACGCGTTCAATCGATTCGAGCAGCCGTTTGAACGAATCCATCACCAGCTCGAACAAGGCGACAAAAATGCCGACGCGAATCCGGTACCAGATCCGCCCGATTTCCTCGGCAGCTACTTCTTCAATTTCACGGCCTGCCGGCGAATTGAGAATCAGGTTCCAGCCCAGAAACATCGCCGCGGCCCACCCAGGGCTGAACTCGGGGTAGGTGTCGAACCATGGCAAAATCTTCCAAAAGAAAAAGGTGAGCACCAACGGCGTAAAGATAAACCGCCGGAACACCAGCACCGGCAACGTGTGCAGCATTTCACGGAGAGAAAGCAGCCGCGCCATCCATCGCGGTGCATCAATGAGCACGCCCCGCACCAGGCGGTACACCAGGCGCGCCCCTTGAACCAGCAGCGCCCCGAGGGCCGGCACGTGCAGCAGTGCGAGAATGAACATGCCCAGCGCGGCGACAGTCCAAACGTTGACGAGTGCGAACGGCTCATCGCCCACGGTGACTTTCGCCGCCAAGTTTACAAGGTGCCCTACCCCGCCCAGCGCCACGTACGCGCCCCCGAAAGGAATCAGCACGAACGTTGTCAGGAATCGGCCCGTACGCGTTCCGAACGCCAGCGAACTCAGGCGCTGCAGCCAGCGCAGGTAGAATTCGCCGCGCAGGTACACGCCGTCAAGGCGGCTGGCCAACCTGCGGTCGGCGCGGAGCAACTGGTCTCCCCGCAGAAACTCGCCGACCGATGCGAGGTCGGCCAGTTTGAGGTTGTTGCGAGAAACGGCGTCGCGAACCTGCCCCATCGTGAGGAACCCCGATTGTACGATGTTGTCGAGCAATTCCTCGATCAGCTTCTTCAACGCCACCCGTTCGGGCAGGTTTTGCGGGGCAAACCCCACGTCGGCCAGCGACTGGCCGATTTGCGGGCGCAAGCGCGTGCGCAGTTGCTCTTCGGCGACGTGCGCAGCGGCATGCAGCAGCGACGACAGCCGCTCGCGGTCGGCCCCAGTCAGTCGGGCCGCGGTCAGGCGGCTCGTAGCGCTGCGTAAATGTTTGGACATCAGCACCTGCCGCTGGTTGGGCAACGGGCGCTTCAAGGGCCGTACCCCGAACGTGGCCACCCACCCCAGCAGGTCAATCAGGTAGATTTCGCGTTCATGATCGACGCACACTTTTTGCAGGTCGTACAATAACCGCAGGTCGGCGTTCCAGAAGCCGCGATGTGAATTGACCAGCAGCCCCTGGAGCGAACGATTCCAGTCCTTCGCATCATTGTCATCGAAATCGAGCGCGTCCTGAAGACGCTGCGCCAACCGGTCGATTTCGGCAATCGCACTGGCCGCGACTTCGGCGCGCTCGTCGGGGGTTGCCAGGTGCGACGCCCGCAACCGCAATACCGCAGCCCGCACGGCATTGCCGCGCTGGCTCATCCGCTCGGCTTTTCGCAACAGCTTCTGAAACGTGCGCGATGCCGCGGCGGTTTCGGCATGCTCGTCATCGGCGGCGGCAGCGGCCAGCGAAAGAATGTGCGGCGCGGCTTCGTCGCTCAAGGCGTTGTCGGCCGGTTCGACGTCGTTCGTAACGCAGTCCAGCCCCGGCGGCCGCGTTTGTTCGTAGAGCGCGGCGGCGGCGACATCGTCGGCAAGAATTGCGTCAATACGGCTGAAATCGTGCACTGCCGGAAAGTAGGTCGGCAGGCAGTCAGGGGCAAAGTACCGTAGCTCAAGGTACACCGCGGCCATTTCAACGTACGCCGCCGGGCGGCTGACGGGCGGCAACAGGTAGTTTTCCTGGCGGAGCACCGATTGCATTTCGTCATATTCGACTTGGCCAATGCGGTCGATGCGCTGATGCAGGGCGGCTTCGCTCAGCCCGCCTGTTTCGCCCCGTTCGTCGAACGCCGCGTGCACGCGCGCGTGAAACAGCAGTCGCCAGCAGCGTTCGAGCAACTGCGCCGCGGTGATGTCGTGCAACTCCTGTTCATCAGGTTGCGCGATCAGAATAACCATCGGCGGCAAGACGTCGGTCGGTTCCAGCCCGAGTTCGGCCTTTGACACGATCCACAGCAACCGTTCGCGACCCAGCGTGTAGCATTTGCGATGTGGAATCTGAAACGCCAGCCCGGTCAATTCACGGTCGTCTTTAATGACGCGCCGCAGGATCCGCGGGGCGACCACGAACGCCGCCGGGTCGACCTCCCGCAGGGCGCGCTTCGCCTCGGCGAGCAACACGTCTTGAGGTCGGGTCGCGTTCACGCGAAGGGCCTGCTTTCTGTTCGATCTGACAAAATCGGCATCAGCGGGGTCACCGTCGCGCACGGAGCGCCGCCAAGCCCTATTCTAGCAGATTACCGGCCGGTCAGGCAGCACCCGTGGCTGTTCATCGTCGCCGATCTCGACTCACTCGACCTGCCACAATTTTCGCAGTAACGCATGCATGCGCGGGTCATGACGGCGCAACTCTGAACGTACGAACGGGTAAAAATCATTCGTGCCAAAAAACGCCTCGGTCTGTTCGGCAAAATACTCCATCGGGTTGACCGCGGCATAGGCCCGCTCGTCTTTGCCATTGAACCGCAGTACCGAGTCATACAGTTTTTCGCTGGCCGCGGCGGCTAAAGCTTGTGCGACTTCGGCGTTTTGGAACCCCTGCTCGACAAACTGGTGGTGATAGCCGTGAGCCAGTTCATGCAACACCATCCACGGCTGGTCGTGCGTCCATTTCAAAAAGTTGCGGGCGTTGGCCAGTTCGACACAGCCGGATTTTTCAGGGTGCATGTCGTGCCCGCGCAGCCAGACGGCGTCGGGGTGATACACCATGCACGGGTGGTGCGGTTCGTTCAATTCCACCCATATCGTAATCTTTCGCAGCTTTTCGACGGCGGGCTTTGGCACCTCACGTTCAATCTGAAAGAACTGGTGTTCCAGCAGCGAGCCGACTTCGTTCCACAACTCGGGCTCGTCCTGTTCGAGTTTGCGGTGCACAAGCAAATGCCAGCCGCTCAGTTCGCGGGCCGCGTACGCCGTGATCGGGTCGTATCGGGGCCGTTCGACCGGCGAATCTGCCACGTCATCGCCGTAAACCGGTGTCACACAAATCGCGGCACAGAGCGCAACAATCAACTCGGCGACGCCCCCCCACTGCCCGACGCCGCAAGATCGGACAATGAGCCCTGCCGTGCCAGGCTGGAAACGGTTCATGCTTAATGTCCTCGACGAAATGGCTTAATGGACCGCATTTTTCCATAACACTTACGCCCCTTGCCGACCGTGGCAGACAACTGTCGCGGTTCAGGCTGCATCGTTGGCGTACATCGCCATTATGACTGCAACCCGCTTGGTGGCAAATCATCAAGCGGTCGAACGCCGCACGCTCAGCCCACGACGCGTCGCTTTCTTCGCCCCCGCGTGAAGGTTTCAATCACGAGGTTGCCCAAGTCGCTGGCGTTGCAGTAGGCTGCGATTCCGCCCGAAACTGCCGCCATCCGTTCGACAAAATTCACGAGCTCCAGGTAGAAGTAGTCTTCGATCAACGCGAAACTCGACAGGTGAATTCCCTCGTTGGCGCAGCGCCGCGCTTCGGTCAAAGTCAGCCGCGCGGTCTTCTCGGCCGGGGGGTAAATCAGCACAACATCGCGGCCCTCGATGTGCGCGGTGGGTTCGCCGTCGGTAATCGTAATGATCTGCTTATTGGTCGCCGATTGCCGCCGCAACACACGGCGGGCGAATTGCAGCCCCGCATGAATATTGGTGAAATGCTCAGGAACGAATGCGGGTGGAGCATCGAGGTTGACCCGCAAGTGCACGCGCGAGTCGTAAATGCTGACCGTCTTGGGCGCCGAATACAGCAGGTGCCGTTCGGTGAGTGGGCTGGCATACGTATAGAATCCGACAAATTGCAGGAAATCACCCTGGTACTTGCCGCGCACAAGCGCTGCGAGCGCCAGTGCCACCTGTTTGGCCCGGCCGTATTTTCCATACCGGCTCATACTGCCCGACATGTCGATCAGCACTACTGTGGCGCAGCGCGTTTGATACGCCGTATCGTAAACGACCAGATCATCTTCGGTAATTTTCACCGGCGTGCCGCCGCCCTGCCTGTACAGCGCGTTCCTCAGCGTTTCGTGCAGGTTCAGATTGGCGACCGGGTCGCCGTATTCGTAGGCCCGCGATTCATCATGCAGCGCCTGACCCGCGCCGCGGAATTCGGTATCGTGCCGCCCGGCCTGATCCTTGCGAGCCACATCGAACAGGTCTTCAAGAGCCCGGTTTTCGACGCGGCGGGCGCCCCGCGGCGTCACCTGAAACCCACCCGCCTCGTCCTTTTCGACATACCCCTGTCGAATCAGGAGGTCGAGAACATCGGGGTACTCC
>JAJXXL010000147.1 GCA_021781115.1 Planctomycetota bacterium
AGCGTGCGGTTTGATCGTCAGCATCCAAGGTAGGAGCCGTATGCGGTAGTTCCGCACGTACGGATCTGTGCGGGGGGTGGCCCGTAAGGGCCATCCCTACCGCGATTTATTGACAGTGGGGGCAGAACGGACGCTCGTTTTTTGTCGCGGAGAGGCCGGGCGGTGACTTGACTTGGCGAGCCGAATGAATATAGTTTCTGTCTGGCTGGCCCCATCGTCTAACCCGGTCAGGACACAGGGTTTTCATTCCTGCAATGCGGGTTCAAATCCCGCTGGGGTCATTTGAGCGGCCGTGATACGCAATATGCGGCCCGTTCATGAGTTATGGTTATCGTGCGGGGTGTCGCCTGGGCGAGAATTGTGAGTGTCGTGCTGGGTTCGAGTGTGAGGCGGCTGGTCAGCGTTTGGCGGGCCGATTGCCAGACCGAATCGACGGCGCCAGGTTCAAGCCACTGTCGCGCCCAGCCCGGCTGGCAGTTCTTGCCATGCATGGCGGCTGTCGCGACTTCGGGGTGTTGGCGGCCTTCTGGCCGGTGCACGGGTGGTGCTGCGGCCTGATTGTGGCGCACGCATTCGTGGGCAATCGAGTTGTGCTCGGTAGGACACGTAATTGGTAGTCTGTTTTTGCAGTCCAAATAAGCGAGGGGATCGGAATGTCGGTTCAAGTCGGTCAAGAGGCGCCTGCTGTTGAAGTCGAAGCGTATGATCGCACCAAAGATGGCACCGATGCGCAATTCCGGCGCGTGAAACTCGCCGACTTTCGCGGCAAGTGGGTGTGCCTCTTTTTCTATCCGCTGGATTTCACGTTTGTGTGCCCAACCGAAATCGTGGCGTTCAATAAAGACCTGGGCGAATTTGACGATCGCGAGTGCGTCGTGCTGACCGCCAGCACCGACAGCGTGTACTCGCACAAGGGATGGTGCGATGCCCACGCCGACCTGAAGAGCATGAAATACCTGATGCTGGCCGACACGGCACATGCCTTATCAAAAGCGTTCGGCGTACTGATCGAAGACAAGGGCATTGCCTACCGGGGCATTTACCTGATCGACCCCCAGGGAACAATTCGCTGGCTGGCGGTATATGATTTGAGCGTGGGCCGCAACGTGCAGGAAGTGCTGCGCGTGCTCGACGCCCTGCAAACCGACAAGCTGTGCCCCTGCAATTGGCATCAGGGAGAGAAAACGATTAACTGATATTTCCGCGCCGCGACATTGGCGCATCGAGAGCCCGAATCATGCCGCGACTGGCTGCTGTTTCTGAAAGCGACGCCCAGGACAAGGTCGCGCAAACTTACGCGCGGATCCGCGAAATGCTGGGGTGCGACGCGGTGCCGGCAATGTTTCTGGCGTATGGGCGCGTGCCTGCATTTTTGCAGGATTTTTACATGAACTTCAAAAAGTTCGCGTATGCCGACGGCGCGCTCGATGCCGCCTCAAAGGCCACGATTGCACTGGCGGTCAGCTCGATCAATCGCTGCGGCCCGTGGTGTGATTTTTTCATCGACCGCTGCCGCGGGCTGGGGTTGGCCGAGGCGCATATCGCCGATACGCTGGCCGTCGCGGCCACGTGCCAGATGTACAACGTTTTTTTCAAGTTTCGCGGCTTGAGCGGCAGCGAGGTATTTGCCGGTATGGGCGTGGGGTTGCGGGCGCACACGTTTGCAAACACGTCGCTCGGTGAAAAGCTGACCGAACTCGTGAATATCGCCGTCAGCGACATCAATGGCTGCCAGCCCTGCACGGCCGGGCATGTGCAGCGCGTGCGCGAGCTAGGTGTTTCCGACGAGGCGATCCTCGAAACAGTCCAATGCGCTGCAACCATGTCCGCGGGGGCGGCGTTTCTGAACGCCGCCGGCGACTGATTTAAAACGGCTGCCCCGCATGGCCACCTCGTTTGAGAACCGGGCGCGCGATGACACCGACTTTGTTACGCATCGAGGGTGAAGTCGAGCGCCCCCTGGACTTGACTTTCGACAACTTGCGGGCGTTTGCTGCGCGCGATCAGGTCGACGATGTCAGCCGGTTTCACCCGGCGCGGCGGGGCGGAGGAGTGGTGCTGAACGCCTTGTTGCAGCGGGCCGGAGTTAAACCTGAGGCAACGTACCTGACATTGCACGCCACGGCCGACGATTTTGCCGCCAGCGTTCCATTGGCAGCAGTTCGCGACGAAGGAATCGTGGTTTACCACCTTGAAGGTCGGCCGCTGCCCCAACAAATTGGCGGGCCGGTGCGGTTTCTGATTCGCGACCCGGCCGCATGTCACACGGCTGAACTCGACGACTGCGCCAATGTGAAGTTTGTCGACCGCATTGAACTCACCTCGAGCCGCGGTCGCGACACCCGTCCTTCGAGTGAAACTGAGCACTCTCGACTGCACGAAAAACCATGACGGAACAATCTTCCACGCTGTCGAATGCCGAGGTCCGCGACTGGATCGCCCGGCGGATCGACCCGGTCGATTTTCAGGGCCGCCGCGTGTTGCTGATCGTGCCCGACGCCACCCGCACCGCCCCACTGCCGCTGCTGTTCGACGCCGTGTATCAGCAGGTGCGAACCGTGGTGCGGCAGTTCGACGTGCTGGTGGCGCTGGGCACGCACCCCCCGATGAACGAATTGCAGATCTGCCGGCTGCTGGGCATCGAAGAGCATGAACGCGACGCGCTGTTTGCGCAAGTCGGGCTATATAACCACGAATGGGACCGGCCCGAACGGTTGACCCGCCTGGGGGTGTTGTCGCGTGATGAAACCGCCGAGATCTCCGGCGGCTTGCTGGCCGAAGAGGTGCCGGTCACGATCAATTCACGAATTCACGATTACGACGTGCTGCTCGTGCTTGGCCCGGTCTTTCCACATGAAGTGGTGGGGTTTTCGGGAGGCAACAAGTATTTCTTTCCGGGCATTGCCGGGGCCGAAATCCTGAATTTCTTTCATTGGCTGGGGGCGCTGATCACCAACGCTGGCATCATTGGCGTCAAGGATACTCCGGTGCGGCGCGTGGTCGATCGGGCCGCGGCGCTGATTCCTGTCGAACGCCGGTGTCTGGCGTTTGTCGTCGCTCCGCGGGGAGATCTGTACGACCTGTTTTACGGCACTCCCGAAGAGGCCTGGCACGGGGCGGCGGACCTGTCGCGGCAGGTGCACATCGCATGGGTTCCGCGCCCGTTTCACCAAGTGCTGTCGTGCGCCCCGCCGATGTACGACGAACTATGGGTCGCTGGAAAATGCATGTACAAGCTCGAACCGGTCGTCGCCGACGGGGGCGAGTTGATCATTTACGCCCCGCACCTCAAAGAGATTTCGCTGACACACGGGAGGCTGATCGAACAAATCGGCTACCACGTGCGCGATTATTTCACAAAACAGTGGGGCCGCTTCAGCAACGTGCCGCGCGGTGTGCTGGCGCATTCGACGCACGTTCGCGGCCACGGAACATTTGAAAACGGCATCGAACACGGGCGGATTCAGGTCACGCTCGCCACCGGCATTTCCCAGGCGGTTTGCGAACGGATCAATCTCGGTTATCGCGACCCGGCGTCGATTGACGTCGAATCGTTCGCCCAGCGTGAACACGAAGGCGTACTGCTCGTGCGCAAGGCGGGCGAAATGTTGTACCGGCTCCAACGTGACCTGACGTAAACCCCGCCCGGTGGCGGGGCGCCAACGGGTTCACAGGCATGCGACCGCGTCTGCCGATCTGCCCAATGAAGGAACATGATGGCTGCTGAGATGCCCCCCGACGACATGCAAGCCCGCCTTGACTTTGCGCTCGAAGTCGCGCTCGAAGTCGAGGCGATCATTCTTGACCATTATCAGTCGGGCGACCTGAACGTCGACCGCAAACACGACAATTCTCCCGTGACAATCGCCGACCGCCAGGCCGAAACCGTCATTCGCGCCGGAATTTCGCGACATTTTCCGGGCGACGGCGTACTGGGTGAAGAGTTTGGCGAAACCGTGGGTTCGACCGGGTTTCACTGGGTGCTTGACCCGCTCGACGGCACCAAGGCGTTTATTCATGGCGTCCCCTTGTTCGGCACGCTGATTGGAGTCGAGTTCAAAAAGCAGTGCGTGTTGGGCGTGTGCCATTTTCCGGCACTGGGAGAAACGGCATGGGCCGTCAAGGGGCGCGGGGCATGGTGGCGCAAGGCGGGGTGCGCCCCGCGGCGCGCACAGGTCTCGCAAACAGCCGACCTGGCGCAGGGGCTGTTCAGCTTCACCACGGTGCAGGGGTTTACCCGCATTGGCCGCCCCGAAGTGTTCGCAGCACTCGTCGAACGCGCCGGGTTGTCGCGCGGCTGGGGCGATTGCTACGGCCATATTCTCGTGGCCACGGGCCGGGCCGAGGTCATGGTCGACCCGCTGATGAACCCGTGGGATGCCGCCGCGATCGTGCCCATTGTGGAAGAAGCAGGCGGCGCATTTGTCGATTGGCGGGGCGAGCCCACGATCTATTCGGGCAACGGTATCTCCGTAAACGCCGCCCTGCGCGAAACAGTGCTGAACATCACCCGGCCGCCCGGCGACGCCTGACCGCGCTCGGCCATCAATTCGGCAGCCGGACGCCGAGATGGTCAGGCCGCATCGAGAATGTGCTCGTCGCGCAATTGCTGCACCCAGGGTTCGGCGAACAGCCGCGCCACACGCTGTTCGACCTTCGACTGGGCTGATTTGTGGTTCAGCGGCTTCTCGGCGGCCAGAGCGGCGGTACCATGCGCGATGTGCACCAGCCGCGACGCAATTTCGCCTGTCGGTATCACGCGGGTTTCAAAGCCGCTGGTCCACAACCGCCGGGCAATCGGGTAACCGCCCGTAATCGATTCGGAACCGGGGCAAAACGACAGTCCGTACTGCAACAACACCTCGCGGCGATAAAGGGCACAGTAATCGCGCGGGTAATGCCCGGTTTTCCAAGAGCTGCGCTGCCGCCGGCCGAGCAGGCGCTTGATTCCAGCAACGGCGGTTCCGAAGACCTGTTTCTGCAGGGCGTACAGCGGGCTTTCGAGCGTCAGCTTCCAGCCGCCGACCCCCGCGACCAGCGGCCCGGCAGCGATTTCGCGCAGGAAAGGATCGAGCCAGTCATCGCGTTTGACGAGCACGTCCGAATGCATCGTGACAAAGAACTCGCCGCGGGCCAGGGGCAAAGCATGGTCCCACGCCGTGAACACGTTTTCAGGCCAGTTGGCGAAGCTTTCGTGGGGCCGCTCGATCAGCCGGATCCAGCTCAGGGAGCGCAAATAGTCGAGGCTGGCGTCGCGCGAACCATTGTCGACAACGATGATTTCGAGGTTGTATTTTTGCGAATGCTTGCGAATCGAACGCAGGCACAGCGTCATCAGGCCGCGCACCTGCCAGTGCGGAATGCAGATCGTGATTTGGGGCGTTTTTTTTTCCGACGCCATGCCGCGGCACTCCTTGTCCTGCACAATTCGCTGTTTGCGCCCCGCGGTTGGAAACGGCTCCTGGGGCGCACGGTCATGTACCAGATTGCCGCAGTTTTGAGAATGCCGGTTTCGCAGCGGGCCTGGCCCGACACACGGTAGCTCGCAAACGATCGGCAGACGCAGGGCACGATCCGAAACTCACGATCATGACGAGCTTGCGGGCCGCGCCGGTTTTGTCAGATCTGGCGAATTTTCTGTCAGTTCCGCATGAATCTGCGGGCGGAGGTTTGTTCCGACTGCGGCGATTTGACATGGGGCTTTTGCAGCCTAAGTTTCTTCGTAGTTCACCGGCATGTTCAATCCGGCAGACTTTTGCCAGACCCCGCAACAAGCACTCCGCCTGATCGTCGCGCCGGTTTTGCACAGATTTCGGAGTCGCTGCGCGCAGCTTGGGCGCGGCGTAGTGAGGATCGCGCCACAATGTGCGGCATTGCAGGTATTGTGAATGACACCGGTTCGGGCGTCGATACGGCACTGCTCGAACAGATGCTGGTCGAAATCGGCCACCGCGGTCCCGACGGCAGCGGCGTGTACACCGATTCGCACGCGGGGCTGGGGCATGTGCGGCTCAGCATCATCGACGTCGGCGGTGGCCGCCAGCCGATGCACAATGAAGATCAAACCCTGTGGGTCACGTTCAACGGCGAGATCTTCAATTATGTTGAGTTGATGGATGACCTGCGGCAAAAGGGGCACCGCTTCGGCTCGCGGTGCGACACGGAGGTGATCCTGCACGCCTACGAGGAATACGGCGAGGATTGCGTGCGGCACTTCAACGGGCAATGGGCGTTTGCCGTGTGGGACTGCCGCCGGAAGAAGCTGTTCGCCTCACGCGACCGCATGGGCGTCCGGCCGTTTTTTCACGCCCGGCTGGGGCGCGAATTCGTGTTCGCCTCTGAAATCAAGAGCCTGCTGCGGCACCCCGCGGCGCCGCGCGCAGTCGATCGGCTGGCGCTCGACCAACTGTTCACGCTGTGGACAACCATCCCGCCGCGAACGATCTTTTCAGGAATCCAGGAGCTGCCGCCCGGTTGCTCGATGACCGTGCATGACGGCACGACGCGCGTCTGGCGGTATTGGTCTGCCGACTTCACACCGCCCGCCGTCGCGCCGACGATTGAAGAGTCGATGCACGGCCTGCGCGAGTTGCTGGTCGATGCCACGCGTCTGCGGTTGCGGTCGGACGTGAAAGTGGGCGCGTATCTGAGCGGCGGGCTCGATTCGTCGGTGACGGCGGCGCTCATCAAGCGGTTTACCGACGCGCCCTTGACGACGTTTTCGGTGGGGTTCGAAGACGCACAGTTTGACGAAACGCCGTATCAGCGGGAAGTGGCGGAGCTGTTGCGAACCGATCATCAGTCGATCCAGTGCACGAGCGCCGATATCGGCGGTGTGTTTCCCGAGGTGATCCGGCACACCGAAAAGCCCATCCTGCGGACCGCGCCGGCCCCGCTGTTCCTGTTGTCGCGGCTGGTGCACGAGCAGGGGGTCAAAGTCGTCATTACGGGCGAAGGGGCCGATGAAGTCCTGGGCGGATACGACCTGTTCAAGGAAGCCAAGATTCGCAGGTTCTGGGCGGCGTTACCGGGTTCGAAAATCCGCCCCCGGCTGCTCAAGCGGTTGTACCCCTACATGCCCAACCTGCAAGCCCAGTCTGACGCGTACTTGCAGGCGTTTTTTCACGTGCGCCCGCAAGACCGCGAATCGCCGCTGTTTTCACACATTCCCCGCTTTGATTTGACGTCGAAGCTCAAACAGTTTCTGGCCGACGACGTGCGCGTTGCCGTGGGCGATTACGACGCCCGCGACGAAGTGCAATCGCTGTTGCCGGCCGACTTTGCGAACTGGGACACGCTGTGCCAGGCACAATATCTTGAGGCAACCCACCTCCTGCCGGGCTATATTTTGTCGTCGCAGGGCGACCGCATGGCGATGGCCCACGCCGTCGAGGGGCGGTTTCCGTTTCTCGATCACCGCGTCGTCGAATTCGCGGCCCGCATGCCGCCCCGGCACAAGCTCCGCGGCCTGAACGAGAAAGACGTTCTCAAACGCATTGCCACCGACCTGGTGCCCGAATCGGTGCGGCGGCGGCCGAAACAGCCGTACCGGGCACCCGATGCGACAAGCTTCTTCGGCACCGCCGACCAGCCGCTGCGATTTAATTATGTCGAG
This sequence comes from Planctomycetota bacterium, assembly GCA_021781115.1. Taxonomy (GTDB): domain Bacteria; phylum Planctomycetota; class Planctomycetia; order Planctomycetales; family Planctomycetaceae; genus JAJXXL01. Next base: position 7,616 of record JAJXXL010000147.1, read on the forward strand.
GATCTGCTCGACACGGCCAGGCTCAGCGCGGGTGGCCTGTTTCAACCCGCTGCGGTCGAGCGGCTCGTGCAAAAAGCACGGCGGGGGCGGCTCGTGGGAACCAAAGACAACATGGCCCTCGTGGGCATCCTATCGACGCAATTGCTCGTCGAGCAGTTCATCGACAGCCGCCGCCCAACCTCGGGCGGTTCATCGACAACGCGACCCCTGAATGTCGCCGAGGTCGGCGCGCTGGCGGAAGTGTAAATCGGCAAGCCGCCCCAGCCTGGGTCGGTAAGGTTACTTCAACAGGTTTCGTGAAAGGAACGACGTTCGTGAAAGCGATTGAACAGCAACTCCGGCAGTTTGTCAGCGAAAATTTCCTGTTTGGCGAAGACGCCAGCCGGCTGTCGAATCAGGATTCGTTCCTGGAAGGCGGCATCATTGACTCGACCGGCGTGCTCGAGCTGGTGACGTTCGTCGAAGAGAACTATCCGATTCGTGTCGAAGACCGCGAACTCACGCCCGAAAACCTCGATACGATCGACAACCTCGTACGGTTCATCGAAACCAAGCTCAGCGAACTGGCGAACCAGGCGTAGCCCACCGCCTGCACCGTGCGCGCTGCGGGGCCCGGCGCCAGGCTTTGCCGGCCAATGCCGGCGCCCCGGCTGGGGCGGCAAGCTGCCGACCGCGTGCGCCGGCCTGAATTGGGTTCAGGCCGGTTCGGCTGAAACGATCGCCAACTGGCACTCGAAGACACCATGATTTCAGGGGAACACCGTGCAACTGGAAACATTTCTCGAACACAGCGCCGCACGTGAGCCCGGCAAGATCGCGCTCGTGTGCGGCCAGCAGCGTTTGACGTATGCCGAAATCGAAGCCGCGAGCAACCGGTTGGCGCATGGCCTGATCGCCGCGGGCGTTGCACGCGGCGACCGCGTCGCCGTGTACCTCGATAATTCGGTCGAGGCGGTGTTATCGATTTTTGCGATCCTGAAGGCTGGCGGCGTGTTCGTCATGGTGAACCCCACCACCAAGGCCGAAAAAGTCGCGTACATTCTGAACAATTCGCGTGCCCGGGCCCTGGTCGCCCCCGGGCGTAAACTTGCCGGCCTGGCCGCCTGCCTCGACCAGACCCCGCACCTCGCGGCCGTGGTGTGCACCGGGCCGAGCGACGCGGCGACATTGCCACCGGGCGAAAAGCAGTTTCTCGCGTTCGAGCAGCTCACCGCCGCGGGCGCCGCGCCCGATGTGCCCCCGGTCAAACGCTGCATCAACATCGATCTGGCGGCGCTCGTGTACACCTCGGGTTCGACCGGCAACCCGAAGGGCGTCATGCTGACGCATTTGAATATGACGTCGGCAGCGACCTCGATTACGACATACCTCGAAAACCGGTCCAGCGACGTGATCTTGAACGTGCTGCCACTCTCGTTCGATTACGGCCTGTACCAGTTGCTGATGGCGTTTAAATTTGGCGGCACGCTGGTGCTCGAACGCTCGTTCACCTACCCGCATGCTGTACTCGAATTGCTGATTCGCGAACAGGTGACCGGGTTTCCGCTGGTGCCAACGATGGCGGCGATTCTGCTGCAAATGGACCTTTCAAAATACGACTTTTCACGGCTGCGTTACATTTCGAATACCGGCGCCGCATTGCCGGCCGAGCATATTCGCCGGTTGCGCGAAACGTTTCCCACCGTAACCATCTTTTCGATGTACGGCCTGACCGAATGCAAGCGCGTGTCGTACCTGCCGCCCGATCAGATTGACATCCGCCCCAGTTCGGTGGGACGGGGCATGCCCAATGAAGAGGTGTACATCGTCGATGAAACCGGAGCCCGCGTGCCGCATGGAACCGTGGGCGAACTCGTCGTGCGCGGGGCGAACGTCATGAAAGGCTACTGGGAGCGGCCCGAAGAAACGGCCCGCATGTTGCGGCCTGGCCCCCTGCCCTGCGAAATGGTGCTCTACACCGGCGACCTGTTCAAGGCTGATGACGAAGGCTACCTGTACTTCGTCGGCCGCAAAGACGACATCATCAAGAGCCGGGGCGAAAAGGTCAGCCCGAAGGAAGTTGAAAACGTTCTATGCGGCCACCCGGCGGTGGCTGAAGCGGCCGTCGTGGGCGTGCCCGATGTCGTGCTGGGCGAGGCGATCAGGGCGGTCGTGGCGCTCAGGCCAGGCACCACCTCGACGCCGCGTGAAATCCTGAAATACTGCGCGCAGCACCTCGAGGATTTCATGGTTCCGCAAGTTGTCGAAATCATGGAATCGCTGCCCAAGACGAGCAATGGAAAAGTCAACAAACGCGAACTCTGTCAATCAGGAGCCTGAATTCATGATCACGTCTGCCGCGCTGCCGCAATCGCTGCTGCACCTCGACCCGCGCGCTGAAATTGCCCGGGTGGTCAATGCCATTCGCGACCAGGTGCACAATCGCCTGCGCCGTAAGGGTGTCGTGCTGGGCCTGTCAGGCGGCATCGACAGCAGCGTCGCCGCAGCGCTGTGCGTGCGCGCCCTCGGCCCCGACCGCGTGCTGGGCCTGTTCATGCCCGAGCACGATTCGGCGTCTGACAGTGAGCGGCTGGGGCGCCTGCTGGCCGACCACCTCGGTGTCACCGCGCTCGTCGAAAACATTGGCCCCACGCTCGAGGCGGCCGGTTGCTATCGCCGCCGCGACGACGCGATTCGTACGGTCATTCCCGAATACGGCCCGGGCGACAAATGCAAGATTGTGCTGTCTGACCTGCTGGAAGGCGGCGCGTACCGCGTGTTTTCAGTCGTGGTGCGGTTCGCCACGGGTGGCCAGGTCAAGGCCCGGCTGCCGCTTGACGCGTACCAGACGATCGTCGCGGCCACCAATTACAAGCAGCGCGTGCGCAAGACGACCGAGTACTTTCATGCCGATCGGTTGCGGTACGCCGTGATCGGCACGCCGAACCGGCTGGAATACGACCAGGGATTTTTCGTCAAGAATGGCGACGGCTCGGCCGACCTGAAGCCGATCGCCCACCTGTACAAGACCCAAGTCTACCAGTTGGCAGAGGCTCTTGAGATTCCTGAAGAGATCCGCTCGCGCCCGCCGACGACCGACACCTACTCACTCGAACAATCACAGGAAGAGTTCTTCTTTTCGCTGCCGTATCAAAAACTCGACCTTTGCCTGTTCGCCAAGAACCACGCGATTCCCGCCGAGGAAATCGCCGACCAGGTCGGGCTGACCGCCGCCCAGGTCGAGCGCGTATTTGGCGACATCGAAGCCAAGCGTGCGGCGACTCGGTACCTGCATCAGTACCCGATGCTCGTCGACCCGGTCACTGAAATTGACCATGCGTAAGTCGGCGCATGCCAACTCGCCGCAAACCTGCTTTTGTTGCACGTGGGTAGATCACGCCAAAATGACAAACTCTGTACTGCCTGCCACGTCGCCCGATTTAACTGTGTCGCGCGCTGATTTTTACGACGACCGGGCCGCGGTCGAATCCGTCTGGTCGCAGAACTTTTCCTCGACGGGCGACCGGCGCTTCGATTGTTATCTCACTGGCCCCGATGGACCGGGTTCGATCTGGGTGTTGCGCACTCCCGCGGGCGACGTCGTGGGAACGGCCGGCCTGCAATTGCGGACGATGCAGTTCGGAAATCGCACCGCGACAACCGGAGTGGCCCTGAACCTGGCGGTTGCCCCCGCGTATCGCAGCGCCGGACCGGCAGTTCGCCTGCAACGCGCACTCATTGATGAGGCGTTTCAAACCGGGCTGGCATGCGTCGTCGGGGCTTCGGAAAATGGAGCCGCAGTGCTCAAGCGGGCCGGGTACAAGCCGCTGGGGCCGATCTTTCGCTTGGTCAAGCCGCTGCGCAGCGAATATAAGCTGAAGCAATACCTCAAATCGCCGCTGGCCGCCAGAATCGTCGCACGCGGCGCCGATGCGGCGTTGTGGGCCACCTCGCCCGAAACCTGGCGGGGGCTGCCGCCCGGCTGGGCCGTCGAGCATCGCGACGATTTTGACGAACGCATCGAGCGGTTATGGGGGCAGGTGGCGCACCGGTTTCCCATCGCCACGGTTCGCACCCAGGCGTTTATGCAGTGGCGGTTCGTCGCCTGTGCCGAAACGCCGTACCGCGTGATGTACCTGCACAACCCCGCGGGCGAGCTGGCTGCCTGCGCCGTGTTTCAGCCGCAGGGCGACACGGTGGAACTTTCAGACGTGGCATATGCCGACCTAGCGGCCCTCGACCTGCTGCTCGCCGAATTCTTGCGGCGTGTGCGCGCCGACCGGGCGCGATTCAACGCCGTAACGTTCGTGGGGTTCGGCGCCGACGAACTAATAAACCGGCTGCGTGCGTTCGGATTCGCCCAACGGCAGGGACGAAAGACGTTCCTGGCGGCGGTGAACCCGGCCACAAGGCAGTCGCTGCCCGACGTGAACACCGTCAGCCACTGGTATTTGACCGCTGCCGATCTTGATTCTTGACGATTGCACGGGGCTTCTTCGCTGTCCGTCATCGGGCCGACGTCAGGGGCGTTGGCGGCGTTGCTTCGCAGCGCCGCCTTTGAGCGGCTGAATGGGCACGCCGGAGATTTTCGACGGCTTCGCCAGCTCGGCCGTTTCGGGAATGTCGCCAAAAATCTTCAGCCAATATTCGGCTTGCGCCTGCGACAACGGGCCGCTCTTCGCGTCGGCGTCGGCGACAGGGCTGCCCGCCCGGCGGCGTTCGAGCTGCTCGAAAAACGCGTCACTGTCGACAAATCGCGCCTGGCGGCGGCGCGCGGCTGCCTGCAAGACATGATCGCTCGAAACCAGCGTGATTTGCCGCGGTGCCGAATGCCCGTCAATCAAATTCTGAATGCAGACGTCGGCGTCGCCGCCAGGGTTGGCGAACATGACCCGCATGCCCCCCACGACAGATTGTGCAGGGCGGTCGGGGGGCGGGTTGCGGGCGTCGAACACGATCGTCGTGCGGGATTTTTCTGCCGCGCTCAGCTTCTCACGCAGAAACTTGAGCAACTGGTTCCGGCAACGCTGCAACTCCTGCGGGGCGTACGACGACTGGGCCATGCCGGCGGCGTGCAGCAGGTTGTAACCGTCGATGAGCAGAAACCGTGCGGCCATGCGGGAACCGGTTACAATCGGGTCTTGTACTTGTACGGCTGAAACCCGGCGGCCAGCGCCGCGGCTTCGTCGGGGAACAGCACCAGGTCGGCGGGCGGCGGATCGTGATCCAGCGCGTTGGGCATAAATTTTTTCGTCGACGTTCGCGCCATCACGCCGGGCACGAATTCATGTTCGCAATAGGCGCAGCGCAGCACGAGATGTTCGTCTTCGACGACGATCCAGAATCGCGGCGTCAGGTACCGCCGCTCGCTCTCTTGCGCCGTGACGCATTGCGGGTTTTCGCACGCCACCGTGCGTTGTTCATACACCGCATGTTTCTTGCGCGGGTGAACCGGCTGCAGCAGCCCCGATTTCAGGTTCAGCAACGCGGCAATCAGCGCCATCCGCACGGGAACGCCGTAAGACGCCTGCTTGAAATACACTGCCCGCTCGTCATCGTCAATGTCATAACCCATTTCACTGACGCGCGGCAGCGGGTGCATGACACTGCTCTTCTTCAACATCGGGTTCTTCAGGAATTCGCGGTTGACGATCGGGTATGCTTCGGCCGCGGCAACGTTGGGCATGCGTTCCTTTTGCAGCCGGGTGACATAGCACGCGTCGATGCGAGCGAACGCATTCTGCGGCAGGTGCACGCCCAGCAGGTCCGATTCTTCGCCCTGGACGTTGGTGAACAACGACCTCTGATGCGGCTTATCGGGCGTGACATACACCACGTCGACCGGAAACTCGTCGTGGCTCGTGAAATCGCCCAGGTCGCGCTTCGACAGCGGAACGCAATCGTAATCGCGCAGCAATCGGCGGCAGACGTGCTCGGGCAGACCCAGCCCTTCGGCGGGCAGGGGAATGATGCGGGCCCCGAACCGCGCCAAGCCATACACCAGCGAATGCACGGTGCGGCCATGCTTCAAATCGCCCCAGAGCACGACGTTCAGGTTGCGCAACGCCCCCTTTTCGCGCTGCAGCGTGTACAGATCGCACAGCGTTTGCGTCGGGTGTTCGTGCCCCCCGTCGCCCGCGTTGATCACGGGAATATCGGCGTAATCAGCCGCCACGCGCACCGCGCCTTCGCAGGGGTGCCGGATAACGACCAGGTCGGCGTAGTTTTCGACGACGCGAATCGTATCAGCCAGCGTTTCGCCCTTGGCGGCGGAAGTGGTTTTCGGGTCTGCCGAGGACAGTACCTGCCCACCCAGCCGCAGCATGGCCGATTCAAACGAAAACCGCGTGCGGGTGCTGGCCTCGTAAAACAGCGTCGCCAGCACAAAGTCCTGGGCAATCGGGTTGCGCCCGCGAATGCGGTGCGGCTTGTCGGGCGTGGCCATCTGGGCCAGATATTCATCGGCCAGCGAGAAGATCGCCTGAATCTCGAATTCACTCAGGTCGTCGATCGTCACCAGATGACGCAGCATCGAGTTTCTCCAACCGCGTGCAGGATTTGCGTTCAGGTCAAGCCGCCCGCATTATATCGCCTGCGTGCGCAGGATGTTAATCAGTTGTCAGTTGTCGGGCGTCGGGCAGATCGTCAGCGGGCATGTGATGTATCGCAGGCGTGTTGGGTAATCCCCTGACGGCGATTGGGCTCGTTGAGGTTTCGTGTGCGTCAGGGAGGGCTCGGGTTTTTGCCGTTGGCGGCGAATTGCCCAGGCGCGATGAACCCCGTATCGGCAGAAAATCAGTTTCTTGCGAACCCGAGGGATTTCCGGTTCACGGAGCTTTCACACGCGACGAGGCAACCTTCGGTCGAGCGGGACTGAGGACCTGGCGATGCAAACGGGACCGCCCGGCAGGGTGGCAAACCGGCAGAGGTTCTGCGATAAACCGGGTCGCCCTGCGGGGTGGCGAAAGGCAGGCCAAAATCAGTCTGCCGCCTGGCGGAGGAAATTCGGCCATTCCACGCCCACCGCCGCTTTCATCGAACCCGATCCACTTCATGCAGCGAGATTGACATGTCGCAATTAGCAGCCCGGCGGGCATTGGTCAGCGTCAGCAACAAGACCGACCTGGGGCCGTTTGTAAAGGGCCTGGTCGCCCTGGGTTTTGAGATTGTGTCGACGGGGGGTACGCGGAGGTTTTTGCTTGAACAGCAAATCTCCGTGCTCGACATTTCCGGATATACGGGTTTCCCGGAAATGATGGATGGCCGCCTCAAAACGCTGCACCCCAAAGTGCATGGCGCGCTGCTGGGCCGCCCCGATCTGGAAGAAGACGCCCGGTCGATGCGCGAACACGGCATCATTCCCTTTGAGCTCGTTGTGTGCAATTTGTACCCCTTTGAAGAAACGGTGGCCCGGCCCGGCGTGCATACGTCGGAGGCGATTGAAAACATTGACATTGGCGGCCCAAGCATGATCAGGTCGGCTGCCAAGAATCATGCGCATGTCGCCGTGGTCACCCGCCCGGAACAGTACGAACAGGTTTTAGCGGCGCTGAGCGACGGGCCGATTCCGCACGCCTTGCGGCGCGAACTGGCGGCGGCCGCGTTTCAAATGACATCGCGATACGACACGGCGATTGCGCGGTACATGGCCGAACTTTGCGCTGATGACGACGCCCCCCCCAGCGCGACCGCATTTCCCCAGCGACTGAGCCTGGAATTTGTACGAAAGTTTCCGCTGCGGTATGGCGAAAACCCGCACCAATCGGCGGCGTTTTACATCGAATCACCGCCGCCAGCGGCCTCGATCGCTGCCGCCGAACCGCTGCACGGCAAGGAGTTGTCGTACAATAACCTGCTCGATCTGGATGCGGCGTGGAGCCTCGTGCGCGAGTTCGCCCGGCCTGGGGTCGTTGTCATCAAACATAATAACCCTTGTGGCGCAGGTGTGGGCGAAACTCCCGCCGAAGCGTTCGAGCGCGCCTGGTCGGGCGACCCGGTGAGCGCATTTGGCTCAATCCTGGGCTTTAACCGCCCCCTCGATGCCGCGATTGCCGAGCGCCTGTGCGAACCCGACCGGTTCATCGAGGCCATCATTGCGCCGGGATACGCGCCCGAGGCGCTGGCATTGCTGACCTCCAGGCCGAAATGGAAATCGAGCGTACGGCTCCTGAGGTGCGCGCCGGGCGCCGCACCGGGCGCCCCAGAGTGGGATTATCGCCGCGTTTCGGGCGGAATGCTCGTCCAAGCGTCTGACGCGGGGCCCGACCCCGAAGCCGATTGGAAGGTCGCCACGCGGCGCAGCCCGAGCGCTACCGAGCTGGCGGACCTGAAGTTCGCGTGGAGCGTTGTTCGCCACGTCAAATCGAATGCCATTGTTCTGGCAAAAGAGGGGGCGCTCGTCGGTGTCGGAGCCGGGCAAATGAGCCGCGTCGATTCGGTAATGATCGCCACGCACAAGGCTCAAGAGCGCAGCCGCGGCGCAGTCGTCGCCTCCGATGCGTTCTTTCCGTTTCGCGACGGGGTCGATCTGGCCGCCAATGCGGGGGTGACGGCCGTGATTCAGCCGGGGGGCAGCCGCAATGACGCCGAGGTGATCGCCGCCTGCGACGATAAGGATCTTGCCATGTTGTTCACCGGGCGGCGACACTTCAAACATTGATGTGGCACGCCGCCGGTTGCGTGTTCCTGAAGACTTTCAGCCCCCGATTCCGAAGCATCATGCCGAAATTCATTCTGGCGCTCGATCAGGGAACGACTTCCAGCCGCGCTTTGATCTTTGACCGCGCGGGTGCGATCTGCGGCCAGGGCCAGCAGGAATTCGAACAGATTTTTCCCGCGCCCGGCCACGTCGAACACGATCCCGAAGCGATTTGGAATTCGCAACTGGCCTGTGCCCGCGCCGCGCTGTCGGCTGGCAACGCCGGCCCGGCCGAAATCGCCGCGATTGGCGTGACGAACCAGCGCGAAACGACGATCCTGTGGGAGCGCGATTCGGGTCGGCCCGTGGCGAATGCCATCGTCTGGCAAAGCCGATTGACCACGGCGATTTGCGACCGCCTGAAAGCCGCCGGGCTGGAGGAAACCTTCCGCCACAAGACCGGCCTGTTCCTCGACCCCTATTTTTCAGGAACGAAGATCAAACACCTGCTCGATACGATTCCCGCATTGCGGGGCCGGGCCGAACGGGGCGAAATTCTGTTTGGGACGGTCGATTCCTTTTTGATCTGGAGGCTGACAGGCGGCCAGGTTCATGCCACTGACCCTGGCAACGCCAGCCGGACATTGCTGTTCAACATTCACACTCGCCAGTGGGATGACGAACTGCTGGGTTTGCTGGGGGTGCCGCGAGCCATGCTGCCCGAAGTTTGCCCGTCGAGCGGCGTGCTGGGCGCAACTGACCCGGCATTGTTCGGCACGGAAATTCCAATCGCGGGCGTTGCGGGAGACCAGCAGGCGGCGACGTTCGGACAGGCATGCTTCGAACCCGGCGCCGCCAAAAACACCTACGGCACGGGTTGTTTTCTGCTGATGAACACCGGTCCGACTCCGGTCGCTTCGCAGCATGGACTGTTGACAACGATTGGTTGGGACGTTGGCGGCGAGGTGGTGTATTGCCTCGAAGGAGCGGTGTTCATCGCCGGGGCGGTCGTTCAGTGGCTGCGAGACGGCCTGGGCATTATTTCTGCAGCTTCTGAAGTCGAATCTCTGGCCCGCCAGGAGGCTGACGCTGGAGGTGTGTACTTCGTGCCGGCCTTTGTCGGGCTCGGCGCGCCCTATTGGGATCCCCTGGCGCGCGGCGCGATTTTCGGGCTGACTCGTGGTACCACTCGGGCGCATCTGGCGCGGGCGGCGATTCAGTCGATGGCCTTTCAGACGCGCGACGTGCTCGAGGCGATGCAACGCGACGCCGCGATGCCCCTCAAGCAACTCAAGGTCGACGGTGGCGCTGCCGGCAACGACCTGCTGATGCAGTTTCAGGCCGACCTGCTGGGGGTGAAAGTGCGGCGTCCGGCAGTCGCCGAAACAACGGCGCTGGGGGCGGCGTACCTGGCTGGCCTGGCGGTGGGGTTTTGGAGCGACATTTCCGAGATTGCCGATCAATGGGCGCTCGACCGCGAGTTCTGCCCCGCGGTCGATGCAAGGACAACTGACACTCTTTATACCCATTGGCTCAAGGCGGTCGAACGTACGCGCGGCTGGACCGACGCCTGACCGTCAATTCGCGGTGTTCGACAGGCAAACGGCGGCTTTACCTCAAGATTTGCCGCGGAACCAACGAGTCTATTGAGACGGACGCCGGTACAACTCTGCGGCCGCAGGGCGAATCGAGCCATTTTCGGTATGGACAATTGCACAGCACCCCGATAAATCCTGCGAATCCTTCAGGTGCCCGATTGCAGTTTGGAACGCGGCGGAATTCAGTGATTGACCTTTTTGCCCCGCGTGCATAGACTGAATAATGAAGGATGTTCAGTACGCCGTGCCGGAATGCACCAGATTGCGACCTGAAATGCGAACTAAGACTGCGGTCTTGCGGGCTCCGCGTCGAAGCCTAGAGCCGCGTCATCATTTGCGTGGGAGTAAATCATGGTCAAGTTGGTAACACTGGCGTTGGTTGGAACTTCGAGTTTATTGTTGCTGGGCGATACAGCATCGGCCCGATGGCGGCGGTGCTGCTGTTGTGCGCCGATGCAGTGCAGCGCCCCGGTCGCCGCGCCGTGCGAGGCTCCGGCGGCCGCTCCGGCAGCGCCGGCCATGGCGCCGCAAGCGAGCGCCCAAACGTACCGCGCGTATTCGTATGACCCGCTGGTGGCTCCGGCCCAATCGCCGGCGTATTACACCAATGCGGCTCGTTTCCCGCAGAACGGTTTCACGCCCGATTACTTTGGGGCCGACCGCAAAATTCGCGGTTTGGATTCACGACACTAATTCGAACTCTGCGCATTTTGCGCCCAACGTTACCAAAACCTCCGTTCGCCCAAACTGTGGTGAACGGGGGTTTTCGTTTTTTATTACGATCTGTTTTTTACATGCGTCAGGTGCTGTCCACGAAGTCTGCGGGTTGAGCATCGACATTCCAACGGCGTCAGACAGGTTGCCGACGCCCGCTGCACCTCGCTGTGGCAATTCCTGCCAACAGGGTTGAACGGGACCGGAACACCATCGTCATGAATAACCGCTTGATTTGAAAAGCGTTGCGTGCTCGCCGGCTGGCAAACCCCCACCGGCGGCGGCCTGCACCTGATCACCGACTACGAGTTCGACACGCAGGGTCGGCAAACGCAATCGCTCGGCCCGACGCACACCATCGACCTCGGCGGCGTCGCGACCTCCATTCGCCGGGCAACCTGGACCGTCTATCAGGATGCCCTGTTCCAGACCTGGCAAGGCCAGGGCTATCAGGCGACCAGCGACGACAGCTTCACGCTCATCAACCCGGTCGGGATCACGATCACCGACAAGGCGTCCAATGTCACCGACCAGATCCAGGCGGCCCGGTACTCCGCGGCCAACTCATCCAGTTCTTCCAGCTCGTCGAGCTCGTCTTCCTCTTCGGCGGGGGTGTTGCCCCCACCGCCGTACAGCACGCCCGGCGCGCTCTCGGCGTTCGACAGCTTCCCGCAGGATTCCTACGTCCGCTGGACCACCTTCCAATACACCGACTGTTGCATCGAGGCTTCCGAGCGGGTTTACAAACTGATCCCGCCGACCGGCACGGGCATTTCGGGCACGCACTACGACGAAACCGATTACGGCTACGACGTCATGAAAAACGGCACTGCGTAAGGGCCATCCATAATTTCGTTCACATGATGATCGACGTTGGCGGGCGCCGATGCAGGCCCAGCGACGCGTGGCCCAATCTCTGGGTGAGATTCGCTACAGCCGCGTTGACCGGCAGAGACGCCAATCGCACGGCGAAACGCCTGTTTTCGGTTGTCATGGTTGGGCGTTTGGCGCCGAGATCGACGTTGAGTGCAGCGCGGCCGCCCTGAAAGGGCATCACTTTTCCAGCCTGGGGCGTTGCCCTTGTTGTACCCCATAAGTTAGCGTTTGTTCGTCGCGTCGGGTCCGAACGCATCCCAAGCCCATACCAAATCGTACATCCGTTGCATGCCGATCCAGAGGGTTTGGGCGCCCGGTTCG
>JAJXXL010000356.1 GCA_021781115.1 Planctomycetota bacterium
GCGTCGGAATACTTTGCACGCCGAAATGACTGGCCAGCGCCGGTTCCTCGTCGACATTGACTTTGACGACCTTTAACCGGCCCGCGTACTCGCTAGCCAATTGGTCGAGAAGCGGCGCCACCATGCGGCAGGGGCCGCACCAGTCAGCGTAAAAGTCGACCAGTACCGGTTGAGACGCATCGACAACCTGTTCCAGGAAGTCGGCAGTTGTGACGTGACGAATCGCGCTCATGATTTGCTCCTTGCGTTGCACGTGAGGAGGGAAGCAGTGTTTGACTTCTTGTACTGATCCAGTCGAAATGCCGCGGTTACACGCGAAATGTGCAGAATCAAAAAATCCATTCGCTTTGCGAGCGATGCCCTGATGCCACCCAGGCAGCCGGGCGGCTGTGTTTCTCTGCCCGGAACTTGTAACCAATCCGTCTCTCGTGGATCAAAATCAGCTAAACCCCGTCGTGAGGTCAAGGACGTCTGCGGTTGCAGCCAGGTGTTGTCGGCTCGGCGGGCTCGGCGATTGATTGACATGTTGTGCCATTCTCGCGAAAATGCAGGTGTTGCGTTCGCTCCCGTCGGGCGACTGCGGCACAGGGTTAGGAAAGCCTCGATGTGCACGATTGCACACCGGGGTTTTTTAGTTCCTGTTGGCTATTGCAATAGAGGTTAACCATGAAGCTCGAACATCGTATCCGTTTGATTGCGGGAACCGTTATTTTGACCAGCCTGGCGCTGGGTCATTGGGTGGCAGGCGAGTGGTACTGGCTCACTGCGTTCGTTGGTGCGAACCTGATTCAGTCGGCATTTACGAAATGGTGCCTGATGGAAGACATTCTCAAAAAGGTGAGGTGGGCTGGCCCGATCGACGATGCCCGCCGCACAACCGAGTGTCGTACTCCGAAGCTTCCGGCGTAACCCGACTGCTCCGGCGCAATGCCGGACCGAACAGCGTCGTCAGACCACGGACATTGAACGAGGAGTACCTAACCATGTCGGCAAAGCCAAAAATTCTGGTGTTGGGTGGCGGTTTCGGAGGGCTCGAAGCGTTATTCACGATGAAGCACCTATTGGGCGATCGGGCCGACCTCAAGCTGGTTTCCGACCGACCGTGGTTTCAATTCAAGCCGAATACGATTTACATTCCATTCGGCGAATCGCCCGAAAAGTACCAGATCGACCTGTTGCATCCCTTGAAAAAGCAGGCGATTGAATTCGTCGAAGCGCGGGTTCAGGAAATCAACCCCGAATCGAAAACGGTGGAAACCGACAGCGAACGGTTGAAATACGACTACCTGGTCGTCGCCACGGGCGCCAAAATGCGCGCCGAAGAGGTCCCCGGTCTTGTGGAGCATGCCGTCACGGTGTGGACTCCCGAGGACATGCTGCGCCTGCGCGACCGGTTCGCTGAGGTTCTCGAACGGGCGGGCCGCGGCGTTCGGTCGAAAGTGCTGTTTCTCATCCCCCCCAACAATCGGTGTTCTGGGCCACTGTACGAAATGGTGTGCATGCTCGACACCTGGCTCCGCCGGCATCATTCCCGCGATCAGGTCGACCTGACATTCGCGACGAAAGAGGCTGCCTTCATCGAAGCGTTTGGCCCGCGCTTGAATACCGTCGTTGCCGATGAATTCGCGCATCGCGGCATTGAAGGGCACCTGTTGTACGTCGTCGAGCACGTGTACGACAAGGCGGTGCGATTTCAGAACGACATCGAACTGCCGTACGATCTGTTGATCAGCTTTCCGCCTTATGCCGCGGCATCCAGCTTCTCCGCCTTGCCCATCGACGATCGCGGTTTCGTCAAGGTCGACCCCGACAGCCGCCGCGTCGTCGGCCACGAGCAAATGTACGCGGTGGGCGATACGGCCGATTTCCCGATCAAGCAGGCATTCCTGGCGCTGCTGCAGGGCGACGCTGCCGCCGACCACATCGCCGCCGATGTGTTGGGACGCAAACCCGAGGTCGACTTCCATCCGATGAGCATGTGCGTCATGGAGCAGTTTGACAAGGCGGTATTTGCGCAAGTGCCCCTGAAGTACACTGGCGAGGCGCAGCGCCCTGTCGAAGTCGATGTCGAAGACGTCGATCACTATAAGGTTGGCGTATCGCCGCTGTGGCGCGTGGGAAAAAGCGCGCTTGGGTTTTACCTGCCCTGGCGTTTCGGCAGCGGCAAGCCGTTTCACTCGGGTTTCGCGTGGAACATGATGGATCTGGGCCTTCAGGCGATGTCGCACACGATGGCGAAGTAGCCCCGAGTGCGTCGCCAACTCAGGTATTTTCATATACCGCGGCAGGCGGAATCGGGCGGAGATTGCACGCCTTCCGCGGCAGGGGGGCCTATGGCGTCTCGCCCGTGTCAAGCAGGATAATCCCTGTTTCCGGCAAGTTCGATTCGCCCGGCAATTCAGGAAAAATCAGCATTTCCGTTAACGCCCGACTTTCCACAGCGTCGAAAGAATTAACAGAAATCCGGAAAATCTGGCGCGCCTTGACTGTGGCCGCCGATTCGTCGGTTCTGCTTCCCGCTGCAGGGCGTCAGCGCCGCGGCGCCTGTCCCGGAATGACCACCCAGGCATCTATTGACACCATGCCGAACCGGCTGCCCGTTCGAATGCGGTCCCGACTCCAACGCCCGCACGCAGCGCACTGGAAAATCCAGGGCCGATTTTTGTTGGCGCGGCTTGCCCGGGCAACGGCTGTGGCCCTGGCGGCTGGGCTGTCTTCAGGATGCACGAGCCTGGACCAATGGGTACACAACGGGTTCAAGGTGGGGCCGAATTATGAGCAACCCGGCGTCGCCGTGGCCTCAGAATGGTTGGATCAGGACGACGCGCACGTCACTGCGACTGCCGTCGACGATCGCGCGTGGTGGACGGTTTTCAATGACCCGGCCCTGAACCGGATCATTGAAACGGCGTGTCAGCAAAACCTCGACGTGCAGACCGCCGGCGCGAGAATCCTCGAGGCGCGGGCTCGGCGAAATATCGCTGCGGGAAATCTTTTTCCGCAATCGCAATCGGCCGTGGGTGGGTACGCCCACGCCCAATTCGGTCAAAACCTCGGGTTGCCATTGCCTAATTCGCTGAACATCTGGGCCACCGGTTTCAATGCCTCGTGGGAACTTGACTTCTGGGGCCGGTACCGTCGTGCCGTGGAAGCCGCCAACGCCAATCTCGAAGCATCGCACGAAAGCTACGGCGAAACCCTGATCATGGTGCTCGCCGAAGTGGCCACGAACTACGTGCAGTTGCGTACGTTTGAACAGCGCCTTGAGTACGCACGCGCCAATGTGATGCTCCAGCAAAAGTCGCTGGAGCTGGCCGATGCCCGATTTGCCCAGGGAGCTGGCGGGGAACTCGACGTTCGGCAGGCCAAAGCCAACCTGGCCCAAACCGAATCGCTGATTCCACCGCTCGAAGCCGGCCGCCGCCTGGCGGGTAACCGGTTGTGCATCTTGCTCGGCATGCCAGTCGCCGACCTGACGAGCCGAATTGAAACCGGGCCCATTCCAGCAGCTCCCCCGCACGTTGCGGTGGGCATACCCGCCGACTTGCTGTCCCGCCGGCCCGACGTGCGCCGGTCCGAACGGCAGGTGGCGGCGCAATCGGCTCAGATTGGCGTAGCGCAGGCTGATCTTTACCCGCGACTGGGCGTGACCGGTTTCATCGGGTACGCCGCCGACGATCTGAGCAATTTTCTCACGCCGGCGAATTTCACGAGTTACATCATTCCGTCGTTGCAATGGAACATTCTGAATTACGGGCGGATCGTGAACAACGTCGCGGCCAGAGATGCACAGCTTCAGGCGGCGGTATTGCAATACCAGCAAACGGTGCTCACCGCCGGGCGTGAGGTCGAAGACGCGCTGGTGCAATTCATTCAGGCTCAAAAGCAGGCGAAATTCCTGGAGGAAAGCGTATCCAACGCGCAGCGATCCGTCGAACTGGTCGTCCTGCAGTTCAAAGGCGGCATTACCGACTTCAACCGCGTGTACACGACACAATCGCAACTGGTCGCCCAGCAGGACCAACTGGGGGCGACCCGGGGCAACATTGCATTGCAACTGATTCAGGTTTACAGGGCTTTGGGCGGAGGCTGGGTTTCGTTCGCGAACGGTAACGGCCTGCCAGACGAACTTGCCCCGGCGACTGCGCCCGCCGCATTGGCGCCGCAGGATCCGCCAGCGACGGCCGTCCCACCCGCCGACGATAAAAAACCAGCCGTGCAGCCCAAGTCGTAGCGGCGAAGCAGTGGTCGGAGTGCAACCCGGCACGCCATTGATCCGCGCCTCAGCGCGCCGCCGGTTGCCCCAGCGCGGTGATGCGGTCGCCGGCCGACAACAGCGAGCCATCGGCGAACAGCCGCAGGTCGACCGTATCGGTTGGCTCGATCAGGTGCAACCGCTCGACGAAATCGCCCGTGGCGGCGGAACAAATGACAATCGGTGCGCGATCGGCACTCCGAACCGGGTAAGCCACGACGAATGGCCCGGCGGTGACGGCGCGCCAATCGCCGTCGCGCCGACCCAGGTACCGCTCCCAGACGAGGCCGCCCGATACCAGCGCGAAACACCGCAGGATTCCGGCTGATGCAATGTAAACATGGTGCCGGTCGAGTGCGGCGGCCCGTTCGGCGGCAACGACAAAGTCGGTCCCCAGGCGGCGGCTCCAGCCGCGGGCGCCCGTGGCCGCATCGAGGTTGACCAAGGTGTCTCCATCAGTCACGAGCAGCAAGGCCGAACCGTTCGTCAGCAGCCGCGGTTCGGCATTCGCGTGAGAAATCGGCCCGCTGTAGGTCCAGGCGGTTTTTCCCGTCATGGGGTCAAAAAGTTCGATCCGCGTCCCTCCAGCGACGAGGCCGAGGCGGCCGTCATCGAGCAGAGTGGGGTTGGCCAGCCAG
>JAJXXL010000365.1 GCA_021781115.1 Planctomycetota bacterium
ACAATTGACCCGGCCGGCCCGGTGCATGTTGAGGGACGAGAACCACGATCGCGGCGCTACCGGTCAATCGTCAGTTCAACTTCAAAACCGCGATTCGGGTCGTCACGGTCGAAGCCTTCCGGCGGCGTGACGCGCAGCGTGCCCCGCCAAGGCAGCCCCGCCGTGTAAACCGTTACGCGGGCGTTTCCGTCGCGCACCCGATGAAAGCCAAACTGCTGCCGCAAAAACAGCACCAGATCGTGCGGATCCGCCGTGCTCCCGGCGAACGTCAGCCGGCGCAGCCTTGGCGCGTCGTCGAAGAAATAAGTCAGGCTGCCCGCCAGATCTGTCGCCGCCGTGCCCGTCACCAGCCCGACCCGCATACCCTGCCAGCGTGGCTCGCTCAACCCCGCCGAAATCCGACCCCACTGGCTGCGCACCTGGGACGGAGTGATTTCAAAGCGAAGCGCATCGGCCAAGCTGACCGGATGTACCGCGTTTGTCGATTCTGCCGCGATGAGACTGGGTTCATCGCGCCCCGGCCGCACGCGTTGCCGTACTGGCGCCGCGTCGCCCGGCTGAACGCTGACTTGGCCGGCGCTGCTTTCGCCATCTCTGGTTTCGAAATCACTGGCGCTGCTCTCGGCGGCGATTTCTTCGGTCGCCACCCACTTCGCCGGAGACCATTCTCCCAGGCCATGAGTCCACAAATAACCCACGCCTGAAGCGCCAAAGATGAACAGGGCGGGCAGGTAACGCATGGGGTTGTTCCGAGGTTCGAACGGTGCAGGGGGGGCACCAGCCCGATCAATGACCCGTGTTTGGCATACGGGACTAACGCCGACCGCGGCGCATTACGCCACCGCGGCGTGTCTTTCGGATTATCGGCCGTTCCGCCGGTCGGTCGCCGCATTTCATGCCCGGCAGCGCACATTCAACCCCCGCGCGCCGCTGCGAATCTCAGACCCATGCGCCAGATCCGGCACTCCTGAATCGTCCGTCATAAAACCCGGGCATAGGTGCACCGGCGCGCATCGCCCTGCGCGCTTTATTGCCGGCGAAGTCATCAACATCATGACTTTCGGTATCGGCGCGAAGCATGCCTGATTTCCGGCCATCGTTGTCAGGCCGCGCCAGCACGAGGCCGACCGCGGCGGCAATTCCGGTACAGTCCGTATCATGGGCCATCTCTACGCCGCTTGGCGATTTTCGTGCCAATTCGCCGCACGCCGCAGGCTGCGCCCCATTGCACAGTTCCCAAGCGCGCGCTTACTATCGCCGTATGACAAAACCTCAACAGACTCCGTCGCGCCGTGCGGCGCCGCGCGCGGCAGGCGGTCGGGCGCCCGCGGAAGACGAATTGCTGCAACAACGCCCGATGGCGATTGACCCGGCGCACGTGCCACAGGTGCATTTGCGTTCGGTCAAGCGGCACCCGCTGCTGTTTCGCAAAATGGTGGGGCGGGTCGATGCGGCGGCGCGGGCCGGCGATGTCGTGGCAGTTTTCACGCCGCAGGGCGAACTGTTCGGGTACGGGCTGTACAACCCCCGTGCGGAAATCGCCGTGCGGATGTTGCAGTTCGGCGATGCGCCGCCCGGCGAAGAATTCTGGCAAGCGAAACTCGAAACGGCCGTTGCCCTGCGGCGGGAGTTGTTGCAGCTCGATACCGTTACCGACGCGTACCGGCTGATTCACGCCGAGGCCGATGGTTTATCGGGCCTGGTGGTCGATCGCCTGGGCGACGTGCTTTCGGCCGAGGTGTTCAGCCTGGCAATGTTTCAGCGGTCGCAGGCGATCCTGGAACGGTTGTCGCGGCTGGTGGGCACGCGGCACACGCTGGTGCAGGTGGCGCCGCAGGCGCATGGGCAAGAAGGGTTTCTGGCCGAAGCGGCGCCATCAACCGGCTTGCCCGGCGAGGTCGTGGTGCAGGAATACGGCACGCGGCTTCGCGTGCGGTTTGCCGGGGGGCACAAGACGGGGTTCTTTTGCGATCAGCGCGAAAACCGGCGGCGGTTGGCGGAATTCAGCGCGGGCCGCAGCGTGCTCGACCTGTGCTGCTACAGCGGCGGGTTCGGCATTCAGGCGAAGCGTCTGGGCGGGGCGGGCGAAGTTACGGCGGTCGACCTTGATGAAGCGGCAATCGCGCTGGCCCGCGACAACGCCCGGCTCAATCAGGCGCAAATCCAGTTCGTGCACGCCGACGCCTTTGGCTATATGCGCGACATGATTCAGAACCGACGGCAATACGACGTGGTGGTGCTCGACCCGCCCAAGCTCATCAAGTCGCGGCGCGACGTCGAAGACGGCACGCGCAAACATCTCGATCTGAACCGCCTGGCGTTTCAACTGGTAAAACCGGGCGGCCTGCTGCTGACCTGCTGTTGTTCGGGCCTGCTGGGCGAGCCGGAATTTCTGCGTCTGTTGCATACCGCGGCCAGGCAGGCAGCCACAGCGGGCGCCGGCAGCGGCCCCGCGCCTGCCGCGTTCGTGAACCGCGAGGTGCAAATTCTCGCCCGCACTGGCGCGGCGAGCGACCACCCGGTGGGCATGCACTGCCCGGAAACCGAATACCTCAAGGCGGCGTGGGTTCGCGTGGGCTGAGCGCCGCTGCGCCCCTCAGGACGTACCAGTCGCTGAGCACGGCCAGCAGGATCAGCAGCACGGCGGCCGCGATCAGCAGCGAATACGGGTTGTCGAGCGCGACTTCGCCGCGGGCGGGCTGGGCCGCGGCGCGGCGGCCGGGTTCCAGACGCTTCAGGTCCGATTCGGCCAGGTCGTGAAAATTCACGGCAAACCGGTCGATGAGCGATTCGCCATCAAGGATCTCGTACACGCCCGTCTCGGTCAGCGGGGCAATTTCGACGGGACTGGTGCGTTCGAGTGCTTTCACGGCCGCGCCGTGCTTGAGCAGCAGTTTGCGTTCTGCTGCAGCTCCGGTCAGTGCGGCCTCGGCCAGGCTGAACCGCACCGGTTCGCCGAGCTGATAATTCCAGCGATCCAGGCCGGGCAGATCGGCGCGGCGGAGTTCGACCAGGTTGCTCAGGAAAATGGGCCAGTCGGGGCTTTCGGCGAGGTTCGATCGTTCGAGATCAATGTTCAATACGAAGGCCGCGGTCCGCGTGCCGTTGAGCCGCCCCAGCAGCACGCTGTTACCCGCACTGATCAGCGGGGCGGCGTCGTACAGCAATGGCTGCACGCCGCCCCACACGACGCCGCCCAACGTTACCCCGTCGAGCAGCGGTTCGCGTTTTTCGAGCAGGTACGGCCCGGCGACGTCGCGGGCCTGCTGGCGATCGGCTTCCTTGTTGGAAATCGGCCCCACGCCGACCCACCAGAGCCGCGCGTTCGACTCGGGCAACTGCCCGGCCGGGGCCAGGACGAGTTGGGCCTGTTCGGTCTTGCCAAACTGCACCGCAGGCAACGATTTCAACACGCGCTCGAACAACGAAAATGCGACGCCCTGCGGCAGGTTATTGGCAATCTTGACCCCGCGCACGCGAGGTTCGACGAGTTCGACGCGGTTGTCGAGCGCCAGGCCGTCTGGCGGCGTCGAAAGTTCAACGGTCAGCCGTTCGAGCCCGCCGGGAACTTCAGCCTCGATCGACGCCGCGCCGCCGGCCGGCAGCGACAGGGGTTTCGTAAACACCACCCGCGCGCCCCGGCGCCCGCGGACTTCGCCGTGGGTTTCGCGGGCCCCCAGGTTGTGCACGCGCAGGAACACCCGCCCCCGGCCGACCAGGGGGTCATAGGTCCAGCGGGCGGCGGCAATGGCGGCGTTGTCAAGCTTGCGGCCCACCGCCACGACTTCGAGCCGCGGCGGAATGTCCTTAGCCGGTGGAAGCTGATCGGTCAAAAACAGGGCGTCGCCCGCAGCACCCGACCGTTGCGCCAGGTCGAGGGCTTCGTCCCACGCGGGGTCAAACGTGTGCCGCGCGGTGCGCGGCTGCCACGCCGACAGCTTGCCGAGCGCATCCTCGACGGGCATGAGCAGGCCGCCCAGCAGTTCGGGGCGGCGGCCGGTGACAATCAGCGTGGTCACGCTGCCGCGCGGCAAGGCCCGGATCCGCCGCTCGGCCTCGGCAGCCGCCGCGTCGCGAAATGACGCCGCCCCCGCCTGCGGCGGGCGGGCCGCCATTGACGCCGAATTGTCGAGCACGATGACGAGGTGCCGGGCTTTGTCGAACTCACCCACATGCGGGTCGCCCAGGGCCAGGCCGAGCAGCAGCGCGGCGAGCAGTTCGAACAGCAGCGAAGCGGTCAGGGGCAGCCGCTCGCGGCGCCGTCCCGCGAGGGGTTGCCGGGTATCGGAACTCCAGAGATGCAGCCCGGCCACGACCAGCGGCGGGAACCGCCGCTGATACAGATGAATCAGCACAATCGCGGGCAGCGCGGCAAGGCCCAATAGACCCCAAGGATTGGCAAAGTACATGAAACGGCGGGCTTTCGTGTAGCGGGGGCGGTTCCATAGCGTTCAGGCGACGCGCAGCATACCGGCGCCGCACAGTTCGTCGCGGCACAGCGTCGCCAGGCCGCGCTCGGCGATCAGGGTGGCGAACACCGCGTGCGCACGGCGGCAGTTTTTGAGCAGCTCTTCCTGCAACAGGTTCAGGCGGGCCAGGTATGCTGTGGTTGCGGCGCGGTCGAGAACCAGGTCGGCTTCGCGCCCGGTTTCGAGGTCAATCAGGCGGCGTCCGCCGGCAGGGCCGGGCTGAGCTTCCCAGGCGTTCAGCAATTGAATGATCCACAGGGCGCTGGCGTCGGCCGCGAGGCGCCGCACGAGGGCCGCCGGGTCATGCGGAAACAGAAAATCGCTGACCACGATGCGCTCCGCCTGCCGCTTGAGCGGCACCTGATTCGCGGCGAGCAGTTCGGGCAGCGTGGCCCGGCCGGCAAAGGTCAAACCGGCAAGGAA
>JAJXXL010000334.1 GCA_021781115.1 Planctomycetota bacterium
CGGCCGCAACTGCCTACTTGGTGGAGTTCGATTTGCGGCGTCTTGGCACTGGCGGCCAGCCAGTTTCAAATGACCGCCCAGCCGGAAATCATCACGCTTGTCGGGGTCGCGGCAATCTTGTGGTGTTTGCATGCCTGGCGATTTGACCCGGCGAACCGGCGGCTCTTGTACGCCCTCGTGGCCATCTGTGGCGTGTGGAGCAACCTCGATTCGCATATGTTCATGGGGTTGGTGTTGCTGCTGCTGTTCGGAATGGGGCGCTCGTTTGATGTCTTGCGGAAATCCTCGCCGCCCGGCGCCGCGTGCCAGTTGCGCCCGTTGTGGGCGGCGATTGGAAGTGCCGTGGCTGTTGCCGTCGTGCATCCTTTCGGCTGGAATTCTCTGACTGCGGCGTGGTGCGTTTACACGATCGAGTACCCTACACTGCGAGAACTGTTTAACGCGCCGGCCGGGCCTGGCTTGTGGGCGCTGCCGATGTGGTCGCCCCTGTTCTGGTCGCAGTGGAACGTGGCCGTCGGAGCGGCTGCGCTGCTGGCGCTATGCGGGCTCGTGCTGCTCGTGCTGAATCGCCGCAACCTCGAATGGACCGATCTGCTGCCGTACTGCGGGGCCGTGGGGTTGGCGCTCGTTTGTGCTCATGAACTGGGGGTGGCGGCGCTGGTGTGTTGCGTGACCGCCGCCCTCAATGGCCAGGCATGGTATGCCTCGCGATTTCGGCAGGAGTATACGGTCGACCTGGGCGAACTGATTTTCTCACGCGGCGGGCGGGCCCTGACAGTGCTGACATTTACTGCGTTCGCCTTTTTGACGGCCACCGGTCGCCTGGGCGACGGCCGCCGGCCCCCCACCGGTTACGGCCTCGAATACGAATTGCAATCGGGGCTCGACAGCCTGGGCGCACAACTGAAGGACAGCCTCGATGATCGACCGTTCAACTTCGTGACGCATCAGGGCGACGCGCTAATCTGGCTCGGGCAAAAGGTGTTTGTCGATAATCGCGTGGCGCTATACCGTGGCGGCAGCGGTGAAGACCTGTACGCGCTGCATAGAAAAACCCGTAACGCACTCCGCCGCGAGCGCAAGGCGGCGCCGGGGTCGGGCGATTCGACGTTCTGGAAACAAGTCTTTGACAAATACCAGGTGACGCACGTGTTGCCCCGCCTGACCGGGGCCGCGCCCGATTACGTCACCCTGTACGATCTGATGTCGGATGTGCGGCATTGGCAGGTCGTCAGTTTCGGCGCAGCGACGGCGGTGTTCTATCGGGCCGATCAAAACACTCCGGAAATGGAAG
This sequence comes from Planctomycetota bacterium, assembly GCA_021781115.1. GTDB lineage: Bacteria > Planctomycetota > Planctomycetia > Planctomycetales > Planctomycetaceae > JAJXXL01. The sequence continues at coordinate 1,295 of JAJXXL010000334.1, forward strand.
CCTATCGAATCGAACACAAGCTCGACTTCGTCCGCGCCGCATTTCAGCAGGACGGCCCGGTACTTTCGGCCCGCAACCAATGGGTTACGCCGCCCTCGTTTTACGAGCGGTACCTGTGGGGCCGCCAGCGGATTGTGCCAAATGAAGTTCAGGAAGCGACACATTTGATGCGCATGGCCGCCGATGCCCAGTTTCCGCAGGCTTCGGGCAATGCCCGCATTGCCATGATTTACCAAGGAATTCGCAAAGCCCAAGAGGGGTTGGCCAAATTCCCCGATTGCGCCGAAGGGTATGTCGCATTAGGCCTGGCCTATACCGTACTCTCGCAGTGGGACGCAGGTGCTGCTCTGAACCATTTCGGTGTGCAGCGCGCCAACCTGCGGTATCTGCAAGCCGTTGCCGCATTTAATCAGGCGCTGGTTTCGTCACCGCACGACGACGCGGCCCACCTGGGGGCGTTTCAATTGTACCAGGCGGCGGGACGGGTCGATCTGGCGCTGCGTGAATTGCAGGCGATCGACCAGGCATTGGCCAATGCGCCGGCAATCTTGCCAGACGATTCAGACCAGCGGCGATACCAGATTGAAGTCTTAAAGCAGTTGCAGGTGTTTGAAAAACGGATCGAGCAGGTGAATAAGGAGCTTGAACAGATCGCGGCCAAAGGGCAGCCCCCGTTGGTTTTGGCGCAAATCGCTGCCGAGCGCGGCTGCGTGCTCAAGGCCCTTGATTACCTCGAAGGCAACCCCGAATCGGCCGCCGACGGCCTGGAAATGCGCCGATTGCGTGCCATTTTCCTGCTTGAAGCGGGTCGCGCCGAAGACGCGGCGCTCGAAATCGGCCTGCTCGAGGAGCCGGCCCGTCAGGCCGGCGTCGTGCATTGGCGCGAACCGGCGGCGGTGTCAAGCCTGACCAACGCTGATTACGACCGCGCCGCCGAACTCCTGGGCGAAGCGATCGATCAGACGCGCAATGCTGCTTGGACGCGATTGCTGTTCACGCTGCCGCCCCGCGCCGGTGAGCAGCAGGATCCGTGGCCCCTGCCGGCCGCTGCCAGTGCGTTCGAATTTCTGTTCCGCATGCCCGAGGAACTTGGTGGGCTGCGGATGCTGCAGGCCCTCGTACAACTCGAGGGTGGCCGCCGCAAGCAGGCGATCGAAAGTTTTCACGCCGTGCTGAGCGACAACCCCGAAACAGCCGTTCGCATTCCTGTGGCATGGTATTTGTACCAGCTCACGGGTGAAGAAGTCGAAACGCTGCCGCCGTCGGAGCAAATCCCGCTGTTGTTCGAGCCAGAACTGTGAGGCACCGCTTCGTGCGCAATTCCTTGCGCACGAACCTGCAGTAGCTGGCTCGCAGCCAGCCCGCCGAGTACGGCGTCGCTCAAGCCCGGCCGCTCTTGCCCCATTCGGACAGCGACCCGTGTTAGCCGCGCGTAAACGGCCGGTAGCGCACACGGTGCGGTGCGTCGGCATCGGCGCCCATCCGCTGGCGGCGGCTGGCTTCGTAAATCTGATAATTGCCTTCGCACCAGAACACGCGGCTGTCGCCCTCGAAAGCCAGAATGTGCGTGGCAATGCGGTCGAGAAACCATCGGTCGTGGCTCACGACCACCGCGCAGCCGCCGAAGTCAGCCAGACCTTCTTCCAGCGCCCTGAGTGTTTCGACGTCGAGATCGTTCGTCGGTTCATCGAGCAGCAGCAGGTTGCCACCCGAGCGCAGCATCTTTGCCAGATGCACCCGGTTGCGTTCGCCCCCCGAAAGCTGGCCCACCAGTTTCTGCTGATCGGGGCCTTTGAAATTGAACCGTCCCACGTAGCTCCGCGCGTGAATCCGTGCGTGGCCCACCTCGAGCTGGTCGAGGCCGCCCGAAATCTCCTCATACACCGTCTTTTTCGGGTCGAGCGCGTCGCGGCTCTGATCGACGTACGACGGCAGCACCGTATCGCCCACCCGCAGCGTACCTGCGTCGGGTTGCTCTTGCCCGATGATCATTTTGAACAGCGTCGTTTTGCCGGCTCCATTCGGGCCGATCACCCCGACAATGCCGCCTCGCGGCAGGTCGAACGTCATGCCCTCGAACAGCAGTCGGTCACCGAAGCCTTTCGACACGTTGACGGCCTTCACTACCAGGTCGCCCAGCGACGGACCCGATGGAATCTGAATGTCGGCTGCGTCTTCGCGGGCGTCGTATTCCTGGGCGGCCAGTTGTTCATACCGTTCGAGTCGGGCCTTGTTCTTCGTGGCTCGGGCTTTGGGCGACATGCGCACCCATTCGAGTTCGCGCTTCAATGTCTTTTGGCGCTTCGATTCACGCTTTTCTTCGACGCTCAGCCGAGCCTGTTTCTGTTCGAGCCAACTCGAATAGTTGCCTTCGAACGGAATGCCCCGGCCGCGATCAAGCTCCAGGATCCAGCCGGCCACATTGTCGAGAAAGTACCGATCGTGCGTCACCGCAACCACCGTTCCGGTGAACTCGTGCAGAAATCGTTCGAGCCACGCCACGGATTCAGCGTCGAGATGGTTCGTCGGTTCGTCCAGCAGCAGGATATCGGGGTGTTGCAACAGAATCCGGCATAGCGCCACGCGGCGGCGTTCGCCCCCTGACAGAGTTTTGACGAGCGCATCGCCCGGCGGCAGTCGCATCGCGTCCATGGCGATTTCCAGAGTGCGGTCAAGCTCCCACAAATTACTTGCCTCGATTTGATCCTGTACGCGGGCCTGTTCATCGAGTACCGATTCCATTTCTTCGGGCGTCAGGTCCTCGCCCAACTTCAGGTTGAGCTCATTGTAGCGGTCGAGAATCGCTCGCGACGCCGCGACCGCTTCCTGAATGCATTGATCGACGGTGCTCGCCTCGTTCAACCGGGGTTCTTGGGGAAAGTAGCCGATCGTTACCCCTTTTGCCGGGCGGGCCGTGCCCATGAAGTCGCGGTCTTCACCCGCCATGATGCGCAGCAGCGTACTTTTGCCCGATCCATTGTCGCCCAGGACGCCGATCTTCGCGCCGGGAAAGAACGATAGCCAGATATTCGAAAGCACTTCCTTCTGCTCGTACAGCCGGGTGACGTCTTCCATCGTAAAAATATACTGCTGTGTCATGCCTGCTCAATGTTTGAGTAAAACGAACAACTTGCGAAGCACGTGCCGGTTCACGCACTTCCTGAACGAATACGACCCGATATCTGCCGGTGTGGGCCAGACGTAACGACGTGCGATGCCTGATGCGAATCTGCCCGAAACCCGCATCCGCCCAGCCGCCGCGCGGACTCATCATAGTCCCCCCATCGCCCGCCAGCCAGCCACCAAATAACCAGACACCCATTTTTCTTGACAGGCCTGACTCCAGTGGGTATGCATGGCACCGTCGTCCTCATGGATTCGTCGACGTCCGTGTCCAATTAGCACTTATTCCGCTGATATCGACGATCGGCCGCGACCTGTTCGCCCTTATGTTTCTTCTTGCGAGGTAAACAATGCCTGCCTACGCCCGACGGGAAATTGTGGCGACAGCCGAAGTGGGCGTGTATCACTGCGTGGCGCGGTGCGTCCGCCGGGCGTTTCTGTGCGGCAAGGATGCGTTTACCGGCCGGTAG
>JAJXXL010000135.1 GCA_021781115.1 Planctomycetota bacterium
ACTTCAGTTGTCGGCGGGCAGCGATTCAAGGTGGCGGCGGATGATGTCGCGGGCTTCCTCGGCCACCGTGGCGAATTTCGGCTTCTCGGGCTTGACGACGGGCGGCTTGCGCGCCGCAACGTCTTCGGCAGCGGCCGGAGCGGGCTCGCCGACTTTCATGACCGCCGTGTCGCCCGAACCGACGGGAATTTCCGTCGAGGTGTCGCTGTCGGTGAGCCATTCGGCAATGCTGTCGTCGATTTTCGGGACGGGACGGGGCGCGGTGCGCGCGAAGTCGACCTGAAATTGAATCGGCCCCACACGAATCATGTCGCCCGGTTGCAGGATCGTTTCCGACTCGATTGCGACCTGGTTAACGATTGTGCCGTTCTGGCTGCCCAGATCGCGGATCAGCAACCCTCGCGACGTGCGGCACAGCAGGCAGTGCCGCCGACTGACGTCGGTCGACGCCAGTCGAATAAAGCAACCTTCATCGCGGCCGATGACGGCTTCACCATCAGGCAATGTGATCTTTTTTCCCTTATGCTTGCCGGATTGAATCACCAATACAGACATGACAACTCTCCTCGGTCGATTCCGCCCCGCACAGCGGGCGACTGCTTACGCGTGCCGCGGCACGATCACCGGTTCGCCGCAGTTTGGGCAGGTCATCGTCTTTCCGCGGTGCGACGGGCTGACTTTCAGTCGCTTGCCGCACCGGCAATTGAACCGCACCGGCTGATCGGGGTCAAAGTCATTGCGTATCTGCTTCGACTCAAGATAGACGGCCTCGGCCGTATCGCGAATCGACTGCACGAGCGCCTGGGGTTCAAACGGTTTCGTCAGGTAGCAATCGGCGCCGACGCGCTTGGCCAGGTCGATCGAATCGGCGAGCTCAATTGCCGACAGAATCAGCACGGGCACGTAGCGGTCAATTTTCTTGAATCGCTCGCAAACTTCGAACCCGCTTTCACCCGGCAAAATCAGGTCGAGAATCACGAAGTCGGGCTTTTTCATGACGAACGTCGCCTGGGCCTGGCCGCCGTCCTTCGCGTACACTACCTCGTATTCATTCTTTTCCAGCAGGATTCTGATAAATTCAGCGGTATCGGGTTCATCTTCAACCAGCAGTATGCGATTGACCACGGCTTGCGCCTGGTACGCATCGCCTGTGCCGCCGCTGGCAACCATCGTTCGACCCTCTGTCTTGCAAAACCAAACCCGACACGGCGAGTACTGCCGCGCACGCCCTTCCTGCTTTTTGACACCCGCAAAAACTTTTCAACATCAAACTGCCCAAGGACTGCTCAGCCTGCATGAGGCGGCAGTTCCTGGGGTTTTTCTCGTTAAAATCGGATCGGGTTGACAGCCGCCAGAGGCTCGCAGCCCGGCGACGAGCCGCTCGGCTTGTTAGCCCGGCCATATCGAAACTGTCATGCTCTATTGCAGGAACCGTGCGGTTCGTTACGCCGTTTGATTTGTCACCCCAATCGCCGGGCGACGTTCAAAGATAGAGCCGCAGAAAACCTTCGCTGGTTCCAAAGTGATTCACCCTTTACAAATACACGAAACAGCGGCGGGTTGCAATGAATTATCACCCGCCCCGCGTTCGCACTGTTCCCCGATCCGTTCTTCGGCAACGTCCGTGTGCCGGGCCGCTGCAATTGCCGCCGCAACGCACCCGTCATTGCGTGCAGGCGGCCCTCCATCGACCGTACGCCGCAGGTAGACGCGCCGTCCTTACGCCGTTAGCATGAACTTCGTCAATCGTGCAGCGGCCGAGTGGCGAAATTGGCAGACGCACAGGACTTAAAATCCTGTATCCCGTAAGGGGTGTGCGGGTTCGAACCCCGCCTCGGCTACTTTATCGTGTAATCGCTTACGGAAATATCCGTATGTCGTTTTGCGTTAAAAGAACTCTTTCACGACCAACGTGGGCACGTTTGATGCGATCTGGCCGTACGGTCTCGCTGCGTCGCACGCCCAAGCCGAAGCACCGTTCGAGGTACAGCGGAACACTCGCCAACCGTCGGCTGCGCACTTATTCAGTCGCATATCGGGTGTATCGGATCGGTTTGACCGGTGTGCTTGTAGGACGGTTGGGCGAGGTGTTAGACTGTAACTGTTTGTCGGCAAACCCAGTTGAGGCAGGAAGTACATTCGGTGGTTTGACCTTTCAATCAATGCGGGCCGAAGAGCAATTGGCCGTCCCCGGTCAGAGGGTGGGGTGCGTGCCGATCGGAAAAGATATATCAGGCTCAGCACGTTTTTCGGGGGGAGGTTGAACGCCATGTCGTCGGCTGGCGACAGACCGGGTTGGAGGGGCGCCCCGCGTGGCGCGCGAAAATACTCGAAGGATTGGCGCGCCCGCCCCGATTCCACTGGGCAAATCAGTCGCCTCGTCCAAAAGCGCGTTCGGCTCGTGTTCAATCTGGCGTGCGTTGCGGCGATTGGCGGGTTGATTGTGTGGCTGCTGTGGCCGCAGCGAAACCCGTCGGTGCTCGTGGTGCTGATTGGCACAGGAACCTACCAGAGTGTCGCATTTCCGGCCAACACTGGCGGCGGGCGCGATATCGAGTTGCTCAAGTCGTTGCATCAGGATCAGGGGGCACAATCGATCGCTGTGCGCTCATTTTCCGATATGCTTACCGCCGAAGGGCTGTTGAAGGGGGTTGGCAAGAGCCTGGCGGATCTGAAGGAAGACAACATTATCATCTATTGCAATCTGTTTGGGACAGTCCGCGAGGCCGATGACGGCGAATCGTCGGGTGAGTCGCAATGGATTGCGATTGACGCCGGCCCCGATTGTCGACAGTCGGCGGGCGTTCGGCAACTGGCGTCGCTCCGGTCGTTTCTGAATGACCTCGCGCGCATCTTGGGCGACAAGAACGTGTTGTTGCTTGTCGACACGGGGAGAACACAGCCCAACTGGCGCGTCGGAATTTTGGCGCACGATTTCCCTACGCAATTCGCGGCAGACGTCAAGGCGATTCAAGACAAGTTGCCCCGGCTGCGCGTGTTGACGGCCGCCGGCACGGGCCAAACGAGTTATACGTCGGAAACGTCGCGAACCTCGACGTTTGCCCGGCTTGTCGTCGATGGGTTGCGCGGTGCGGCTGACGGGTTCGGCGAATCAGGGCCGTCGTCAAACACGAATCACCGCGTTGAATGCGATGAGTTGTACTGGTTTGTCAAATCTGGCGTTGAAACCTGGTCGCTGGCCAATCGCGGGCGTTCGCAAACCGTGGAACGCGCCGGGGCGGCCGATGACTTCACAATCACACTGGCGGCGGCCCATCGCGGTTCCCCCGCGAAATTCGACGATCAGAGCGCAGACGACGTGTCGCCCGGTAACGTCAGCGAAAACTCGCCCAAAGCCGATGCCGGGCCGCCCGCGGCGGCCCCAACCGGCGGTCAAGCCGGTCCGGGTGAATCGACCGCACGCAAGTCGCGCTCCGAACCTGCGGCGGCTGAAAAGCAGTTGTGGGCCCAAGTCGACAAACTCTGGACTCGGCGCGACGCCTATACCCGTCGCAAATTGGCGGTGCATTGTGCGCCACACGTTTGGCGCATGATTCAATCCCGGCTGCTGTTGGTCGAGCAGCGAATTCTGGGGGGCGAATCCGCTGCGGCGCGAAGCCTGCTTGAACTCATTGACGGCGGTCCGACGCAAACCACGTCCGTTCCTGATCGCGCAGCAAACGCAGCTCGCAATTCCCTGTTTGCACAGGTCGATGCGTTGTGCGATCTGTTCGAGCCCGGCGCGCCCGAGCTCGACGTTTCAGTGGCTTACCTGCGGCACGGCGCCGCCGCGCCGCAATCGAAAGAGGTCGACGCGTTGGTCAAGCTGATCAAGGCGGCGTGGGTCGAAACGGCGCAGGTTTCGACCGCCGAGGCGAAGCCGGCCGAGGCACTCCAACAACTGGGCACGCGATTCGACGCCCGCGCGGCGGGCAAGTCGCTGGCCCGCCGCACGCTGTTTACCTGGCTTTGGAACCGCGTGGGCGAAATCATCGAGAACGACAAGCCCGAAATGCTGTCCCTCGATTTGCAGCGCATCGCTCGGCTGGCGCAACTTGCCCCGGTGGACCAGCCCGCCGAATTCCATTGGCTCGGTCAAGTCCTCGGCGATGTGCGACCTGCGGCCCAGGGGGCGCTGTTGCGGATTGTCCGACAGGCGTATGAACTCGAATTGCTTGCGCAGGAATCGTCGGCCTGCGACCCGCGGGCTTATGCCGAAGTTCGTGAAGACCTCGATCGGGCGAACCTGCAGCGCCGCGCGGGAATGCAATGGCTGCTTGTGGGTGGCGGAAATGCCCAGCAGGCAATCAAGGCATTCACCGAAGCGGCCCGGCTATACAAGCGAGTTCGGCATGTGACTGATCAAATCGCGCGATCGCTCAACCTGCGCGACGAGCTCGCGGCTCAATTGCCGGATTTTGCCCGGTGGGTGGCTCAAGGCGATGAGGTCGGCGACCGGCCAACCGAACGCAAACGGTTGATTGAAATATTCTCGAACCCGCACGCACGCGATGAATTGGTGCAACACCGTCGGCCGCGCGATTTCGACGCCTTGAACCCGACCACACCCGAACGGCAATTGCTCGACTTGTGCGTCGACTTGCGAATTCTGAATCATCCTGCCACTCGGCGTGAACTGACCGACGCCGAACTGGCTGAGGCGGAAATTCGCTGGTCGAAATTCAAGGGTTGGTTTGGCAACGAGGCCGACCGTTTGACTGAAGACCGGCTGGCAACGCCTGACCGCTGGCGCGAACTGGACCGCATTCTGCAAAATCCGTGGATCGACGCAGCAACTCGCAAACGATTGCGTGTCGAACGCCGCCGCATTGCAGTCGACCTCGAAAGCCGCGACGGTTTACGTGCCCCCAATGCCGCCACTTCGCGCGACGAGCCGGTCGTATCCGGGCTGTGGCAGGCGTTTTGGGCGGTTCAGGTGCTGGGGATGACGATCGACAACGCCGAGGCCGAACGTACGCTTTGGACATTGTGGGTGAAGCTGGCCCGGCGTAGCGTCAACGACGCGGCGGCCGTTGACCTGCGATCACGCTTAGGGCGCCTGATTGGCGGCGGCTGGACGCAACTCGTGCGAGATCTTGACGTAGCGATCAAGGCGGGCACCAGTGGGGCACCCCTGTCGCAAGACGCCGAACGGCTGCTGCGGGGGCTTCATGCCACTGACGACGCTCCGTTCCGCCCCGATGCCGACCCCGTGCGCAGCGTGCGGCGGGCACAGCTTTGGGAAGTGCTGCTGGGGCATTACCGCGGCTTCGGCCACGGAGATTTTCGACGATATCAACCTCTGCAGGCGGCATTGGGCCAATCAGGCACCGCCCCACCCCTGATCGAATTGCCAGCGTACGTGTCATTCGAGGAAATCCCGCAAGGGGCAGGCGCGGCGCGAGTGGCGCTGGTTTGCAAATGGCCAGGCGGCCAGCCCGAGGCCGGAGCCTGGCTCGAACTCGATTTCGACGAAGCCGGCCTGGAAGTGTCGGTGCCTGGTTCGCCTCCGCTGGCGCCCGGCAAGCTCGCAGCCGATTCCGCCAGTGATCGGCCGGTCATGCTTGACGTCAAAATTCGACCGGGCGTGCAATCAGGACAGATGCTGATTGCCGCTTTGCAATGTGCGGGGCGGCCGCCGGTGTTGGCGGCGTTGCCGCTGAAGCCAAAGTTTGATGATTCGGGCTGGTCGATCGTGTTTCGGGGCAGCGGCGGTCAAGAACTGGTGCAGCGGCAGGAAGGGCGCGGCAAAACCGTGCTGAAGCTTCCGCCGCTCGAGGAGCCGTTCAAGATTTCGCCGCTTGTGAAACGGCCTCGACGCGATGGGGCTGAGTCAATAGCCGGCGTGCTGACCTGCAAGACCGCGGCTCCGCCGTTCGAGAAAACGATCGGTGCGTTCGCGGCTAAATTTGTCGAGGGCGAAGACACGGCACCGCTGCAGTTGGGCATGACCGTTCCCGTAGCCCCCCCACCCGTCACTGTCCCGCCCGGTGGCGCACCGCCCGCACAGACAGGTCAGGATGTGTCACTCGGGTTGACCTTTAAATTTGACGTCATGAATGACGGTGAAAAGGTGTCGGTGCGGCGCGAGGTGGGCTTGGCAGCATATGACGGGTTTGATCTGATCAAGGTGACTAAACCGATGTTTGATCGCACGCGGCTGGAATTTTTCGTCGAGACGGCGGAAGGGGCGGCGGGGCGGCTGCCCGCGGGAGATGCGCCGCTGAACGTCAAGTTGCGTCTGCCCGATGACTTTCCCGAACCGAAGCAAGCGAATCTCATCGCGGCGTTGATTCCGGGCGGGCGCCCCGTCAGGTTATTCGCCGAGCTCGACGTGAAGGACGTCGATGAATCGAAATCTTATGAAGTGGCGCTCGATGTCATGGGCTTGGGCGGGGCGTTTCGGTATGCGTGCCGCCCAAATCGCCTCGTGCAATCGAGCACTGATGCGGTCGGGCTGCTGCGTGTCGTCAAGCCGCAACCAAATGATGCGTTTGACCCGACGAAAGGCGGCCCGGCGCTTAAGGTCGAAGTCATGGGGCAGGACAACCGCCCGGTGACGCTGAAATACCTCACGGCGACAGACGCTGCGCGACGGCCGTCAGCCACCGACGCCGTCGCCGCCCCCGCCGACGCGGCGCGGCAAACCCGGTTTACGTTGCTTGACGCGAAAGAGGCTGAGTGGACGCTGCGAATGTCGTCGCGAGCGTTTGAAGCTCCGCTGAACGTCGAGGGCACAGGGCGGTTTGTGGTGTACGTCTGGCTGCTCGACGACCAGGAAAAAGGGCGAGAAATGGCGGCAGTTGCGATTCCGTTCGCGCTCGACAAAACCCCACCCACCGTACAGCGTTTCCGTCTGGAAAAGCCCAGAAACGTCAATGATCGTCCGTTGGAAATGCTGGTCGAAGCTCAAGACCCCGAATCGGGAGTCGTGGCACTCCAGTGGACGATTGCCGATGCCCGTCAAGCCGCCGACCCCGAAAAGATCGAAGACAAGGTGTGGAAGAGCGCGGCGGGCCTGCGACAGATTTCCATTCCTCCCGACCAATTCCCAGAGTCGCTCAAGTTTCAGGTACTGGTGCGGGTGAAGAACCGTGCGGGGCTGGCGGCATTCGGGCGGTTAATGGTTGATCTTGAGGAATCGGCGGCGGCAAAAGCCGCTCGCCTGGGAACGCTCGTGGTCAATTTGAAAAGCCCCACCGATGCGACATACAATATCACCCTGACGAGCGAGAAAAACTCGTATCAATTCAAGGATCTAAAAAAACGCGATCATCCGTTTCGTTTTCCCAACCTGCCGCCCGGTCAATACACCGTGGGCGTGCAAAGCTACAGCACCCAAGGGCGGGAATTACGTCGCGGACCGGTTCAGATCGCGCCACGGGAAACCGCGACAATCGAAATTGACAATTAAACGGGCCGTACGCCGGCCCTGCGATGCACCGCGCGGGCTGGGGGTCTTTAGGCGGCGGCCTGGCGGATCGAACACAAGGAAACATGGTGGATTTTCTTTCCTGGATTCAAACGACGGTCGAACGCCTCGGGCTTTGGCTGGGCTGGTTCTTAGGCATGGCCCGGTATACAAGCAAACCGTCGCGCCGGGTGTACCTGGCGCTGCACTTGGGGCTGGTGGCCCTGATCACGATTCTGCTGGGGGTGTTTAGCGATCGCATACTCGTGGCCAAGCCGTTTGTGCATGGCGATATTCATTGGATTCAGGATTATTTCGCAGGCGTCGTGTTTCTTCTACTGTACGTGTTTGTGCGCCTGGTCATTTATCTGGTGAGGCTGTTTGGCGAACAGGAAACGTCGGTCTTTCCTGATATTGATGAAGCCTGGGGACAAGGGCTCGACGGCTTGGGCCGCGCGGGCCTCGATATTCGTGAAATGCCACTGTTTCTCGTCACGGGTTTGCCTTGGGGACAGGTGGCGGCATTTTTCGAGGCGGCGAAGTTCAAGGTGGTGGTGCAGTCGCCCGAGTCGTCGCGGCGAGCCGCATTGCACTTTTTTTCTGCCGAAGACGCACTGTTCGTTGCCTGCACTGACACCTGCGCCTCGTCGGCCCAGGTCGAGCTGATGCAGCCCGAACGAGTGCCCACGCATGTTCCGCTGAGCGAGCAAACCCCGTCACAACGGTTCGACCCCGAATCGACATTGCCGCCGCTCAGTGCCAACGCCACGCTGCAACCGTTTGGCGACAGCGTGCGCACTGTCGCGCCTGCCAGCGAAGCGGCTCACGCGGTGGCGGTCGAAGCTCGCATCGATCCACTGACAGTCGAACAAATGGATTTGTATCGCCGCCGGTTGCGGTACCTTTGCCAATTGATCCGCAACGCGCGGCTGCCCCTGTGTCCGATCAACGGCGTGCTGTTCACCGCGCCCATTGAACTGGCGAGCTCGGCGAGAATGCAACGACTGTTTTCGGCGTTTCAGCAGGATGTGAAACAACTTCACCGCGAATTGCGCATGGTTTTTCCGCTAATAGCGGTTTTTCTAGGGCTCGAACGGATTCCCGGCTTTCAGGAGTTCGCCAGCCGAGTTGAACGCCGCGTGCGACAAAGCCGTGCGGGTTCGCGGTTTCCCATGGGGCATGAAGTCGACGATGGTGCGCGGGCGTGGGTTGTCGGGCGGTCGATCGACTGGTTTCGGAGCTGGGTCTACACCGAATTCTCAAAAGACCACGCCAACCCCGGCAACGCCCGGCTGTACCGCCTCCTGTGCAATCTCGACGACTATCGCCAGCGGCTGATGGGGCTGCTCAAGGCACTGTTCACCCAGGTGTTGCCCGACGAGCCCGTGCGGTTAGCCGGCTGTTACTTCGGAGCGTGCGATGCCGACCCCAAAAAACAGGCATTCATGGAAGCCCTCCTGCCGCGCCTGATTGAAGAGCAGGACCAAGTAGCGTGGACGGCGACCGCGTTCGACGCCGATGACCGCTGTCGGCGGCGGGCGCACGTGATGTTCTTTCTCGCGGCCGTGCTGATTGTCGCCAATGCCGCATTGATCTTCTGGTACAAATGAAGGGCGGCAAGGCATGTCGCGCGGAGCCGATCAACCCGGCAAGAAGCGATCATGGCGCGGGGCGGCGCCTGATGGCGGGAGACGTGCGCCCGGTGTTAAATCATGGCGCAAGCCTACCCCCGATGGATTGGGTTTCTGGAAGAAGTTCACCCGCGGCGCGGGGTGGACCGGTCGCTCGAAATGGATCGCGGCGGCCACGTGTACCGTCATTTGCGCGGTGCTGCTGTACTGGCTGTGGCTGCTGATTCGCCCTGTACGCGCCGAATTTATCGCCTGGACCGTGGCGGACTACCATTCTGAAGCGCTGCCTGATATCGACTTTGCCGCCGAAGACCGGCAAGCCCTGATCGAACTGGGCGCGGCCGCTGTCGAGAGCTGGAGCGACCTCGCCGCACGGCTTGTCGACGTACCACGACGCTCGACCGCGGTCGTCTATCTTGCACTGGCGGCCGGGCAGGACCCCGACGGGGTTTACGTGTTGCCCGCCGAAGCCACGCCCGATGACAAAACGCAGCGTCTGCGGCTCGTCGCTCGCAAGCGCACGCCGGCCGCCACGGCGGCGAACGCTGTTCCCGATGGCGATGAAGTTCATCCGCAGCCAGCGCTCGATGAACTTCTGGCCGCGTGCCCGGCGCAGCGTCTGTTGCTCCTGTTCGACATTAATCGATCGTTGGCGAATTGGCGATTCGGCACGATGCATGTGGAATTCGCTGCCGAATTGGCCCAACTCGTTCAAAGCCACCCAGGCCTGGTGGTGCTTTGCGCAGCGCGCGAGGGCGAGCGAAGCTGGTGCAGCACCGACCTCGGTCCGCGGGGCGCTGGCCAATCGGTGTTCGGGCACTTTGTATGCGAGGGGTTGCGTGGTCTCGCTGATCGTGAAGGCGGGCGCGGCGGTGGAAACGGCAATCATCGCGTGTCCGTGCTCGAGTTGTATCGCTACGTCCATTGGCAGACGAACAACTGGGTTCGGCAGAATCGGCACCTGCCGGGCCAGCAACCACTGCTTGTTCCCCCGGCCGAGGAATTTACGGCCAACGGCCTGAATTTCGACATCGTCGGCGACATGTCGCACATGGCCGCGGCAAGCTCGCCGCCACCGTCAAAATCCGGAGAAAATCTCGACAAGGAACAGGCTCCGCCCGACCGTCGCGAAGCAGACGTCCTGGCCCTGGCCGCACGGCTGGGTGAATCCCGCGATGCCTTGCGCAAAGGCGCAGCGTTTGATTACGACCCGCTGAATTGGCGGCGGTTGACGGAACTCCTGATGCACGCCGACGCGCTTTTGCGAATTGACAAACCGGAAGCTGCCGAAAAGCTGCTTGCCGACGCCCAGGGGTTGCTGGCTCAATTTGCAGCGCCTGCGGTGTTCGAACGCGAGCGGGATGCGGTGTTTCAAAAGGCGGGTGTGGCATCGCCCGCCGATCAGTATGCCGATCTGGTGGGCAGGTTTGCCACTGAAACTGCGTCGGCCGTACTCGACAGTTGCCGCATCAGTCGCAACCTTGCGGAAAGCGCCTGCGTGGTGCACCCCGCCGCTTACCCCTGGGTTGCCCGATTGATCGACACCGGCGATCAGGCGTGGCGCGAAGCCACCGACCTGGTTTTTCTGGTTCGCCCCGAACGCTACGGCGAGGAAATCGCCACACGACTGGAGCGTGCGAGAGAATTGTTTCAGCAGGCGCATGAAACGGCGCAGGTAGTCGCCGCGGCACATTCGCTGCGTAACCGCCTGCTGGCTGAGCTGCCTGACGTCGCCCAATGGGCGGCGCAGGCGCTGCCCGAAGGTTCGGGCGCTGCCCGGCTGGAACTGCTGGCCGACTTGCGCGCGCATGGCGCAGGAGCCGGCTCTGGGCCCGACGAGACGTGGCTGCGCGGGCAACACCCCGCCGCTGCGCGGGCCGATGTCAGATTACTGATCGTGTGCGAGCTGGCGCGCCACTTGGGGCAGTTGCTCGATGTGCCGCGTCCACTCAAGGACCTGGTCGAGGCCAACGCGTTTCAGGCCGAATTGAAAGCCGCCGCCACCGCCGCCCGATCGGAATTCGACGAACTCGAACAGCAGATCAGTGAGCACGCGACGCGCGTCTGCCAGGCGGGGGCCGAAGCCTCGCAGTTCGCCAACTGGCGCGTCATCGAAGACCTGCTCCGGTTTCCGTACCTTGCCGCCAGTCTGCGTAAAACCCTCATTGAAAATCAGCGCAACATTTCGGCGGTGCTGCAACGCGATTGGGACGTCGGCGACGACGAGGGAGGCCGCGCTCAACAAGCCGCCCCCGCAGGTGAGCCGACGACGGGGGCTCCCACCGATGACGACGCCGGCATATGGCAAGCGTTGTGGGCCATGCAAGTGGTTTCGCTCGGCGGGGCCCAGCCGCCGACATCTGTTGCAGCCCGACCTGCCTGGGAAGACTGGCGGGTTCTGGCCGACCCGACAGCACCGGCGTCGTGTGCTGCGTTCGGCGAGTCGATTCGCCTTGATTTCGCGGCGTTGCGGGCTGCCGCAGCGCGCAGCGACATGCCGCCGCCGATTGCCGCCGAGCCCCGCCGCCGCACTGCGCCCGCCGACAATCGGGCGCCATCGCCCACGGCACCAGAAGCGCCGTCCGAAAGCGAACAAGCGAACTTGATTGCCGCCGTTCGGGCTGCGCGGTGTCTGCCGACCTGCGATATCGCGGGCCTGGGCCGCGACGCCCCCGCCGAGCGCCGGGCGTTGCTTGCCGCAGAGCTATGGCAGGCATTGGCAACACGGTACCTCGATGATTTCTGGGCAGGTGGCGACGGGGGCAAGGACTGGTACGACTCCATCGTCAGCCAATGTCTCAAGCAGGCCCGTGAACTCGCAGCGACTGATGGGCTTGCGGCACGCCAGGCACAACTCACCGAGTTGCTGGAACTTCGCCGCAAAGCGGCGTTTGAACTTAAGGTCTCCGGACGGAAGCTGGCCTTTGGCTCTGAGCGGTCGCTTCCGCTGGAATTGTCGGTCGAACTGAAAGACGGGGGCGCACCGGCAGGAAAGGCCGCCGTGTGGCTCGACGCTGCCGACCCGGCCGGCCGCCGGTTCCTGCGGGCGCCCACTGAGCGCATCGGCTGGCCTGCCAACGCGCAGCCGCAGGCTGCCGAACGACTGTCGTTGTCGGTCGATTTGTGGCGTGCCGTGCAGTTGGAGGGCGATTGTGGTGCGGTGGCGGTTCGTCCTCGGCTGCTGTATCGCGGGCATACAGACGATCTCGTCAAGGCGGCCAACCTCCTCGCGATCGACCCGTGTCCGCCGCCCGGCATTGTGGTCGAGTACACCCCCCCTGCGTTCCTGGGCAAGGTTATCGTTCAGGGAAGCGATGAGCCGGAACTGATTTTCATTCTCGATTGTTCGGACAGCATGAAAGAGCCGCTGCGCTCGGGCGGCGGCAGAAAAATTGACGCGGCCAAACAGGTCTTACTGGGAACGCTGGAAGATCTGAACCGCAAAGGGCGGCCGGTTCGCATCAGCCTGATGGCTTACGGATATCGCCTGCGGTTCGTGGGCGGCGGCAAGCCCGACGAACGCAACCCGGCCTGGGCTAACACGCCTAACTTTCCCACCCACCCAAATTTCGACTACGACATTCTTGTGAAATCGGCGCGCCTCACCCCCGACCTGATCGCCGACGTCAGAGCCCGCCTCACCGAACTCAACCATTGGGGAAACACGCCGCTGCTGGGGGCGGTCGACAAGGCGTGCCAGGCGTTGCAGAACCAGGGAGCGATCGTGCTCATCAGCGATGGCGCCTACAACGATTTCGGCGGGTGGGACGCAGCCACCATGGCCCCCAAGCCCGAAGCCCAGCAGGAAATCCGGCGGCTGCATGACCGGCTCGCCAGCGGAATCGAATTGCACATCGTCGGATTCGACCTGTCTGAAGAAGAAAAGCAGATCCTTCGCGATCTCGACCGGCGGCTGGAACGGGCTCATTTTTATGCACCCGACGATTCGACGACGCTCGACAAGGTGTTGGGCGCCGCGGCTGATTTCTCCTACACGATTGTCCCGCAGCAACGCAACCGGCAACCGATCGTCTGGCCACTGGGGCCAACCCCGCGCGAGCTGCCGCGCGGCAAGTACCTGCTCAAATACCCCAACCGGCGGGATCTCGAAATCGAAATCGGCGGTGGCGAACTCCTCGTATTTGACCTCGAGCCAGGCCGCCTCAGGCAACGCTGGTGCCCGGTGGCTCCACCGTTCGACCGTCGCTCCGACGCCCCCCGTGGCTCGGCGCGCACCAAGCTGGCGATACACCGGCTTCCTACGGCAAAGCCCGGCGAGTACCTGGTGTCACTTCAGTCCGATCTGTCAGACGCTGCGCTGTGCGTACCGCGCTCGCAAGACTTCTTTTTCGAAGTCGCCGCCGCGGACGCGCCTCGGCGTCCGTTGTCGCTGAAATGGGGGGTGCATGCGGGGCAGCCGGGGCCGGTGTGGTCGTTTGAATTGACCGGCAGCGTGGCAGAGCCAGCCGGGGGGCTCATCGTGCGCGCGTTTTGGACCGAACCGCGGCGCGGGCCTGGCGCCGTACCCGATTTCATCAATACCGATGCCCTGCCTTGGGGACATGCCGCGCGAGAACTCCGGCTTGATGAACCGGGCGGGCGCCGGTTTACGCTTGGGGCGTGCACCAGAAATGAAGCCGCTGGCACAGTTGCCGTGGTCGTCACGGCGGGCCAGGGCCCCCCGTTGCAGCCGATCGACCCCGTTTACGGCGAGCTGTTTGGGTTGGGTGTCGAGTTGATCCCTCCTGACGCCGAAGGTGGCGCGGCCGATGCGATTTCGCCAATCCGTCGCGAGTTTTTGCCCGATGACGGCCAGATGACTGCCACGTTCGACGTGGGCAAACAGCGCCTAAATCTCACGGGGTGGCAGGTTTTTTTCACGACGCGCGCGGCGCGGGTCAAAACCGCGACAGGCTTTGAACTTGTGGTTCCGCTCAAATAACGTGCCGTTTGGGCGCCCCACAGCCGACCGCGGCCACGATCGGCGCGTTCGGGGTGCGGGGCGCGTGAACGTGCCGCGGCGATTTGGTTGGCGGCGTGCGTTTGCCAATCGAAAACCGAATTGCGAGCAATACCAGCAGCAGCAGGGCCAGAACCGAAAAACCCAGGATCGACGCCCGCAGCAGGTTGCGCCCCCAAAGCGGGCGCACATCGCCCTCGAGGGGTTGGGCGAATGGTTCCTTTTCGCCCCCACGGCGGTCGCGGATCTGGTGGTAGGTTTCGGCCGACCATTGTTTGAGTGCATTGGCGTTGAGCTGCACGCGTTCCTGCGACGACATCTGCGCCGCCGATTCCAGCGATGCGCCGTCGAGCCGAATGCGATCCTTGAGCGCCGCCAGCGCTTCTTTGAGTTCCGGAGTTTCACCGGGCTGCCGCGAGCGGTCAATCGCGTCGAGAATGTCCCCCTCAAACCCCAGCACGACCCCCAGGTAAAATGTCTCCAAGGCGTCAATGCTGTACTTGCGAGCCAGTTCGGCAGTGGCAAAGAATTTCCAGGCGCGGTTTCGGGAACCGTAGATTTTGCGTTCGAGAATCGCCTGCGACCAGTCGTATTCGGTGCCCGAATTGCGCGTCGCGGCCGTCAACAGTTCGTCGGTCCAGCAGACCAAGGCATATTTTGCGAGCCGAAAATGCTCGATGTCAATGCCACTCTTTTCCGCCGAGGCGGTGGCTTCGGCATCGTTCAATTCGGCGCGAATTCGGTCTTGTTCCGCGGCCAGGTTAGGGCGCTCACCCTGCTCGATGTGCTCGACGAGCGTCAAGACCATGTTGAACGTGGGGTTGACCAGGCTCGAAAAATCGGGCGTCATTGACGGTTCAGGTATCCTTGAAGTGCGGCGGAGGCGTTGTATCGGCAGCGGTGCGTCGGGCACGGCGGCTGAGTTACAAATGCTCGACGGGAATTGCGTACAGTACGAATGCCAGCGTGATTTCGCGGGCGTCGTCAGTGCGAATCTGGATTTCCTGGCGATTGTCGATGCGGCCCACGAAGTGCCGGTCGTTCATCCGAATCGCGAGCGTCAGGCTGTCTTGCACGTCGCGCCAGGCATTCGATTGGCGGTCGACCTTCCAATACGTCCAGTTCTTTCCGGGAAACAGCCTGGGGGCTTCAGCCTGCGGTTCGAGGGAAATCCCCTGCATCGCCTGCAGGTAAATCGTTTCGACCTCCTGGGCACTGCCGACCTTCAAATCGAGACCCCGCAGCAGGGTGACGCACTGATCGAAACTGAGTTTCGAATTCACGCCAATGAAAAACCTCCAGGTGGGGCTGAGCCACTCGCGCTCCATGCGCACCTGCATCTGACGGCCCGCGCCCACGAACTGTCGCTTCTTGTACTCGGCGGGCGCGCCGCCCCCCAACCCCTCCTCGATCAGCCGCCGAACTGCGTAAAAGCAGGTTCCCAGATCGTCGTGATCATAAGCGGGCACCTGTGGCATGCGGCGTTCGGTGCGAAAAATCGCAAGTTGCCCCACGACGCGGCAGAGCTCCATATAAGCGACCAAGGGGTGCACGCCCCGCACCGACGAGATGTTCCACAGGTAACCCAGGGCGGCGTTCAAGGCGTGCAATTTGAAGATCCGCTCCATATCTTCGCGGTGCCCGCTTTCAAAGGCCACGCCGCGGTCGATCATCTGCGCGGCCAGAATATCGACGGAGCCGCCGATCCGATCGGCAATGCCTCCCAGCAGATCCTTTTGCAAATGCGGCCAGGCATCGCAGGCCAGAATCGGGGGAATGTATTCGCGATCGACTTCTGGCGGGGCCTCGGCGACAGCCCCGCGCCGCAGCCGCACGATTGGCAGGGTTTCGTACCCCGACGCATCCTGCCCGCTCAGAAACAGCCGGGCGTTGGGCCATTGATAATCGAGCATCTGCGCGCCGTCGCCCCGGTTTTCATCTTCAGTTTCGACGGTTTCGAGCGCGTAACGAAAGTTCGAACCGCGCTCACCCACATTGCCCCGGCCCATTTGCAGCGCCGGCACACCGAGGTAAGCCATCACCCGGCCCTGCTTTTCAAATGCTTCCTTGGGCAGCGTGATCGCGTCAAGATTGGCGTCTTCGGGGTAGCGGACGTGCGTGCCGTCGTGCAGTCGGATCTGGCAGGCGCGCAGGGCCAGTCGATAATTCACCAGCGCTTCCTCGTCGATTTCGATTCGCCGCAGGCCATACGCATAACCGACGTTCCAGCCTTCGGCCAAGCCGATTTCCTCACGCAATCGCCGGTCGGCCGCCTGAAAATGGTGCGGCCTCAGAAACATGCCTTCCGACCAGTGCGGGGCGTGGCTTGTCATTACGGGGCGACTTTCCTGTTGCAAACGATCAATGAACGCCGCGGACTCGTGGCGGGGGCTCGTGGGACTACTTCACAATAAAAACGAAATAAATATCGGCGCGTCGCCCACATGGGCAGCCCGACACGCCGAACGGACCCTTCCCAGGATGACCCGGGCAGCGTGCGAATGCGTGCATGCACTCCTGAAAACATCATAACCTGGCCGCCCGTCAATGGGTATCGACCGGCCTGGTCGCCGGGTGAACCGCTTCCAATTGCCAAACGATTGAGCCTCACGCACGCCACCGCACTTATGTTGATCATGAATCGACGACATCCGGTGCGGTACGGCCTGGTTGTCGAAATGCTTTGCCTGGCAGGAAAAACAGGGCCGCGGCAATTCCTGCTTTTTCCTTCACCCGCCACCCGTGGCGCAGGGGGGGGGTAAGTTGACTTTGCCGGGCCGGGAGCGTTATTGTGGCAAACGAGCAGGACACTTTCAAATCTCAGTTCAACCGATTGTTTCGATTGGCAATCGAGCTTTCCAGCCGCAGTTGAATGTTTTAACAGGGGATTGGCATGCTTCTCGCATCGTGGTTGTCGTCGCTTAGCGCAACATTCAGGCCACGTCGGTTCCGCCAGCGTTTGCGAATCAGCCCGGCGATCGAGCAGTTAGAAACCCGGCGGCTGCTTTCGGGGCCGGAAGCCGACCTGAAGATTACAAGTGCCGCGTCGACTTCGGGCAGCACAGCCGTCGTGGGCGACGGGCAAACCGTAGGCCTGCAATGGACTGTCGAAAACATCGGCACGTTTGCGCCGACTCCGTCATGGACCGACACCGTTTACCTTTCCAGCCACAACACGTTTGACGCCAGCGCGGTGCGGCTCGACAGTGTTTATTCTTCGCAGAGTTTTCCTCTGGGCATCAATGCCAGCTATACCGCGAACGATACGGTCACGATTCCCAATACGACTCTCACCGGGGCCAATTACCTGCTCGTCGTCGCCAATTCGGGCGACAGCCTGCCTGAAAGCGACTATACGAACAACACGGCTGCCGTGCCGATCACGCTCAGCGACCCCAACGTCAAGCTGACCGTGTCGAATGCGGCTGTATCTCAAAGCTCAGCTTCCGTCGGCGGTGGAACGCCGCTGTCAGTATCATGGACGACTACGAACAACGGCACCGATGCCGCCGCCGGAACCTGGCATGATTCCGTGTACCTGTCGAGCAAACCCACGCTCGACGGTACAGCGATTGCGTTGAATTCGGGTGGCATGCAGCAGGGGCTGGCCGCCGGAGCGTCGTATAACGGGGCGCTTGAAGTCACGATACCGAATACGTCGCTGACCGGTTCCAACTATCTGCTGGTTTCGACCGACAACAGCGGTTCGCAATTCAATGGCGAAACCACGAACAACGTGGCGGCCATTCCGATCACGCTCACGGCGGCCAGCCCGGCTGACCTGACCGTCACCGGCAGCCTGCCGGGCACCCCGACCTCGGCCAGCGTCGGGCAAACGCTGCCGATCTCGTACACGGTGACGAACAGCGGCGCGGGGGCGACGATTGCCTCCTGGAATGACGCGGTTTATGCCTCGCCGACAACCACGTTCAACGTGGCGACTGCCGTCTATGTGACAAGTTTCTCAATGTACACGCCGCTGGCCGCCAGCGGCAGTTACACCGTCACGCATGACGTCACGCTGCCGACTTCAGCCGCCGGGTTTCAGGCCCTGTTTGTGGTCACGAACGATGGCCAGACGTTGCCCGAAACGAACACGGCGAACGATGTTTCGGCGGCGATTCCGCTGGCGATCGGCGCGATTCCGAACGTCAATCTGGCGGCGAGCAATGTGACGGCGCCTGGGTCGGCCAAATTGGGCGACCAGGTGAGCGTGGGGTGGCAGGTGACGAACAGTGGTTTGGTGACCACGTCCAGCTCGTGGACCGACCGCGTCTATCTCTCGCCGACGAGCACATTCAATTACGGCACGTCAATCAGCCTGGGATCGTTCTCGGCGCCGAACTCGCTCGCCGGCGGGGCGAATTACACGCAAAGCCAAAAGGTGACGATGCCGTATGTGACGCCGGGAAATTATTATATCATCGTCGATGTCAACGCGTATGACGATCAACTGGAAATCGATCAGGGCGCCGACTCGAACAACTTCAGTTTCAAGTCGATCACGCTGGGCCTGCCCAGCGTCGATTTGCAAATCAGCAACCCGTCGAGTTCGTTGAGTTCCGTGGCGGCGGGGCAAAACCTCAGTTTGTCGTATACGGTGACGAACGCAGGTATATCAGCTACGACCGCGTCCCACTGGACTGACGCCGTGTATCTGTCGAGCACCTCGAATTTTGACCCCGGCACGGCCGTCTCGCTGACGTCGGCATCCAATGTTCAATCGCTGGCTGCGGCAGGTAGTTATTCAAATACGGTCAACGCGACGATTCCGTCGAATGCCCCGACAGGGGCGGCGTACCTGCTGTTCGTGACGGACTCTGGCAACGCGCAATACGAATCGAACGAGTCCAACAACGTCACGTCGCTGCCGATCACGATCACCGCTTCGGCGCTGCCCAACCTCGTCGTGACGCAGGCGTCGGTCACTCCCAGTTCGGGCTTGATCGGCAATGGCGGTTCGCTTGCGGTCACTTGGACCGTCGCCAACCAGGGGGCCGCAACAATTCCAGCGTATTCCCCTGGCTGGTAT
The DNA here is from genome assembly GCA_021781115.1 of Planctomycetota bacterium. GTDB lineage: Bacteria > Planctomycetota > Planctomycetia > Planctomycetales > Planctomycetaceae > JAJXXL01. The sequence continues at coordinate 19,035 of JAJXXL010000135.1, forward strand.
GATGAAGTCGTGGCGTCGCCCACAGCCACGTTTAACAGCGCGACCGCGGTCGTACTCAATACGTCATACCACCAGTCGAACAGTGCGCTGGCGGTGGGCGGCAGCTATACGGCCAGCGCCACGATTGCAGCCCCGGCGCCCTCGATTGCGGCGGACCCGTATATTCTGGTGGTTGCCAATTACTACGCGCTGTCAAACGGTTATTATTACTACACGCTCAACGAGTCCAGTCTGACCGACAACGTGAAAGCCGTGCCGGTCAGCTTTACGACACCCAACGTCGATTTGCAGTTCACGGGGGCCACGGCGCCGCCAACCGCCGTGGCCGGCAACGGAGCTTCGATTCCGATCTCGTGGACCGTGGCGAACGCGGGAACCTCCGCCGCCGGCGCGAATTGGACGGACGCCGTGTACCTGTCGACGACGCCGTCGATTTCGTCGAACGCCACACCAATTGTCACAAAAACGCGCGACGGCGGGCCGCTGGCTGCGGGGGCGTCGTACACGGTTTCTGAAAACGTGACGATCCCCAATACGGCACGCGGCGTGCAATATCTGATTTTTGAGACAAACCAAAACGGCGTGCAAAGTGAAACGAACAATCAGAACGACCTGCAAATCGTGCCGATCACGCTCACGGCGCCCAGCGTCGTGCTGCAAGTG
>JAJXXL010000205.1 GCA_021781115.1 Planctomycetota bacterium
CTCGGTCGCCACCGTCGAGGCGCTCCAGGCGCGCCCTGACATCCGCCCCGACCTGATCGTGGCCCATTCGGGGTTTCTCTCGACAGTTTTCCTGCGAGAATTGTACGACTGACCGATCGTCAACTACTTTGAGTATTACTACCACACCAACGGCTCGGACATGGATTTCCGGCCGGAATTCCCCACAACGCTGCTGACCCGCATGCGGGCCCGGGCGCGCAACGCCAATTTGCTGCTCGACCTGGAAAACTGTGACGTCGGCTACAGCCCCACCTGCTGGCAGCGAGACCGGTTTCCGGCACTGTTTCGCCCGAAAATTGGCACGATTTTCGACGGCATTGACACAAGCTTCTGGCGGCCACAGGCGGGCGGCGCGTGGCGGGACGGGATATTCCCGACAATGTGCGCATCGTCACCTATGTTGCCCGTGGTATGGAGAGTTTACGCGGGTTCGATATCTTCATGCAGGCCGCGAAACTATTGTACGAGCGGCGGCGCGACGTGCTCTTCGTCGTGATCGGGCAGGACCGCGTTTGCTATGGAGGCGACCAAGATGTCACCGGGCCGCTCAGCTTCAAGCAATGGGAACGTATATGGGGCCACTGATAATTGCATCGACTTTCCGATCAACGGCGTGCCGGATGGCTGGTGTTGGCGGTGATCGAAATGAGATGATCGAAAAAGAAGTGGTTACCGTTCTTCAAGCGGTGGCCTGCGTGGTCGGAGTGTGCGTGTTCTGTTCCGGTCAGGCGTTTCCCTGATGCTGTTTTCCCGGTGTGCTGATGCCCGGAATCCCGCGAAATGGGGCCGCAAACGCCGCGAAGGGAGATCGCAAAGCCGCGCCACGTTCGCATCGCCGGCATAGGTGGCCGACGCCGGGTGGAATACGAACGCGGGCAGGCCGCGGCGTGGCGCGGGGAGCCTGGGGTTGGGCAGCGGACTGACCGGCGGGCCACGGTCGCCGCCGCCGGAAGTTGCTCACGCGCCCGAACCGAATCGCGTTCGACCTGCGATTCGATCAGCGACGCGACGGGCGACACGGGCCGTCTGGTACCGACCGGGCGGCTGCCATAGCCCCCCAGGCCAACACGTTTTTGCTCAATCGCATTCCCGCTCAATCCCGCTCACGAAACCGGCCAGCCAGGCAGGGCCAGTCGACGGCCTAAGAATCTTCGATGGCCCCGTCCACTAGGGATTGGATGGCCCGAGGGGGGACGATGGCGCACAACGTGGGCCGCCTGATGCGCGCCCTGTTCGGCATGGGAACGCCGCGCGGCCGGCAGGCCACTGGCGACGCCCTGTTTGGCAATTTGGCGTAACCGCGGCTTCTGAAGATTGTCAGTCGTTTCCTCCGGATCGCGATGAGCCCGCGCGCGGATCGAATCCACGCGATTTTTGCACACTGCAGCGCGCCGGCCGCCGCCTGACCCGCGCCCCGACAAACTGTCAATTTTCAACGGGCTGCCAATCACCCAAACTACGCGGCAACCACAGAGTGCGCGCTGGCCCTGGAGGGGTTGGCGGGCATCTCTTGTGACATTGGTGATCCCTCAGCACTGACCTCGCCGTGCAAGTTTCGCATGGTCATTCCGTCGATTCTGACGGCAGAGTCAGCCCTGACTTGTCAGGCATCGCCACACATTTGGCCACGGCCAATCCGTCTGTGCAATCAGACACATTCGACTGGCCCCAAGTTCAGAAGGGATCCGGCAGGCGGCATTTGAGCCGCGCCAGCATCAGTCATACGTAAAGAGAAGCAATTACGGCGAACGATGAAAATGCCCCCCTGCCGACGACACCACGTTTTGAACCGCAGGCCAATCGCTGAAAAGTGCGCGATTTCAAGCAGAAAACCCCACTACCGTTGTCGGCAGCCGGCTTATCAAGAAACATCCAGCGGAGAGGGGGGGATTCGAACCCCCGGTCCACTTTCATGGACACAGCATTTCCAGTGCTGCACAATCGGCCACTCTGTCACCTCTCCGGCGTGGGCAGGGCGGGCGCCTGCCTGGGCGCTAGTCTTTCTTTTCGCCCTTCGGCTTGGCTGCTTTTTCTTTTTTCACCGGTTTGTCTTCGCTTTTGGCCTTGGGCTTTGCCCCGGCTTTGGCGGGTTCGCCCTTGGCCTTGGTCTTTTTGGCACCGGCCTTGCGCTCGGCGGCTTCAGCCACCTTGCGGGCGTCGTTTTCAATTTTGCGCTGGGCCAGCTCGGCCGAAACGGCTTCGACGCCCGAAATGGCCCGCAACCGCGATTGAATCTGCCGCACCCGGCCCTGCAGCTTGCGCCACACCGGGTCGCGGTCGAATTTGGTCGGCTCCTGACCGGCCTGCTGCAACGCCGCGACGCGCACCTGCAACGCCGCTTTTGCATCCTGCAACTGCCCTTCCGTAATCTGACGGCTCGTTCCCATGAGAGTTTATTCTTTCTGATAAATTGGCGGCTCGCCGGCTACTACAATTGTCCCCCGCATGCTGGGGAATCGGGCATTTTCCCAAGGATCGACGGTTTCTTCAATAGAACCGGGCTGTTTTTGCACCGGGCCGCAATCTGCCGCCCGTTTTGAACATTCGACCACGCCCCGAACCTTGGACGGTGCGCCCGATCACGGGTTTGGCGATTGATGACGCTGATAAAATCGAAACCCCTTGACTCGTTCGGGCTTGTATCAACATGCGCGCTTGCGTAGAAGACCATTCAGCCGGGCGCGGGCGTACCCGTCGGGCCGCGGCGTTACTGCCGCTGAATGCGCCGCGGCAGTCGCGGCGTTTCCGTTCCTGAGTTTTCCTCCAATGGCGGCATGCTGTGGCCACGACGCAACCTCTGATTGCGATTTCCCACATCGGCAAGCGCTTTGGCGGCGTGCACGCCCTGACCGACGTTTCTCTGGAAATCGACCAGGGCGAGGTGCATGCCATTGTCGGCGAAAACGGCGCCGGCAAAAGCACGCTCATGAACATTCTGTCGGGCGTCATTGCCGCATACGACGGCCAACTGCTGCTACGCGGCCAACTGGCCCGTTTCACCGGCCCGCGCGACGCCGAACAGGCGGGAGTCGGCATCGTGCACCAGGAACTCAACCTTGTCGAACCGCTGTCGGCCGCTGCCAACCTGTTTCTGGGCCGCGAGCGACGCACACTCCTGGGCTGGCTCGATGACCGCGGCATGGAGCGTGCCGCGACGACGATTCTCGAAACGCTCGAATGCCGCATCGACCCGCGGCAACCGGTCGGCGAACTGCGGGTGGGCGATCAGCAACTGGTTGAAATCGGCAAAGCGCTGGTTCAGGAGGCGGAAATCCTGATCCTGGACGAGCCAACCAGCGCTTTGACCGCGGCCGAATCGGAGCGGCTGTTTCGCGTGATGCAGCAGTTGCAAACGCGGGGCGTCACCATTCTGTACATCTCGCACAAAATGGAGGAAGTTTTCCGGCTGGCCGATCGGATTTCCATCTTGCGCGACGGGGCACTGATTCGCACCCTGCCCCGCCGCGAGACCACGCCCCGCGAAGTCACCCGCCTGATGGTGGGCCGCGACCTCGAAACCGCCGCTCCGACCGAACGCCCCGCCCCCGGTCGCACGCTGCTTGAAGTCTGCGGGCTGTCGCTGCCCTGGGCGGGCCACGCCCGCGCCTGGCGATTGCACGACATCAGTTTCACGCTGCGGCAGGGCGAAGTGCTGGGCGTGGCCGGGCTAATGGGCGCGGGCCGCACCGAACTGCTCGAATGCCTGTTCGGGGCAAGCGCCGAGCCGCCACGCGGCGCAATCCGGCTGAACGGCGCGCCGGCGGTGTTTCGCCACCCCGCCGCGGCTCGGGCCGCCGGCCTGGCGCTCGTCACCGAAGATCGCAAGCGGCTGGGGTTGTTCGACCAGATGACAGTCGGCCAGAACCTGACCTTGTGCCAATTGCACGCCGCCGCAGCATGGGGCATTGTTCAATCCCGCCGCGAATCGGACATGGCCGAAACCTTGATCGCCAGCCTGGGCATCAAAACCGCGGGCCGCGACGCCCCGATCACGAGCCTCAGCGGGGGCAACCAGCAGAAATGCGTCATTGGGCGCTGGCTGCTGACCCGGCCCCAGGTGCTGCTGCTCGACGACCCGACGCGCGGCGTCGACGTGGGGGCCAAGGCCGAACTGTACCGGCTGATCGACCAACTCTGCCGCGACGGACTGGGTGTGCTCGTTACCTCGAGCGAACTGCCCGAACTGCTCACGCTGTGCGACCGGATCCTGGTACTATGCGAAGGCCGGTTAACCGGCGAATTCACCCGCGCCGAAGCCACCGAGCACGGCTTGATGGAAGCCGCCACGATGTGCAAGCCGGCCGGAACGGCCGGGTGAGGGGCCGTTGTTGGTTGTCAGTTGTCGGCCGCACCTTCGTATCGCCGCTGGGCCGGCGGAATGACCATTTTCCTGGTCCGCGTGGGGTCAGGGCCGTTCAGCGCAGCCCCTCGAATTCAACCGGGGAATCGAACGGTTTGCACCTCCACGATGCACAGACCGGCGAAGCGCCGGCGCCCGGCGGGCCGGGTTGGTTGAAACCTTTGGAGCGGCGCACAATAATAGAATCAATCGGGGCGCGGCATCGGCCGCGCTGGCGGCGTCTTCAGGCATTGGTCGAACCGAACTCGGCGGGCAATTTGCCCTCGATTTCGGCACATCTTCGACGAACACCAGCACGTTGAAAGGCGGGTACAGGTCATGCGGGCCCGGTTGACAGCGGTCTTTCTGTGCGCACTGAGCGCGAGCGCGGCATTGGCCGACGATGCGATTTCGCCCGCCGTCATGCAGCAAATCAAGTCGGCGACAGTGTTTGTCCGCGTGAAGATCGGCGAACTCGATCTCAGCGGAACCGGGTTCGTGTTTCACGACCAGGCGGGGAGAT
>JAJXXL010000413.1 GCA_021781115.1 Planctomycetota bacterium
CAGCAAATGCCGGATAATCAGACGCGATTGCGCGGCGGCAATGTGCAGGTTCCGGGTAACGATTGACAGGTACCGCTCGACGCCGGCAATGCGCCCGGCGCACGCATCGTTGCCGAACTTGAAGTCGGCGACGTAGACATCGACAACGCCCCGCAGCAGTTCAAACGATTCGGGAGTTCCGTGAAAATCCGACTTCCAGACGACCAGCGGCAGATCGATGCAACCGGCCATTGCGCTCAGGATTGCCGGAATATGAATCGTGGGCTCGCCCCCGACCCACTGAATGTTTCGCGCCCCCCGGCGGCGCCCCCAAGTCACGGCCTGTGTCAGGAACTCGGCGGAAAGCGGTTGCCCGCGACTCGGGTCGAAGGCGTTGGCCTCGGCGATACAAAACGCGCAGCGCAGGTCGCAACCCGAGAGATAGAACAAATGCGACGGGGTCAGCTCGACTTCCTCGCCATATTCCACACGATGCCGATAGACCCGGGCCTCGATGCCCGCCTTGCACAGGCCGGTTTCGTGCGCGCGGTCGATGCCACAACGATGTTCGCAGAGCGCACAATGGCTGTAATGCAACTGGGCCTGCGCAACCCGCTCGGCGCAAATCGGTCGCACTGGCATCACTGCACCGATGGGAAAAGAGCGAACACGCGGGATTTACACCGCGTTCAGGAATTGACGACAATCGCGTGACGTTCAGATTACCATTCCGAACTTCGATGCGTCAATGAGGTTTGCGGCAACGGACGGCGCATTTCAGGCCTTCGGACGCTCGGCGTCTGCCAGTGGGCGCGGCCCACGCAGAATAGACCTCAATCGCCACGTGCCGGGCCAACGTCGGCCCGGCAGTTCTTGCGACCGGGCATCAGGCAAAGACTTCGGTGCCCCGCAGCGCCGGCGGCGGATAGGCCGTGGCGCAGCGCGGGCACACCGGTTGATTTCGCGGCACAATGACCTGGCAGGCAGGACAGGCAGCGAGCCGCGGCCAGCGACGGCAGTACAAAAACCCGACCCAGCCCGGCAGCCCCAGCAGCAGGATGAACAGCGGCCAGACCCACAATTCCGTCCCTCGAACGGCATAGCGGTTCTGCCGGCGAATGCAGACGACCGCGAAGATCAAACCGATCAGGTGGGCGACTAGCAGGGCGGGCCACAACTCGCGAAGTGCAAATCCCAACGCCTGCACTCGGGTTGTGGCGGCCTTGTTTGCAAGCCATTTTGAGGTGTGCTCCAGCACGAGCAGCAAATAGACGAGCACCGGTTCCGGAGCGGCCGACCCCATCAATATGGTTTCGAGCATACGCGCCGGCTGACTGTTGATTGTCGCTTCTTCCCGGTGCACGATCGCGCCCGATGGCTGAATGTGGGCAACTCGGTAGACCGTTCCCGAAGCGGGGGGCGGTTGCACTACGGACGTCATGGCGACCGCGCTACCACCCTTCGTGAGATACCACGTAATGTCGTCGCCGATCATCTCCGCAGGAATCGGAAACTTGCGGACCAACTGAAACTGACCATCAAACACCAGCACTTCTGCGGCGGTACGAACGAGCAGCCGCGTAAGCGTAGCACCAATATCGATGTCAAACTCCTCCGCTAATTGCGCTGCCAGGTACGAAATATTCTCGAGCGCGGTGTGTTCAGTTCGACTTTTCAAATCGACCGCCCGAACTGTGCCATCGCCAAGGCAAATACAGGCCGTCGAATAAGCCAGATCGCTAGGAAGGTTGGAGTTTAGCCCGCTGCCGATTTTTAGTCCGCTACGATTTATCCGACTCAAAAGATGCACGTCTTGCAGCATTGGCCGGCCCGACATCGAGAACCGTTCCGTTGCGGGTACCGGGCCCTCGCGAAAGCCAGCGGCTCCGATCGAGCCGACTCGCAGTTTCGTTGTGGTGTCGTAGCCCACGAAAAAATACGCATTTCGCAACGTGCCTTCATCGACAAAGTACCAATTGGTCGCCGAACGCCGACCAGGCCCAAGGATTCGAAATGGAAAGCTGTCATTGCCCAGGCCGAGCTTGACCGCAGGTGCAGCCGTGCGGGATTCGAGAGTCAGCGCAATAGGCCGGGTAATATTTGATTCCTCTGAAGCGGGCTCGACAGCATTTCCGGATAAATCGCGCATGGTTTTAATTCCATTGTGGTGGCCGCGAATCAGCACCTTGCCGTCAAGCGTCACTTCAACGTATTCAGCGTAATGGAGCTGATAGAAAAACCGGTCGACAAATCCTGCGGCGAACGACCAGACGACGCTAAAGCCGGCTCCAATGACGAGGGCCAAGGCCAGTCGCTGCATGAGCGCCAAGGTTCGGTGCATGACAACTCTCTCCCGATCGACCGTGCAAAACGAGGGTTGATTTGGAATTCCAGAGGCGGCAATTCAAGTCGGGAATGTCGCGGACGGCGAAACGCCATTACGAATAATCGCGTGCGAAAATGGTCGTCCGAATGCAAGTGGCAAACAGCACGGACGACGTAAGGGCAATTCCGGCACAAATCGTCCACCAGGGACTTAGAAACTCAGCAACCAGCAGCAGCATGCCACTCGCCAACAGCGGGTACAGCCGCGTGCCGTACCAGCGGGCGGGGCGAATTCCGCTCAGAAACGCCCCCAGGTACAACAGCGGAAAGCCGCACCACCACCCCCAGGCAGGTTCCGTCAACCGCCATTCGAACGGGCCGGGGTAGTGCCCCGGCGTTGCCGCCCAGTCGGCAAACCACAACACCGGAATGCAATTGACAAGCAGCAGCAAGACCATGCCAACACCGATCTTCGTCGCGAAGATCGCACTGCGGGCCACCGGCCGATGCAGCAGAAACAGGTACGTGCCCTGCATGCCTTCCCAGGCCGATTGACGAAACCCCAGGGCAATTGCCAACACGCAACCCACGAGCGCAAACGGGCCGGTAAACGAAGTGCCAGTGAATGGAAGCTCGTTGATTTTTTCGGGAAACATCGGCAGCCAGGTGAACAGATTCAACCCGATCAGGTTGCTGACGACTGCCAGGTGCAACCCGGCGGCCACCAGGGCCAGCCAGCCGGCTTCACGCAGCTCCTTGAGCGCCAAGGCCTTGAACATCGAAAGACTCTCCTGTGAAAATCGGCAGCGGACGCCGGGCGCCGCGCGTGTACTCGATAAACGCATCTTCGAGATTTAATGCGACGACTTCGATGCGGACGGGCCCCATTGCTTCAATTGCCGCCTGTTGCTGCACGCCGAAATCGACAAATACCAGTTCCCGCCGCGAACCCAATTGCCAATCGCCGAGCAGGCCGACCAACGGAGGCACGGTTGGTGGCGACCGGCCAAAATCGACAATCACCTTGCAAACCGCCTGTTTGAACCGTTCGGTCGGGCAATCGGCGCGCAACACGCCGTCAATCATGACCCCGACGCGATCGGCCACGCGTTCGACATCGCCCAGAATGTGCGAACTGAACAAAATCGTGCGCCCGCGGCGTTGAATGATTTGAATCATCGACTCCAGGAAATCGCGGCGGACGTTGGCGTCGAGACCCAGCGTGGGGTCATCCAGGATGAGCAGTTCCGGGTCGGGGGCAATCGCCAGCGTCAGCGAGACCTGTGCCACCTGCCCTTTCGAAAGCCGGCCGATGCGGGCCTTTCGCGACAGCGAGAAATGATCGAGAACCTTGTCGACGAGATCCGTGTTCCAACTGCGGTAGAACGACCGGGTAAACGCCACGATTTGCCCGATTGTCATCCATTTGTACAGCGGGTGCCCCTCGGCGAGATAGGCAATGCGGGCGCGTGTCGCCGGTGACAGACGCGCAGCGTCTTCACCCAGCAGCAAGATTTCGCCCGAATCGGGGCAGGCCATGCCCGCCAGCATTTTCAGCGTGGTCGATTTGCCTACGCCGTTTCGGCCCAGCAGGCCGTACACGGTTCCGACAGGCACGTGCAGGTTCAACTGGTCGACGACAAGTTGTCCCCCATACGATTTACACAATCGGTCTGTGACAATCGCGTCGGTCATAGCGGTACCTCGTCAAGCGCCTTTCCATTGAAACTGTTCGACGCGGCGGGAGACGAGTCGAACGACCTCTTCGGCCGAAAACCCCAGGTGCACCGCTTCGGTTAGCCAGCGATCGAGCAACTCGCCCAGTCGCCGATCGCGTGCCCCTTTCGTAAGGTCATTTTTCGGGTGGGCGACGAACATGCCCAGCCCCGCCCGGCTGACGAGCAACCCCTCACGCTCGAGTTCGGTGTAGGCCCGGGCGATCGTGTTGGGGTTGACGACCATGTCGCGTGAAAGCTGCCGCACCCACGGCAGCCGGGCTTCGGGCTGCAAATCGCCGCGGGCAATCGCTTCGCGAATCTGGTGCGCCAATTGCTGATAGATGGGCAACCGGCTGGCAGTGTTGACTTGAAATTCCATGCGCCACCTCAGTAAGTGTATTAGTTACTATAGTACACGTGGTACAGTGTGTCAATCGACACACAGGATATTTGTAAAATGCGGCCGTGATTGCGGTGCACCCCGAGGGAAGCCCGCCGTCTCGCACCCTTTTCCGGCATCTCGTGAGCAGGGCACGAGGGCGGACGGGTGGGGTTGAGAGCGAATTCCTGCTGGCTGCCCGCCCTGCGAAAGTGAGAAATTGACATGCCGGCAAATTGGGAAGACTTGCAGGAATTCCGACGCACATTTGGCTGTTCAATTTTCGAGATTTCTTCCATTGGTCCGGCTTGATCCGGCGTAAGTACCTGGCGGGAGAATATCGACAATGCGGCCGAACCCCGGTGCGACCCGATTCGGTGCGACGAGTCGTCGGAGGCGCCGGGTTTTCGCATGAATCGCGGCCGATTTTGGCGGGCCGGGGAATCA
>JAJXXL010000386.1 GCA_021781115.1 Planctomycetota bacterium
CAAATGTGACGGTGCAACAGCCGTGATTTGCCCTTGGCTGTTCACTGTAAAGGACGGTGCCTGCACATCGCCGAACCAGACGCCTGTGGTTCCTATGAAGTTGTCGCCAGCAATGACGACAACGTTTCCGCCAGGATCAAAGCCACTTGTGGGGGATGTTGCCGTCACGACCGGAGGTGGCGCGACATATGTGTATTGGTCGTCGACCTGCGCGTAACTTTCGCCAGAGGGCGTAATGACTTCGACATCGACCGTTCCAGCGATTTCGGGAGGCGCTATTGCGATGATCGTACCATCGTTTTCCACGGTATATTGACTGGGGTTGAGAAGCGAATTTCCAAAATAGACTTCCTCGACGGAACTAGCCCATTGCCCCTGAGTAGTTTCACCAAAAAAGCCGGAACCGTTTATCGTCACCTGGTTGCCGCCGGCGGTCGGCCCGGACGGCGGAATCATTGAGTTGATTTCGGGCGGGGGAGGGATGTACGTGAACTCGTCGCCGGTCGTAATCGCCGATGTGCCAATCGGCGTCGTGACGGTGATGTCAACGGTCCCTAACGAGCCAGGCGGGACGACGGCCGTGATAAACGGGTTGCTGTATGCCGTCGGTTGCCCGAAGTTGATCGTGAACGATGTGGCCGGAACGTTGCCAAACTCAACAGCCGATGCCTGCCAGAAGTCAGTGCCGTAAATTGAGATTGTCTCACCGCCCGACTGATTCCCGTAATCGGGCGAAACGTTGCTTACCGTTGGCGCCTCGGCAACGTAAGTGAAGTTTGGTCCGCCCGTCGACGTTGTTCCTTCGGAATCGGTGGCTTCAACGTCGTAAGTGCCCGGCACTCCATAATAGCTGCGTGGCATGAAGGCCTGAACCTGGGTCGGCGAGTCAACGGCATCAATCGTTAATGTGGCACCGAAAATTGACAAGGATTGGAGGTCATTGAATCCCGATCCCGTGATCGTCACGAACGTTCCACCGTTGGTCGGTCCTGTCGCCGGTGTGATGCCCGTCACGTCGATCGAAAGGAGCGTTTTAAGTTCCAAAAGCTCGATAGTTCTCAACGAGGGCTGTAATGTTTTGTGATTGTGGCGTCTGCGGCTCGGCGAATTGCGCAAACGGCATTGTGCGGCGAGACGGCGCAGGATGAAGCGAAACAGGTTTTGCATGACGAGCATACCCGAATGAAGAGTATCTGAAACCGCTTCGTTTCTTTAAACGCGTGCCAGTCACTTCGTGGCGGAGCAGGCGATCGCCGCGCCGGCCACAACTGGAACGTAGAATTCGCAGTTCAGCACATGTTTATATCGGATCGGTTTATTATTAGCGGGTTGCCTCTGTGCGCGCGCAACCGCACCACTGGAACGAGGAGTTCCAACTCAAAGCGTTAATTCTCTGCGGCCATCAGGCACCAAACCGAGTCCCCGCCCGGTTTCCCGAATCACCCCACCGCGGATAACGGTCGTTACTCCGCACCAACCCGACGAAAATTGGCTTTTTGATCCTGCCGTAAATCACGTCCCCGAATGGCACCAAATGCCGAACATGAAGGCTTCTTGAAATGGTAGCTGAGGTCACACTCTATCGTGATCGGTGCAATGCCGTCAAACAAAAAATTCCGAAATTCCTTAAAATCATCAAAATTTCTACAAACATTGCCCGTCGTTTTTTCTGGACGCGTGCCTCTTTTGTGTTGCAGTGTCTCGATAATCAGCGACTGCGGCAGGCATGGGCCGAGGGACGGGGTCTCTTGTCCAGAGTAAAATCGTCCGTTCAAAATGGGCCGTTCGGGGGTTTATCGGGTCATTACACGCAATGGGTGGCGCATAAAGAAGTCCCACAGCATGTCGTTGGCGGGGATGTTCAGGGCCGAATTACCCAGAAATTCGAGCGTGGGTTTGCGGCCGGGCCAGGTGTGGCCGCCGCCTTCAATTGTGACGAGCACGACTTCGGCCCCGTCGCGGCCGGGGCCCCAGGTCTTGATCGTGGCGGGCAGGTCTCCCGGGTGGGCGGCGGGCCGCTGGGCGATGCGCGGCCAGGCTGGCGCTCCGACAGACGTAACCCAGGTGGCTATTGTCTGGTCGACCGAAACGAAGTCGGTTTGCGACGGGCTGCGCGGGCCGCGACCGCCCGCGTAGGGCGTGTACAGGTCGGCGGTGCCATGAAAGTGCAGCAGCGGCACCGGGCGCTCGGGTTGGCAATCGCGGCAACCGATCGGTCCGGCGACCGGGGCGATCGCTGCGACACGCTGCGACAGCTCCAGCGCCAAGCGGTAACACATCATCGCCCCGTTAGACATGCCGGTGGCGTACACGCGTTGGCCATCGACCGGCAGGCGCGACTGAACGTCGTCGAGCAGCGCCGTGATGAAGCCCACATCGTCGACCCGATGCTTGAAAGCGTGGCTGCAACAGTTGCCCGCGTTCCACGACAGGGCCTTGGCGACGCGGCCCGTGCCATTGGGGTAAACCACGATGAACCCGGCCGCATCGGCCTTGTCGTTCAGGCCGCAGAATTCCATCATTCCCAAGGCGTTCGTACCGTTGCCGTGCAAGGCCAGCACCAGCGGCAACGGGTGGCCCGCAACGCAGTGCTGGGGCAAATGCAGGAAATAGCTTCGCTCGCGGCCCTGGTGCGGCAGCGTGAACCGATGGTCGCCCGGCGCGAACGCCGCCTGCTTGCCGGTTTTTGCGGTCATCGGCGATAAAACCCTGTTGCGCGCCGAATGTCTGTCAACGTCTCGTCGCGGCGAGATCGGCCCGTTCGCCGCCAGAGTGCCATTTCGCACACGGCTATGATACAACGATTTGCTCGTTGAACGTACCGCGAACGTGGCGGCGGCCCGAACTGTTCGGGCGGCGCGCCCGGCCCCAGATTCGCAATCGGCGCAGTGGCCCAGCCGTTGGTCGAGGAGCGTGCGTATGCCATTCCGTTTCACCGTCCTGGCCAGTGGCAGCTCGGGCAATGCCAGCCTGCTCGAACGCAACGAGTTCGGCGTGCTGCTCGACGCCGGGCTGTCGGTGCGGCAACTCGACGCGCGGCTGAATCTGGTGGGTACCGGCTGGACCCCGATTCGGGCCGCCCTGCTGACGCACACGCACAGTGACCATTGGAACGATCAATCGTTCACCGCACTCCTGCAACGTCGCGTCACGCTGTATTGCCACCCCGAGCACGTACCGCAGCTTGCCGAGGCGTCGGCGGTGTTTCAGCAATTACAGTGGGCCGGGTTGGTCAGGCATTACGCCACGACCGGCCGCTTTTGCCTGTCGCCCGGTTTTGAATGTGCCCCGGTCAAGCTCAGGCATGACAGCGGGGCGACGTTTGGCTTCCGGTTTTCGGCCGCCGCTGATGAAACGCATGCCGCCGCCGATCTGGCCTACGCGGCCGACCTGGGCACGTGGGACGACCGCGTGGCGCAGGCATTCAGCGACGTCGACGTCCTGGCGCTCGAATTCAATCATGACGTGGCGCTGCAACGCGCCAGCGGCCGGGCAGCCCGGCTGATCGAACGCGTGCTGGGCAATGAAGGGCATTTGTCGAATGAACAGGCCGCGGCCCTGTTGCAGGAAACGTTGCGATTATCGCGGTCGGCCCGATTGCGGCACGTGGTGCAACTGCACCTGAGCCGCGAGTGCAATCGCCCCGATCTGGCGGTTCAGGCCGCACGGGCGGCGACCGCGCGGGTCGGGCAGTCGATTGCGGTGCATACAGCATCGGCGGCGGTGCCCACGGCGACAATTGAGGTGGGCCGGCCGCTCGACGAACTGGCGATTGGGCCCGTTCCGCTTGTCGCCCGCAACGCCGAGGGCTAAATTGCAGGCGTCGGCAGAACGGGTCGTCGGACCGGTTCACCGCTGTGCGGCCATTCTCTTCAATTCGTGGTGAGGTTGGATGATGGACAAAGCCGAAATTCTGGCGAAAGTCGCGTCGGGCGCAATGACGGCCGAAGAAGCCGGCAAACTTCTGGAAGACGCCGAACAGTCGAAGCGGGGACAACTGTATTGCAAAGTTAGTGAAAAGGGGGGTGTCAGCGTGTATGGACTGCAGCGCATGCCGGTCACGCTGTACGTCGAACAATGGCTGCGGCTGCTCGATTACGGCGACACGATTCGCAGCTTTCTCAAGGAAAACGACGCCCGGCTGAAGCGCAAGGAAGGTGCGAACCCGTAGCGCCGAGCCGCAAGACGCGCGGCCGGGCTCAAGGCACGGCGCACGATCATTGCCGCTGAATTTCGAGCGTTTCGAGTTCGGTGGTCAGCGTTTGCCGCCCGATTTCCTGCCAGTGGCGGATGTTGATTTCGTACGGGCCGCGGGGGCGGTCGAAGCTGCCAAAGTCGTCGACATATTTCTTGAGTTTGCCCAGTTTCTGCTCGGTCGTGAGTTCGCCGGGGTGCTTGGCGTCGGGTGGTAACCCCCACAAAATCCGCGAACCGCCGGTCGATGTCAGCACATACAGGCCCTGGTCGAGCGAGTCTTCGCTGGGAGCTTCCTGGGGGCAGACGATCGCGGCCAGTTGCCATTTTTTCCAGTGCGGGGCAAGAGCCTCGGCCAGCCGTGCCGCGCCGGCAACGATCGGGTCGCCCCAGCCGGTTCCCGCCGGTCCTTGGGGGGTCGAGCGCACATTCACGACCCGCGGGTACAGGCGGGCGTCAGAAACGGAAAAATCGGCCGGCGGCAGCAAGACGCCCTGCGCGTCGATCGGGTACATTCCCTGGGCGACCTGAATCATCGCGGCGGGCCGGCGATATTCGAGGTGCACGCGGACGGCGGCCGGAATTGAGGTGTGCACCGACACCACCCGCTCGACCCAGGGGTGGAGTTGAAACGCCTCGGCA
>JAJXXL010000051.1 GCA_021781115.1 Planctomycetota bacterium
TTCGGCCTGCTTGGCCGTATTGTGAATCATCGCCTGCAAATCTTCAGGCTCAGGTTCAACCGGAAAGCCTTTGCTGTCGAACCGTTGGGGAAACACCATCCACCACCGGGCAGCGACTTCTTCTTCTGACCAATCCTGCACGAGATCCGGCCGGATCCGTAATACGACATGCAGGTGATTACTCATCACCGTATAGCCGCACACGTCAATGCCGAACGCGCCGGCCAGCTTTTCCAGCCGCTTGCGGATCCAGTCTTTGCGGTGTTCAAACGACCGGCCGGTGAACGCATCCTTGCCGCACAGAAACGCCCGGCGGACGCACCGCGCCACGCAGTGATACACGCCCACTTCGGCTGTCGCCACAATTTCCCGTCGGGCGTAGGCAGGCATTGATTACTCCGCTGTGACAAACCGGTTTTACTGATAGGTAACGGACCTCACTGCCACTTAATCCGGGCGCAACTGGTCATTGGCAGACTTTGCACCGCAAATTGACTTATCACGCGTATGAAAGTCGGTTCGACGAGTTCCGAATGTGTGTGGCGTCGTTTGGTCCGAACGGGCCACGTCATCATCAGATCGTTCTGGATGCACAGGGTAGCAACATCGGAATAGTTTGTCAATAACTATGGATGTCTTATAACGGCTGGTTACGTTGTTAGACGGCGTGGAGCGGTGCGGGCTATTGTTCGATGACAAAAATCACGCGAATTGGTTCGGCCTTGCGAGCCAAGTCTCGCTGCTGCCCCCCCGCCGCACGCGGAACGGCAACTTGCGCCGCGGCAACGGCGGGCGGGGCAAGGTCGTCGGCTGGCAGAGGAATCGGACCGGGAGATGGATCGGCTTTGGCGCCGGCTTTCTGCGCGAATGTCGCAGCGCCCAACGGCAATTTCCCGGCGGCGGGCACCCCCACCGAAACCGCGGCGGCGCCGCGCGAAGGCGCTTGAGCCTGATTTGAAAGCGCGGGCGAGCCGGGCGCCAAATTCAATACCTGCGACGGCAAAAACATCCGGTTTTGGCGGGCCTCCTGCGGCGGGTTGGGCAATGCCGCGAAGCGGCGAAGCGGCAAAGCGGCGCCAGCAAACCCGGGTGGCGATTTCTGCTCGACCGACGCATCTTTCCTGGCCGGTCCGGCATTGGTCGGTTCGCCCGATTTGGCCGATTCATTCTGGACCGTGGACGCCTTTTCAGGGGCAGGGGGCGGCATTGGCGCTGCCCCCTTGAGGGCTGGCGCAGCGGCGCGGGACTGAATTTGCATTTTCAGCGGTGCGCCCGGTGTCTGTTTGTCCGCGGCCACCGTAGCGTCCGCGACCTTGGCGGCGCCGTCGGCCTGCATGGCATTCAGGCTGGTTGGCTCGGGCGATTCGAGCCCTCGCCGCACGTCGCGATCGAGCGTTGCCAGTTCCAGCGAGGGTTGCACTTTAATATCGACCAGCAAGTCTTTCTGTTTCATGCTTTCAAGCGCCGCTGCAATCTGTTCGGGCGCGGCCTTCACGAACAGCACTTCGACGCGGGCCGGACCTTGGGCCTCGGCCCGGTGCGGTGGCGTTTGATCGACGACCTGGTTTTGCAACAATACCACCTGCAACTGATCGAGGCCTGCGGCGCGGTCGACGACGTACACCTTAACTACGGCGACCCTGTCGCCCGATGCGTCGATCGTCGAAACCACCTGTCCGATGTTCAATCCCGCCGCATTTTTGCCGACGACGGTCATGCGTCGCATGGCGAGCATGTTGTTCTTTGGCCGAGCTGCCGCGCCGGCAGCCACCTGGGGTGCGGCTGGCCCAACAGATTTTTGGGGAGCGTCGGCCACCGGATCACCCGCCGCAGCCGTTGCAGCACTCGACCGTTTGACCTGCGGTGAGCCGGCGTTGGCCGCGTCAATCGGTACTTCGCCCGGCTGTTTCCGCCGGGTATCAGTCAAAAGTTCTGTCACCGGGGCCGTCGCTGATGACGACATCGGCGTGGCAGCGGGAGCTTCGTTCAAGGGTTCAGCCCGCGAATTTGCGGTGTGCTGCTCAACCGGTGCCGCAGGCCGACGGTCATTCATCGCGATGTCGGGCGCAGCCCGGCGAGCGGCACGCTCGACCTGCACCGGCTCGCGCTGGGCAAAAAACCAGGTTAACTGTACGCCGATGAACAGGAGCGCAGCAGCCACGGCGAGTGAATAACCTGCGTGCCAGCGGCGCGGGGCGGGGGCGCGAGTGGGCTTCGGCACATCGCCATTTTCCGGCAACAGCGTGCGTCGTTCGGCGATTTGTAAAACTGCAGCCGAAAACTCGGGGGGAAGCGATTGTTTCGGCAGATCCCGCACAAGGTCGGAAATCTGGCGAAGTTCGTCGAGTTCCTGCCGGAAGATGGCAGAGTTGGCGATCCAGAGTTCGACTGCTGCGCGTTCGGCGGGCGTGGTTTCGCCGTCGAGATAGGCAGAGATCAGTTCTGGCGGAGGCTGTTCGTGCTTCATGGCGGCCCGTTACCTTTCCGAAGGTTCTTTCAACAGCGCCTTGAGCCGCGTGCGGAGCTCAAGCCGGGCGCGGTGGATCCGGCTGCGAACCGTGCCGATCGGGCAATCGACAATTTCGGCGATTTCTTCATAGCTGAGATCGTCCATTTCCTTGAGAACCAACACCGTGCGAAACTCGTCTGAAAGCTGGGCGAGGGCGGCCCGAACAAGCGCCTGGCGTTCGGCGACATCGAGCGCAAACTCGGGTTGGGCCGCAGGGTGGGTTTCGACCGGTTCGGCGCCCGAGCGCTCGCGTGTTGCTTCCAGTGAAACGTGCACGCGGTTTCGTTTGCGCTGCCGGCTGGCTGCCGAATTCAGGGCGATTCGAAACAGCCAGGAGTAAAAGGCCGATTGCCGGCGAAATGTGTGGATTTTCTGGAAGGCAAGAACAAAAGCATCCTGTGCCACGTCACGGGCGTCTTCGGCCGAACCCAACACACCGATCAGCGTATTAAACAGCCGATTCTCATAGCGCAACACCAGCACGCCAAAGGCATCAGTCTGGCCCTGCAAGCAGTCGGCGATGAGTTCGTCGTCGTCTTTGCTCACGATGTTGTGCGACCGTTCATGGAATAAGACGAATGCCGCCTGGCAGAAGTTCCCATGATTCTACCCGGTTTGACCCGGTGAAACGACTGTGTGGGCCATTGCGAGGCCCCTTGGCGGTGTCTGTGGCGTAACATTATTCCGTGTAATATGTTGTAGCGTTTTTGTTTGCCCGATGATCAATGGGGGCTACGCACGGTCGGCGGCTGGCACGGCCCCGTAGGATAATGACGACGATGCAGGCGGCAGCAATGGTGGCATTTCCCCTGATAGGATCGTCGCGCCGCCGCCGATAAGACTGAGGACTCGGGCGCTTCTGTTTCAATCCCGGAGAAACGAACATGATCGGTTCAGTCGGCGGAATCGCCAGCCAGCTCAGTAGTATTTATCAGGCAAGCCAGGCGTCGCACGGCGCGGGAGCGCAGGCCGCAGCCGGCGCCACCGATTCCGATGGCGACCACGACGGCTCGCCGCCGGGGGAAGTGAGCGATGCCGGCAAAGGCGCGCTCAACACGGTGGCTTGAATTTCTGATGGATCGCTCGGTGTCGCCTTACGCTGCCAATTCATCGCCGCCCGGTACGATTTGTCGTTGCGGGCTGTGGGATGGAGTGGTGCTGCTTCGGCACGGCTCGTGTGGCACGCCATTGTCAGACGAGTTGTTGCCGCAGCAGTTCGACCGGGTGCTGCGATGCCCGCCCCGCTCCGTCGGCGATTTGATGCCGACAGGAAAACCCCGGCGCCACAACAGCGCCCGCGGTGTGAGCTCGGGCCGCCGGCAATAACACGCGTTCGCCGATTTGCCGGCTGAGTTCGTAATGCGTGTAGCCGAACGAACCGGCCATGCCGCAGCAGCCCGAATCGAGTTCTTCGACCTGCAAACCGGGAATCAGCCGCAGCGCCCGAAGGGTTCCTGCCGAGCCGACGAGTGCCTTTTGCTGGCAGTGCCCGTGCAGCAGTGCAGTTTCTGCAAGCGGTGCGAACTCCAGCGGCACGTTGCCAGCTGCCACCTGGTCGGCGAGCCAGGCATCGAGCAGAAAGCTGTGCTTTCGCACGACTTCGGTGGCGTGCCCGGGAACCAGATCCGGGTATTCGTCGACAAGAGTCAACAGGCAACTCGGCTCGCAGCCCAGAATGGGAACCCCTTGCTCGGCGAATTCAAACAATCGCTGCACATTGCGGCGGGCCAGGACGCGGGCCTGGTCGATCATTCCTTGGGAAATGGCGGGGCGTCCGCAGCACCACAGGCCTGCGGGCTCTACCAGGAACCCCGCCCGTTCCAGCAGTTCGACGGCCGCGCGGTTGACGCCCGGTTCGCAGAATGAGGTCAGGCAATCGTCGAGCAGAACAACCCGCCCCGCGCGGCCGACAGCGGGCGGCTGAACGCGGCGGTCAAACCAGCGACGGAAATGTTGGGCGGCAAACCGGGGCAGCCGTCTTCGCCGGTCGACGCCCATGAGCCATTCCGATAGGGTTGCCGCTCCCGGGAGTGCGGCCAGCCAGTTCGATACGGGTGCCAGCGCCGCCCCCGCGCGGTTGAGCCACGGGGCGTTGGCAAACAGCGTGGCGGCCAGCTCTGGGCCGTGCGCGGCGTGATAGTGCGCCAGGAATTCGACTTTCAGTTTGGCGACATCGACGTTCGATGGGCACTCGGCCTTGCATCCCTTGCACATCAGGCACAGGTCCATGACCTCGTACATCCGCGGGGAGGTCAGCGAACCTTCGGCCAATTGGCCCGAAAGCGCCAACCGCAGGGCGTTGGCCCGCCCACGCGTCGAATGCTCTTCATCGCGCGTTGCCATGAAGGAGGGGCACATCGTTCCCGTGGCCGTTTTGCGGCACACACCCGAACCATTGCACAGCTCGGCGGCGGCGAGAAAACCCTGCCCGGGGGCTTCGGCCAGGCGGGCTTCACGGCTGAAATCCAGAAATGATGCCGTGTGTCCGCCGCGATACGCGGGGCCGTAGCGGAGGTTGTCAATGGGCGAGGGCGCCCCGGTGATTTTTTCGGGGTTCATCAGACCCGCCGGGTCGAACAGCCGCTTGACTTCGCCGAATGCGGCGAACAACTGCGGGCCGAACAGCTTCAGGTTGTGGTAGCTGCGGGCGAGGCCGTCGCCATGTTCGCCGGTCATGGCGCCCTCGAATTCGTGCACCAGCGCAGCAACTTCGTCGGAAACCGATTTGAGAATTTGCAGATCCCGCGCGCTTTTCGTGTCGATCATCGGGCGAATGTGCAGGCACCCCACCGACGCGTGCCCGTAGTACGCGCCCGTCACGCCGTGCCGGTCGAGAATCTGCCGAAACCGCCGCGTGAACGCGGGCAGCCGGGCCGGGGTGACGGCAGTGTCTTCGACAAACGCAATCGGTTTGCGGGCGCCGGGAATTCCGAGCAACAGCGGGGCGCTGGCCTTGCGACAATTCCAAATCTGATCGCGCTGGGCGGCGGATTCAGCGAGCAGGAATTTTTCGAGGCCGCGTCGCCCGGCGACCTGTTGCGCGAGTAATTGCATGGCGTCGGCAATTTCGCGGGGCGATTCGCCCGAGATTTCAACAATGAGCAACGCGTCGGGAGAACCTTCGACGAAATCGAGCGCCTTGCGGTACTTGAGATTGGTGCGCGACAACTCGACGATGTGCCGGTCGAGCATTTCGACCGCCGAGGGCCGACACGCCAGAATTTCTGGAACCGACTCGAGCGCATCGTCAATCGAACGAAACTGCAGGCAGGCAACGCCGCGTTCGCGGGGCAGCGGTACGACGTGAAGCAGGGCTTCGACGACCACGCCCAGCGTGCCCTCGGCCCCCACGATGAGGCGGGCCAGGTTGAAATCGCGTCGGTCGGGCCAGTCGCGATCGAGTTCGGCCACCTGCGCAGCAATGGGAAATTGATCGTACAATTCCGGTACGAACGCTTCGAGGTTGTAGCCGCTGACACGCCGCAGAATTCGCGGATAACGCTGCGCGATTTCACGGCGGTTCGCGGCCACGATTTCCGGAAAACGGCGGTGAATTTCGCCGATCCTGCCAGCCAGGTCGGCGAGGCTCGCCAACGCCGCCGCATTGCGCGGGGCGCATGGCAATTCCAGCCCATCGGCCAGCAGCACGCGCAGTTCGCGGACGTGATCGACCATTTTTCCCTGCCGCACCGAGCGCGAGCCGGCCGAGTTGTTGCCCAGCATTCCCCCGATGTTGGCGCGGCTGCTCGTGGCCACATCGGGGCCGAATTGCAGGCCATGCGGCTTGAGCGCAGTGTTCAACTGGTCGAGAACGACGCCAGGTTCGACACGCACCAGCCGCCGCTCGGGGTCGAGTTCGATCAAGCGGTTCATGAACCGGCTGAAATCGAGGACGAGAGCGGCCCCCACCGACTGCCCCGAGAGACTGGTGCCGCCGCCTCGGGGCAACACCGGCACGCCGCGATCGGTTGCGATGCGCAACACAGCCTGCACGTCGGCCGCCGATTTGGGGCAAACGACCCCCAAGGGGGTGATCTGGTAAATGCTGGCGTCGGTGCTGTACAGCCCGCGCGTCATGTCGTCGAATCGAACATCGCCTTCAACCTGACTGCGCAGCTCGTGTTCGAGAGACGCCGCCGTTGTTGAAAAAGCCATGAATGCTTGTTCTCCGCCGGGGCAGAATTACTACCCCGCGCTGGGCGCTGCCGCGCGAAGGCGTTCGAATGACTGTCGGGGTCATCGCCGAATGGGAACGAGCGCCCGGGAAAGGCCGGGGCGACAGACCTGGCTGCGCCCCGCGCCATTCCGGTAGAACGAACACTTCGAATGGCCTTGACGTCGCGGCAAAGTTAGGCGATTAGGCGATTAGTAGCGGCGGCGATCGCCGCCGCGCCGATCACGTCCGCCGCCTCCACCTCCACCACCGCCGCCGCCACGGCTTTCGCGGGGCCGGGCTTCGTTGACCGTAATGTGCCGACCACCGTGTTCCTGGAGATTCAGGCCGGTGATTGCGGCGGCGGCTTCAGAATCCTGCCCCATTTCGACAAACCCGAAGCCTTTGCTGCGACCGGTTTCACGATCCATGACGATTTCGGCGCTTTGTACGTTGCCGAACTGCGAAAACAGGGTTTGCAGTTCTGACGCAGTGACGTTGTAACTCAAATTCCCGACGTAAAGCTTTTTTCCCACCCGAACTCTCCTCGATTGCTGGGGGTGACGCCCGGCTGCGCCGCGGCGAAAAACAACAGAGGCCGCAAAGGCCCCCCGACCGGTGGGAAGGCGAAGGAGAATCGTGAGTGATGATTCCGGAAGAACCAACGTCGCAAATGCTCGGTCGACGAACCAACCAGCGCGTAGTATACCACGAATCTTTGCCGGGGGAACCGTCCCGCGCGAAATCTCGTTTACCGCGATATCCCGCTGGGGCTCAAAGCGATTCGCCGCTGGTTTCCGCAGCCCGATTGGGCCGAAGAAACCAGCGGCGAATGCACGCGAGGGTTAAAAGCAGGTTTTCAGTGCGCCGCTTTCAATGTTCGAAGATTGGCTTCGGCACACCATGCATCCTGGCCAGGTTTACAGGGGGATGCCGAGCAATTCCTCCTCTTCTTCCTGGATGATGATGCGGGGGGTTACCATGAGCATCAGGCTCTGGGTTTCGCGGCCGATACCAGTGTTCTTGAACAAGCGGCTGATATAGGGCAACTTGTTAAGAATCGGCACGCCGGCCATGGTGCGGCCTTCCCGCAAGCGCTTGATACCACCCAGGAGCACCGTTCCGCCGTCGGGCACGCTGACGGTTGTCATGACGTTGACCGATTCAAAGACCGGCTGTTGTACGGTAATCGACGCGTTGCCGGCGCCGCCGCCCTGGAAGTTGTTTCCAAAGCCGCCGCCGCCAAAGCCGCCACCACCAATCCCGCCGATGCCAAAGGCGCCGCCGAAACCACCGGCGCCGCCGGCGCCGCTACCGCCGAACCCGCCGCCCTGGCCACCCACGCCGGCGGTTCCACCGCCGGTAACGCCAGCGGCACCACCACCGCCGCCGCCGCCTCGTCCACCACCACCGCCGCCCTGGAAGGAGAAGGTCTGCACGTCAGTGATCGAGGTAAAGTTGGGAATGACAGTCAGTCGCACGTACCGCCTGTCGGCGGAAATCACCGCTTGTACTGTCATGGAAACGCCTTCGGGCAGCACGGTGATTTGCGGTTGGAACCCGACCGAAAAGAACCCGACGGTCGGTTGCACGCTGGTCACGAACGGCCGCGACGACTGGTCGCGAACCGTGGCGAGCTGGCCATTGAACAACGTGACTTTGGGCGCAAACAGCAGGTTGCTGCGTTCGTCGCCCTGGGCCGCGCTGATCAGGAAAAACGTTTCAATTTCGCTGAGAATCGCCATACCCATTGTCAAGCCGGCATCGGGTTGGAAGCCGCCGAACTTGGGCACGCCGATGGGAAACGACCCCTGGCGGAACGGAATCGACAAGTCGCTGGGGAACTGGCCGCTCGGCAGCAGCCCGGCGATTGCTCCATACTTGGGAAACTGGTTGTAACTCGACGTATCGAGCTGCGGCCCGGGTGCAAACGGCCCGTTGCCGCCCGCAGCGCCACCCGCTGCACCACCCGCACCACCGCCAGCGATACCACCGCCAGCGATACCACCGCCAGCGATACCACCGCCAGCGATACCACCGCCAGCGATACCACCGCCAGCGATACCACCGCCAGCGATACCACCGCCAGCGATACCACCGCCAGCGATACCGCCGCCGGCGATACCACCACCAGCGATACCTGCTGCACCAGCCGCACCGGCTGCGCCTGCGATGCCGCCGCCCACCGCGCCGCCAATCCCGATCCCACCCAGCGGGCCGCCGATCGCATTCAGCAGGTTGTTCGGCACGCCGTTGGTGTAATCGGTACCGTTGCCGAACGGCGGCACGGCCTGGCCGAAGGTCGAATTGGTGGCGGAATTGACGTTGCTGGGAATATTGAAGTTGAAGCTGACGCCGATGCGTTCGAAGAAGTTGTCTGACACGGTGACGAATCGGACTTCAATCGTGACCTGCAGGTCTTGCAGGCGGCGAAGCTGGGCGAGCAGGTCGGCGATTTCATCGTGCACCGCCTGGGTTTGCCGCACGACGAGGCTCAGGGTGTTGTCGAACGAGCGCACGGTACCGGCGCCGCCCAGGCCGTCCCACGAATCGGGCTGCACGGTCGAGGTGATCAGTTCAATCAGCGAGTTGAAATTGGCCGCAGTGATTCCGCCCGCCAGGTCGCGTTTGCCTTCTGCATTGCCGGTAAAGGCAAAGGGCGTTTCCGACGAAGCGCGGCCGCCGTGGTCGCCGACCTGTGCGAACGCCTGGCCCGAGGGCCGGTCGAAACCGCCCATGGATTGCGTGACGTTCATCTGGCCGGCGTTATTGAACCCGGCTGAGCGGCTCATGTTCGCGATCGGGTCGCTGCTTTGGACGCCATAATTGCCGGCGGGCAGCGAAAAGTTGGGAATCGGAATGACCAGGTCAGCCACTGAGTAGTTGTTTGTCACCAGGTCACCCTGGCGGCGAACGCGGCTGGTAATGCGGAGCACTTCGTTTTGAATGGAATAGTCCATGCGCAGCGGTTCGAGCAGCAGGTTGAGGGCGCTCTTGAGCTTGATGCCGTCGACGTTGATCGAAACGGGCGTGTCGGAGCTGACGCCCTCTTCATCCATGCCCAGCGAGTCGAGCACGATGTTCACGCCCGAGAGCGTGGCGAGGTGCTTGACAACCTGCGATAGCGGCGCCTCGTCGAAGTGCAGCGAGATCGGCCGCGCCAAGCTCTTCTCAATGCGCAATTCTTCTTCAGAGCGAATGCGGCTGTCGGCCCGGCCGTACTTGTCTTTGCGGCGCTTGGTCAGCGTTTCCCAATCCTTGGCGTCGGGGTATTCAATGTCGCTGGTGAAGGCGATCGCGGCGTGTTCGACGTCGTCAAGCGATTTCCAGAACGCCTCTTCCTTGTCGTTCTTCAGTTTTTCGTTCGAGGCGACGCGGCGCGCGAAACGCGACTTCCAGAACATCGTTTCGGCCACCGGGTTGTCAGGAGCCAATTGCTTGGCTTTCTTCGCCACGACTTCGGCTTCGGCGAACCGGTTCTGATCGAGCAACTCGTTGAATTTCTGGACGAGTTCGGCGAATTCCTGCTCAATACGGAGCTTGTTCTTCTGTTCGAGTTTGATCGTGTCGAGAATGTCGCGGTTGCGTTTCTCGTTGGCCAGCTTGGGTTCCATGACTTTACGGGCCGAAGCGATTCCCTCGCGAGATCGCGTCAGCGAGCGCACCAGCGGCGCGGCGGCAGTCTTGTCGACGTCGGCGTTTTCGACGCTGGCCAATGCCCCATCGAGCAGTTTCAGAGAGGCGTCCGGGTCAGAGCCGGCCAGGCGCTCGGCCTTGAAGATCGCGTTTTGCACTTCCGTGCGGAGTTTCTCAAAGGCAATGTGCCGCTCTTCGGCGACCACGTCCATCTTTTTTGGCGACAGGCTGTCGTCTGCCGCCGACAGGTCGGCGTCGTCGATCTGATTGCCGACGAGCTGAATTCCCTTGACGCGACGGGGCGCCAGATTCTGCAACTTGTCCTGCAAATCCTGCTGCTGGTGCGGTTCGAGTTTTTCGCCCGATTGCCAGGCGGCCAGGAACAACTTGTAGGCCGCTTCGCGGTGCTTCTGCCGCAGTTCGCGCAGCCCTTGCGTGTACAGTTCCTGGGCCGAGCTGCCGGTCGGTCGAATCACGGCCAATTCGGTCGAATCGCGGGCGTCGTCGGCGGGCACGACGGCGTGATCAGTTAGCGACGGCGCCGCCCCGCCCGTGGGAGCGACCTCGCTTGCCGGCTCGGCCGATTCCGCCGCATTGGCTGATTGAGACGGATTGGGCTGGGTGGCGGCGACCGCCTTGCGGGCTTCAGCCATTTCGGTTCGCGATTCGGCGTCGGCAATGTCCTTGAGCACGAGTTCGGGGCTGTCGTCGAACAAGCCCTGCGCGACGCCCAAAGCGTCGGATTTGTTGGCCTTTTCGCGGGCGGCTTCAAAATGCCCTTGCTCGAGTTCGCGTCGCGCATCTGCCAATAATGAGGCCGCTTCGGCCTGCTTGGTCATGGCCGGTTTTTCCGGGGGCGCCGCCGGTGCGGTCAGTTCGCTTTCGAGATCCCGCGTGGTGCGCGAGGAGGCCGCGACCGACGGACGTTTGGGTTTTGCAGCAGCGACTTCCAGGCGATCCAGGTCGGCCAGCAACGAATCGGGCGTATCGTCGGTCGGCCCGTACGTCGCGGGAATCGCCTGGGCTTCCTGAGCTTTGGCTCGCGCCTGGGCCAGGTGGCCAGCCTGCATTTCGCTGCGGGCCTGGCTCATGAGTGCGGCGGCACGCTTTTTCGCACTGCCGGCGACCGGCTTCGCTTTCGGCGGCGCGAGCAGGTCGTCGGCGTCGCCTGATTCATGCAGCATCTGTTCAGCGCGATCGACGGCGCTGGTGGGCTGATTGAAGCCGACCTGGTCGGCGTCGGGTTGGGCCGACGATTTCGCGGGAGAATTGGCCGCCAGATCGCGAACCTTGCCGCTCGACGACTTGCCGTTCATCAGGCGGTCAAGATCGGCGAGCACCGACTCGGGACGATCGTCGAGCAGACCATACGCCGCTTCGAGGTCCTGGGCTGCGAGCGCTTTTTTCCGGGCCAGTTCGAGCTGGCCGCGTTCGATGTCGGCGCGCGCTTCTTCAACAAGTTTAATCGCTCGTTGCGTGTCGGGCGATTGGGCCCGCTTGCGCGGCTCAGCAGCGCTGGCTTGCGGATGCGCCGGTTTCGCTTCGTCGGGAGACGCCCATTCTGGCGCGGTTCGCGACGGCGAGCTGGCCGACGTGCCGGCCAGTTCGGTGTTCTCGCCGCCGGATTTGAATTGCGACGGAACGTCGCGGGGTGCGGGGCGATTGCGGCGGGCGCGATCGACATCGGCCAGGATAAAGTCTGGCGTGGGTTCGAGGGCGCCGTACGCGACTTCGAGTTTGTCGGCCTGCTTGGCCAGCTCTTCAGCCTCGTCCAACCGGCCCGCTTGCAGGGCCTGCGTGGCTTGTGCGAGCAATTCGTCGGCTTGCCGCTTTTCGGGCGATGCGGCGCGGCGCGGTTTCGCGGCAGTTTTGGCCGGCCCCGCGTCGCGGATAATCAGATCGGGCTGTGTCGGAGCACTGCCGGCCGAACTGCCCGCGGGCTCTGCCCGATTGCCGCCCCGGCGGGGGGGCATGTCGGCGTCGCCTGATTTGAGCGGGGGGTTGTGTCCGGCGACTTTGATCGCCGACTCCGAACGAAGTTGCTTGAGGAATTCCGACGGGGTTTCTTCATCGGGGCCGTACACCATCGACGGGTCGCGTTCGATGCGCTGCGCCGATGACGCAAAGCGCCAGGCGTCATCGGGCCGCCCATCGTCGAGCGCTTCATGGGCCTTGTCCATCAGGGCATCGGCCCGCATGCGCAGGGCGTCGGCCGGGGGCGGCGCCGGCTGTCGCCGGGCCTGGGCCTGCCGCTCAGGAGCCGCTTCGGCCGGCTCGCCTTGCGCCGCCGCATCGTCGGCGGGTTCAGCGGTTGCGGCCCGATTCCGCGGGGCCGGCTGATTCGATGCCATCAGTTCCTGGTCAGGCGTTTGTTCGGCGCGGGGCGTGATCACGGGCTTCTTGGCCAATTGCACCGCGGGGTCGCCCTGGGCCGCCGGGCCACGGGCCAACTGCGTGGCCGGGTTGCGCCCGGTGTGCTTCGCCAGGATTTTGCGGACATGTTCCGGCTTGGGGTCGAGCAGGGTCCGTTCGACCTGAATGGCGTCGGCCTGGTCGATCATCTTTTCAGCCAGCAGCGGCTCGCCCTCGTCGATCAATTGTTCGGCGCGGCGCAGCAGGTAGTTCGAGCGTTTGCGTTTGGCAACGGTCGATGTCGAATCGCGTTTCCATTCGCTTTCGACGGCGCGGTATTGCTTGACGTCGTCGAGTACCGCATCGGGCTTGTCATCGAGCAGACCATAACTGACATTCAATGCATCGCCTTCGCGGGCGAGTTTTTCGGCTTCGTTGATCTGCCCCAGATTGAATTTGCGGCGGGCGTCGGCCGTCAGCTTCTGGGCGAGAGCGCGGCGCTGCTCAGGCCGCATGCCGGGCGCCGCGCTGGTTGCGGCGGCCGGGAAATTTGCACCCGCAGGCGATGTTGCCGCCGGGGCGGTCGCCCCAGCCTGGCGGACTGCCGAGGGCTGCGCCGCGGTTTTTCCGGTGATCTTATAGCCTGCCGTATTAACGTCGGGTTGCGGCCGCACTTCAGCGGGCGTGTTGAACGCCGGCTCGCGGGTGACGAGCGACGAACCGGGGGTGCGTTCGCCCAGCGACCTGCGGCGTTCCATGGAGCTCAGGCTTTGCAGGAAGGCAGTCGGCGACTGCTCCTGCGGGGCCCATTTGACGGGAAACTTGAGCGTCTTCTCGGCCAGTTTGCGGGCGCCGGCGTAGTCGCCCTTCTGGGCCAACTTGCGGGCTTCGGTCAACATGCCCTGGGCGACCTTCTTGTAGTCGGCGGTGGTCTTGACGCGCGGGTCGGTGCCAGGACCAGCCGTCTTGTCGGCGGAACGGCTGTCATCGGGCGATTGCCCGCGGGCGACCACACCGGCGGGGCCAGCCAGGGCGGCGTGCTTGGCGCGGGCCTTGGCCAGATAGGAATCGAGCGACTGGCGGTCGGCGGGCGACAGGTCGTTGCTGGCGGCGGCCGATTCCAGCGCCGCAATCGCCGCCGCGTACTGGCCCTGCAGGTACGCCTGCTTGCCGTCGGCGAGCAGGTCACGTGCGGGGCGGCCGGCAGCGGGCGGTTGCTGATCGGCGGGCGGAGAAGACGCCGCTTCGGCCGCCACACCCGATCGTCCCCAGAGCACAAGGGCCGACAACAGGCTGCCCCAGGCAAAACTTCGCACTGCCTTTCCCAAGGTCGCTTCCTCCTTCGCTTCGTGACAGCGATGATTGAATCCGTTCACGGAGTGCGGTGAAACCCGCCCGGCCGTCGCAAACATTGTGACCTCTTTTCGAGATGTGCTAACCGCTTCTTGACGGGTCAGCCGCACGGCTTGCCGCAGTCTGTCGGGTTCAGGCAAACCCGTCTGGCAAGGCGAACGGCCCTGCGAGTCAAGTGAGCGTGGCGAACACGCGCACGTGACCGAAGAACCGAAAAATTGACGTGTATGTTGGGGAGAGAGAGTTGAAGTGCGGGATAGATACCGGAAACCGCCACAAATGGTCAAGACCGATTTACCGGATTTTTTTCCGCTTTGTCTTCAGGCGTTTGTGCTTCTTCAGTTGTGCGCGCCTCTTCCGCCGCGCGGGCTTCCTGCCGGCGGTGTTCTTCCATCATGGGCGTCCAGGCGTCGACTTCGGGGTTATAGATTTCGACCACCGCTTTTTCCCGCAAACCTTGCAACAATTCTTCGACCGACTTATGGAATTCGACTTCGCGCAGCTTCATGCGGATTTTGTCTTGTACCTCGTCAAAGCTGGTGCGGCCCGCGTCCTTGCGACGGATGACCTTGATAATTTCAAAGCCGTCGGCACAGGCGAACGGGCCACCGATTTCGCCGGGGGGCAGCTTGAACAACGCCGCATCGACAGTGGTTTCGAGCAGGCTGCCCTGCGTGGCCCAATCCCAGATGCCACCCGTCGCGGCGGTCGCGCCATCGGAATGCTGTTTGGCCAGGGCTTCAAAATCTGCGCCCTGACGCAGGTCTTCAACCAGTTTCTGCGCGAGTTCGGCGGTTTGCGCCTTGTTGCGATTTTTCTTGAATTTCAGCTTGATTTCCTGCCATTTCACCTGGGCTGGGTACTCGTAATCGCTGAGGTGCGCATGGTAATACTCCAGCAGGTCGGGCCGATCGACCGTGGTCTTGGGCATCGTCTTTTGGGCCATGTACTGCTGGGCCAGAATCTGGCTTTCGAAGCCGGCTTTGAAGGTTTCCAGATTGCTGCCCTCTTTTTGCAGCTCGGCGTCGAGCTCCATCACGGTTGCCACCTTCTTGGCCTTCATGACCTCCTTGATCTTTTCCTGGTACATCTTGTTGAGGTGCTGCTGCAACCCGGTCAACTGCTCTTCCTTCAATTTCGACTTGAGCGCCTGAATCATCAGTTCACGCTCGATGTACGAATTGATCAGGTTTTTGCAGGTTCCACGCTTCATGGCTTCGTATTCTGCCTCGGTCCAGCGGTCTTTGATGCGCTGCCGCTCGAGCCGCACTGCCACAGGCCGCAGCAGGTCTTCGACGAAAATCGGGCGGCCGTTTACCAGCCCCAGAACTTCGCCGCTCGACACCTTTTCCTCCTTCCCGTCGAGTCGCAACTCGACGCCGGAATCGGCGGCGAGGTTCGCCGCATCGGCGGTCTTCACCCACCCCGAGGATTTCACGGCCGCTGCCGTGGCCGACGCCTGTTCGAT
This sequence comes from Planctomycetota bacterium, assembly GCA_021781115.1. GTDB lineage: Bacteria > Planctomycetota > Planctomycetia > Planctomycetales > Planctomycetaceae > JAJXXL01. Next base: position 15,472 of record JAJXXL010000051.1, read on the forward strand.
CCTGCCGGCCGCCGCCAATCCTTGCGGCTTTTCGCCCTGAACCGCCGCTTTTCCCGCAGCAGGTTCATCGACCGGGGCAACGCCGCCGTCGGCCTCGTCGCCCGGCTGGTTCATGGAAATTCGGGGCGGCGGCGGGGGCGCTACGGGGTTTTTGAATTTGGTTGTCGAGCCGCCCAGTTGTTTGCACCCCGCCAGGGTACACACGATCGCCAGCAGCCCGGCGGCGGCGCACAGGAGGCGAAGGTATGGCGACTGCGGCATGGGTGACCGATGGACTGGCGAGGGGAGGCGTGGCGCAGACAGCGCGGACCATCTCCGTTGAAAAAAGCGGGGGAATATAAATTCAAACCGGCTTTGATTGCAACAGAGGTTTGATCAGGTCAAGAAGTTGCCGGGCCGAGTGGGCCCCCGGTGGCAGAGCCAGGTAGGCGCTCGAGGCATCGACAATTCGCAACGGGTGGGCCGAAAGCCGAACGAGGCGTTCGATCAGCCCCCGCTGCCGGTATCGAAATACGGCAAAGCCGTCTTCGAGGTGCACCCCGTCGATCTGCCATGCCCGGGCCAGAAGTTGTAACTCCTTGATTTCGAACAGGTTCAGTACCGGTTCTGGTGGTGGGCCAAACCGGTCAGTGAATTCGACCAGCAGTTCGCCCAGTTGTTCGAGCGTATCGACCCGCGACAGCCGGCGGTACATTTCGATCTTGTGGCGCCCCGGGGGCACGTATGAGCCGGGCAGGTACGCGGCGAGCGGCAGGTCGATCGCCACGTGTCGCGTTTCGCGCAGCGGCTGATTTTTCAGGCGGCGGACGGCATTTTCGAGCAACTGGCAGTACAGTTCATAACCCACCGAGGCGATGTGACCACTTTGCTCAGTGCCCAGAATGTTGCCCGCCCCGCGAATTTCCAGGTCGCGCATGGCGATTTTGAACCCGGCGCCGAGGTCGCTGAATTCTTCGATTGCCTTCAGGCGGCGGGCGGCGACGCTCGTCAGGCTGCGCCCTTCTTCCAGCAGCAGGTAACAGTAGGCGCGGTGCCGGTAGCGCCCAACGCGGCCGCGGAGCTGGTGCAGGTCGGCCAGGCCGTATTGATCGGCCTGGTGAATGAAGATCGTGTTGGCATTGGGAATGTCGAGGCCGCTTTCAATGATCGTCGTCGCCACGAGCACGTCTGTCTGGCCGTTGACGAACGCCACCATTTCATCCTCAAGCGCGTGCTCGCCCATTTGCCCGTGCACGATGCCGATGCGGGCTTCGGGCACGATGGTTTGAATGCGGTCGGCGAACGAGCGAATGTCATACACCCGGTTGTGCACGAAATAGACCTGCCCCCCGCGGTTCAGTTCGCGGACGATGCCGCGGCGGATCAGCTCGGCGTCGAACCGCGAAATGCGGGTTTCAATCGCCAGGCGGTCGTGCGGCGGCGTTTGCAGGTTGGAAATATCGCGAATGCCCAGCAGCGACAGGTGCAGCGTTCGCGGAATCGGCGTGGCACTCAGCGTCAGGACATCGACCTCCAGCCGCAGCCGTTTGAGCATTTCCTTGGCCTCGACCCCGAACCGCTGCTCTTCGTCAATGATCAGCAACCCCAGGTCGCTGAACCGCACGTCGGGTTGAATCAGCCGGTGCGTACCGATGACCAGGTCGAGCCGGCCCGCGGCCAGCCCTTCGAGAATGCCGCGCTGTTCGGCTTTCGTCTTGAACCGCGACAGGACATCGATCAGGAATGGATACTCGGCCATACGTTCAGTAAACGTGCGGTAATGCTGTTCGGCGAGCACGGTCGTGGGCACCAGCACGGCCACTTGTTTGCCCGCATCCAGCGCCTTGAACGCGCCGCGAATGGCCACTTCCGTTTTTCCGTACCCCACGTCGCCGCAAATCAGTCGATCCATCGGCCGCGGACGCTGCATGTCTTCTTTGATTGCGGCAATCGAGCTGAGCTGATCTTCCGTTTCGGTGTACGGAAACGATGCCTCGAATTCCTGCTGCCAGTGGCTGTCGGCGGGAAATGCCAGGCCGGGCTTCGCGGCCCGCTCAGCCTGCAGGCGTATCATTTCACACGCCAGGTCGGCGACGGCGCTGGCCGTTGCCTGCTTGCGTTTTTCCCAACTGTTGGTGCCGATGCGCGACAGCGTCGGCGAAGTATTGGCCGCGCCCACGTACTTCTGCACCAGGTGAATCAGCGACACGGGCACGAACACCTTCACCGCATCGCGGAACTCCAGCCGCAAGTGCTCTTCTTCGTGCTCGCCGTCCTTCAGGAGTTCCATGCCGCGGTACCGCGCAATCCCTTTCGTCAGGTGCACGACCAGGTCGCCAGAGTTCAATTCCAGAAAACTGTCGATTGCCCGGCTTTCAATGCGGGCTTGTTTGCCCGTGGCCCGCCGCACTTCACGCCGGCTGAACAGTTCATTGTCGCTGAGCACGATCAGCCGCGCGGCCACCATTCGAAACCCGCGCGTCAGCCGCCCCACGCAGAGTTCGACGCGATCAGAGTTGTACAGTTCGGTGTCGGCCAGCAGTTCACCCAGCCGCTGCCGTTCGCCCTCGTTGTGGCAGGCGATCAGGACGCGCTCGTCGCGGCCAACCACTTTGGCCAGTTCGCCGACAACCGCGGCGGCCGGGGCCTGAAACCGTTCGATCGACTCGATTTGCAGGTGGCAACTGGTTTCGAAGCTGTCGCCCGAAAGGGCGGCGATTGTCGCCGTAGGAAACCGGACGCACGCTTCCAGCGTGGCTTCGACGCTGTACATTCCGCGCGGGTTATCGAGCCGTTCAAGGTAATGCCGGCCTTCGTCGCGCAGTTCGTCGAGTTCTCCCAGCACGATCCAGCTACCGGGCGGCAGGAGATCAACGAGGTGCGCTGCGCCCGGCATCGCCTGACCGTTGCGCGGCGCGGCGCCGGCCGCGCTGCTCGTCGCCGCGACGGCGCAGATTTGCACCGCGTTCAGATCGGCGACTTTGCGTTGTGTTTCGGCATTGAACCGGCGAATCGACTCAATTTCATCTCCGAAGAATTCGATGCGCAGGGGGGCTTCGTCGCCGGTGGGAAACACATCGAGAATTCCGCCGTGCATGGTGAATTCACCGGGCGCTTCAATCGCCGCCACCCGCTCGAACCCGCGTTCGATCAGCCAGCGCATCAGTTCTTCCGGGTCGAGCCTGTCGCCCACCTGCACGGGACGCGTGGCAGATTGCAATTCGGCGAAATCGGGCACGGGCGACAACAGGGCCGGCAGGCTCGTGGCAATGATCTGCCGGACGGGGGCTGATACGGCGTCGACGAGTTGGCGAACCACGCGCAGCCGCGCATTGAAGATCGGGTCGGCAGCTCGCCGCTCGCGCGGGGCCGCTTCCCACGCCGGAAAAATCAGCGGTGCGGCGCCGCCGAACTCCGTCAAATCGGCGGCGAAGTCATCGACCTCGCTGATTCGTGGGAGTACGAACAGCACCGCGTGCGGCGCCTCGTGCGCTGCACCGCCGCCCGCCAGCACTGCCCCCGCCAGCGCGCACGAAGACCCCCAGGCTCCGTCGATCGCGGCGCTGTCGCCGCGCATCAGAGCCGCCAAGACCCCGGCAAAGCCCGGCGCCTGCCGCATCAGGGGCACCAGGTCGCTCAGGCTTCGCGCAGGCGACTGCAAAGTCGATGCCATAGATGCCTCGCCGAAACGTCCTTGCTGGCCAGGAATTCGGGTACGATTGCAGCCTGCCGCGTCTGAAACAAAACTTCCATCCCTCGCCGTCGACAGTATACATGCCACGTGCAAATTGACCAGCATTGCACGCGATTTGCCGTTGCAACCCAGCCGCGGGCGCCGCTACCAGTGCAGGAATTGCCCGCCGAGCCGGTTGGCCGCTTCCGAGTCTTGATCGTCTGGAGTCGGCGGCCGATCGTGTTCGGCACAGTCTTTGGAGGGCAGGTGCGCCAGTTCGAGAAAATTGCGCAACAGCAGCCGGCCGTGCTCAGTCAAAATCGACTCGGGGTGAAACTGCACACCGTACAACGGGTATTGA
>JAJXXL010000271.1 GCA_021781115.1 Planctomycetota bacterium
GAAACGCGCATCACTGACGCGGGGTTGGCCGAACTGGCGCCGCTCGTCGATCTCGAACGCCTCGACTTGGGGCGAAACCGCAAAATCACCGATGAGGGGCTGACGCGCCTCAAACCACTGCAAAATCTGCGGGATCTCGATCTCGACGACACGCACGTCACTGACGCCGGCCTGGCGACCCTGGCCGACCTGCCCTTGCTCGAACACCTCGACCTGGGTTTTACGACCGTGGGCGACGCCGGGCTGACGCATCTGAAAACTCTGGCACACCTCCAGCGGCTGGGGTTGTATGAAACACGCGTCACCGACGCCGGCCTGCGGCACCTTTCGACGCTGACCGAACTCCGGCAGCTCGACCTGCTGCATACCGACGTGGCCGGGCCGGGGCTGGTCCATTTGAAAATGTTGCCCCACCTCGAAGAGCTCGACCTCGGTTCGACGCGGCTCAGCGACCGCGCGCTGAACCACCTCCAGGCGCTGTCGCGTTTGAAAGTTCTCAACCTGTCCGACACAAAAGTTTCTGAAGCGGCCATCGAACAGCTCGAACGCAAATTGCCCGACGCCGAAATCTCCAATTGAGATGACGCGCTTCGACCAAACGGAATTCCGAAACCCCCGATCTGCTCAAGGCAAGTGACCTGCTGCTGACGCGCGGCAACACGCCGGATTTGGTTGGCGATGTTTGCAGAGTTCCATCGGCAACACCGCGAATACCTCTGAGCGATTTGCACTACCACGTTACTCTGGTTGAATCAAAGTTGAGCAAGCAATACAACCGCTATTGGCCTCCTTGCCGTGTTGACCTCGCTCCGATTGAGGCCGATGCCGACGGTTCGAGCAATTCCATGGTCAAGGTGTCTCAGCAGCACAGACGTTCATGGTTTGTCGCCGCCCCGCCGCGTCAGGAGCAAGACGCAAGTTGTAGGGTGCTGTACCGCGCGCGACAGAGATTGGCACAACCGCGAATCGGCAAAGCTCGCGGCCAACCTACCCCGACGGGGTTGAAACCCTTAGCCCAGGGTCGCGCAGCGCACCCTGGGAATGGCGGCAATGGCACGTCTGGGTACCCCAACGGGGTTACATCCGGGAGACGCCCGCCATGCCACCCGCCGCAGCGATATAACCCGTTCCGGGCAAAATTCTGCGTACGCGTTCCGATACCCACGGCGCGCTGCGCGACCCTGGGCTGGCGCGAGGTTACCCCATTCGGGGTATATCAAAATCGGCCCGGCGTGCTGCGGGGCCGCCAGCGGCGAATTGCAGCCAATTTCCAAATGGCCTTTGTGTCATTTTCTCCCGTGCGCACAATCGATGAAACGCAGCAACGGCCGGACGCAATTGCTGATCAGACCGATCACGCGATCGCGTTCCCGAAGGAAAACCGCGCCGCCCTCATCACCGCCGCGGTGACGGGCCAGATCGACGTTCGCAACTTTGGCAGGGAGGCCACATGATGCGCGTCGAAGTTAATCCTGAGTTGCTGCATTGGGCCATCGAGCGGGCTGGGGACCGCAGAGCGGACCTTTACAAAAAGTTCCCCAAGCTCGAAGACTGGGAACGCGGCGAAGCCCAGCCGACCCTCAAGCAACTCGAAACTTTCGCCAAGGCGGCTTATGTGCCGTTTGGCTATTTGTTTCTCCCCGATCCACCAGAAGAAAAACTGCCAGTTCCCGACATGCGTACGCTGGAAAGCAAAGGCGTGACGCGGCCCAGCCCCGATTTGCTCGACACGATTTATGCGATGCAGCAGCGCCAGGCATGGCTTCGCGAGGATCGGATCGAGTGCGACGGCGAGCCGCTGGGCTTTGTCAGCAGTGCCCGACTGAGTGACGACCCCGCAGGAATCGGCCAGAATATGCGTCGAGCGGTCGGACGGGGCGACGGGTCGGCGGCAACCGTGCGTACCTGGCAAGACGCTGTGAATGAGTTGCGGCGAAGCATCGAGAGCATTGGCATTACGGTGGTAGTCAACGGCATTGTCGGCAACAACACGCATCGCAAATTGGAAGTGTCGGAATTCCGCGGCTTTGCGTTGAGCGACGATTATGCGCCGTTGATCTTTGTGAACGGCAGCGATGCGAAATCAGCGCAAATGTTCACGCTCGCGCACGAGTTGGCTCATCTCTGGCTGGGCGCGAGTGCGTTGACAAACGCCGGCCTGGCCGAGAAATCGACGCACGACATCGAAGCCTGGTGCGATGGCACAGCGGCGGAATTCCTGGTTCCGGCCAATGAACTTCGTGCGCTTTGGAAAACTATCGGCCGCAGCGATCAGCCATTCGCCAAAGCAGCCCGGGCGTTCAAGGTCAGCCCCATCGTTGCCGGACGCCGGGCAATGGATTTGCGCCTCGTGCCTCCAAGGGCGTTCTTCGACTTCCACAACGCCTACATGAATGAAGAGCACCGTTCCCGATCGGCTGCGGGGGGTGGCGACTTTTACAACACGCAGAACACGCGGATCGGTCAGGCTTTCGCGCTGCGCGTCTTCCGCGCGGCGAAAGAAGGGCGGCTGTCGTTCAAGGAAGCCTACGCCCTGACTGGGTTGCATGGGGGCGCGTTTCAGGAATACGCCCGGCGATTGGGGGTGGCCCTCCCATGAGCAAACATCGGCATTATCTCCTCGATTCAGATGTGTTCATCGCAGCCAAAAATGCGTACTACGCCTTTCCCATATGCCCCGGCTTTTGCGAGAGCCTGATTCACCACCACAACTCCGGATCGGTGTTCAGCATCGACAAGGTTCAGAGCGAATTGCTTGCGGGCCGGCCGGAAGAAGACCTCGTGCAGTGGGTGCAAAATGAACTGCCGGACGGGTTCTTTCACGGCACGGGCGGCAAGGACGTGACCAGTGCGTATTCGGAAATCATGCTTTGGTCGCAGCGGAACAGCCAATATACGGCGCCTGCGAAGGCCAAGTTTGCCACCGAGGCTGACGGCTGGCTCGTGGCGTACGCGAGGACCCATCGGCCGTCTGCTGCATCAATAGCCGAATAAACTCGTACCCGACTTCCTTGGCGTCATCCTCGATCTCGGCGAACTTGGTTCCCCACGCGGAGCAACCCGCCTCGCCGCAAGCCAAAAACCGGGCCTCGGCTGCCATCTTGTTCAACTGCTCGCGCACCGGCGATGTCAATTTCGTGCGGCCGGTCGAACTTTTGGCCATCCAGGGGCTCCTGCTGAAGTTATGGCGAGTCCAATCGCCCATTTCCCACGGGACCTTCTACCCGTTTTTTCGACGGAGCAAAATGCGTCGCACGCCCCCACGCCCAATTCACACGCGAGCCGCTCTTGCATCGAAGCGAGTTGATGCGTTATTCTGATCTCCTGACGGATCAGTCGCTTGGGGAGCCTGCGGCATGTTGCGAATTCTGGGACGCGAATCTCGGCTGTGCGATGCAGTTCCGCGGCGCGAGGCGCTGTGCGTGGGGGGCCTGTCGCTCTTGGGCGGCGTCACGCTGTCCCGGCTGTTGCAGGCCCGCGAATCGGGCCCGGCCGCCGTGCCCGGCAAGGCGCGGTCAGTCATCTTGCTGAACCTGTTTGGCGGGCCGCCGCACCTCGATCTGTTTGACATGAAGCCCGCCGCGCCCGTTCAGGTTCGCGGCGAGTTCAAGCCGATCTCCACGTCGGTTCCCGACCTGTCTATCTGCGAGCATTTGCCGCGCTGCGCCCTGATCATGAATCGGGCCACGCTGATTCGCACCTATTCACACCGCTACAACAGCCACAACCCGTACAACGTGTACACCGGGTTCGACCTCGGCAACGACCAGCAGAACTATTTTGCCAAGCGCAGCGACCACCCCTCGATGGGTTCGGTGTGCCAGTACCTCGGCCTGGGCCCTCGCGACGTGCCACCCTACGTGATCCTGCCAGCGTTTCCCGGCTATTCGCAGTCGCTGCGCCGCGCCGGCCCCTACGGCGGCTACCTGGGCAGCCGGTATGACCCGCTGTTTTCGCTGTGGGACAAGAAGTTCGAAGGGCAGGGGGCATTTTACAAACCGACCGTGCCCATCGGCGTGCCGCTGTTGCCCTCGCTGGCCGCGTTGCCCGACATTACCGCCGACCGGCTCGATCGCCGCCGCACGTTGCTCGAACAGCTTGATCAGAACCTGGCCCGGCTGGAAACGACACGAGCCACGGCGGGCATGACCACGTTTCAGCAGCAGGTGTTTGGCCTGCTGACTTCGACCAAAACGCGCGAGGCGTTTGACGTGTCGCGCGAGCCGGCGGCGGCGCACGACCGATACGGGCGGCACCTGTGGGGTTCGAGCCTGCTGATTGCCCGGCGGCTGGTCGAGGCCGGCTCGACGTTCGTCAGCGTGAATTGGGAGGAAGCCGAAAGCGGTAACCACTGGGACATGCACGAAAACAACTTCGGCATGTGCCGCGTGCTGCTGCCAATGCTCGACGACGTAGTCTCGGGACTGATCCTCGACCTCGAAGAGCGTGGGTTGCTCGATTCGACGCTGGTGGTGGTCATGGGGGAAATGGGCCGGTCGCCCCGCGTGAACGCCAAAGCCGGCCGCGACCATTGGCCGCAATGCGGGTTCGTGCTGCTGGCCGGCGGGGGGGTGAAGCAGGGGTGCGTCGTGGGCAAGACCGATGCGCAGGCGGCGTACCCGGTCGACCGCCCGGTTTCGGCGGGCGACCTGGTCGCCACGATTTACCAGTTGCTGGGCGTCGACCCCGGCCTGACGGTGGCAGACCTCGAAGGCCGCCCGATTCCGATCGCGCACGGTGGCGCGCCAGTGTGGGAGGCGCTGGCATGAGGGGCGCGGCGCGTGGACGGCCATGCGCCGATTTTGTTCAACGATC
>JAJXXL010000571.1 GCA_021781115.1 Planctomycetota bacterium
ATGTTTACTGCAATCCTTGCATCGGCTGGAAACGAAGGGGCGTTTGGCGCGGGCGGACTGTAACAAATGGGCCAACGCAGTTGCAAGGCGGGATTTGGCCAGTGCGGTCGCCCAATGGCGGGGCGTCAGTGTGTCGACTCTGACTGTAGGACTGTTGACTGTACGACCGGCGCTGGGCTTCTTGACTTCTCAGGATGACTATGACACACTCGATGCTGAACAATTCATCAGGCCTCTCAGGTCGGCCAAATACGAAGAATTCATCAGGAAATCAAAGAACCGGCGGCGTGCCGCCAAATTCTCAATCGACGCATCATACTGGGCAGTCGAGGAGCCGCGAGATGTTTCAGCGCTGCGGGATAATCGTTGCGGGGGTGTATTGTCTGGCGGCGTGGGGATGCGGAGGCGACGATTCTTCGGCACCACAGGCCAACAATGGCAAGGCAGCGGGCGGTGCTGCGGGGGCAGTGGTCGGCGTGGCGCCAGTCGATATGCTCGACGGAGGCGCGGGGCAAGCCAAGCCCGGTGGCGGGCATGGAGCGGCCGGTGGGCCAGCGGGGGCGCCGACCCCCGGTGCCAGTGGCCAGCCGGCGGCCAGTGCGACAGGCGAAAAATCGTCTTTTACCGAACTGTTTGGATATATTCCTGACACGCTTAAATCAGCCGTGGGCGCGAATTTTGCCGAACTGAGCAAGGAATCCAACCCTTCCGGCAAGCCGCTTATCAATCAACTTCAGGCCGTCACCAAAGTGTTCGCTCGCGCTGGGTTGGCTACCGACGCTCTCGAGTTTGTGTGGGCCGGGTGCAATCGCGATACGGGCGATTTGATTCTCTGTGCAAAAACGCGAGAAAAATTCGATCCGGCGGCCGTGTTGAAGTCGTTGGGGGCGGCTCCCGGCGAAGAAAAGATCGGCAAGGCGCAACTTTCGGCTTTGCCCGACCATCCGTCGTTCAAAAACGCTGTTGCCACGATCGAATCGCGCGTGTTGCTCATCGGGCGCCGCGATACATTGATCGACGCACTCAAGAGTTCGAAGCAGGGTGCGGTGCGACTGGGGTTGGCCGCGCTGAGTTTCCCGCAAACGCATTTTTGGCTCGCTGGCGACCCGGCCGACCTGAAAAAGGAGATCGCGAGCGAGCCAATTCCAGTTCCAATTCCGGGGTTTGACGTCGAAAAAATCATCACCGAACTGGCCAAATTGCGCGGATTTGCACTGGGGGTGAGTTTCGACGCCGCCGCAGGCAATTCGAACGCCTCGCAAATGGCTGGTGGAATGCCGCCCGGTTCAATGCCTGGTGGAAATCCAACGGGGCAGGGGGGGGCGAGCACAATTTCCCTGGGCCTCAACGTGCAATCCGAAGCAGTCGCCAAGGTAATGGAAAAGTCGATCAACGATGGGTTGGCACTCGTTCAAACCCTGGGCGCCGCGATGCCACAAGGGTTCGGGCCAGGTCAGCCTGGACCGGCCGGCATGGGCCAGACAGGTGGCCCCCCGCCCGGTGGCTACGGAGGTCCAGGCGGTGGCGGCCCTGGTCAGCCGCCAGCCGGGCATGCAGGTCCAACGCAACCTCCAACAGGTGGCCCTCCGGGTGGTCATGGCCCTCCAGGCGGTGCACGCCCCCAAGCGACGGGAGCTCCGCCAGGGCATGGGGCACCGAATGGCCAACCGGGCCAACCCGGCCAACCGGGACCGGCGGGGCATGGTCCGCCAGGTGGTCAGCCCACTCCGGGAGGAATGCCGCCAGGAATGATGCCCGGCATGGGGCCGGGAATGATGCCCCCCGGGGCCGGGCAAGGTATGTCGAACTTGGGTGAAATCTTTGCATTCAAACGCGACAAGGAAAAACTCAAACTGTCGCTCAAACTGCCGGGAATTATCGAATTGATTGGCCCGGGAATGATGCCGTTTGTTTCGGCGGCAGTGGGCGTTTCACCGACAAACGACGGCGTTTACGCCGGCAGTCTCGATGAGATTGCGAACGGCATTCGGCAGTGGCCTGATAAAAGCCCCGATCGATATCGCGGAGCGATTCTCGTCAAGACGCTGCCGATTCGATCGGGCTTCAGTTGGATGGCCGAACTGCTGCCATTCATTGGGCGCGAAGACCTGTATACGCAGATTGACTTCGAGAAAAGCTGGATGGATCCGCCGAATCAAATGGTGGCGCACACCATCGTGCCTGAGTTTTTGAACCCGGTCGACGCGCGGGTTTTCTGGCGCGGGTTTCCTTTTCAAGGAGTGGCGCTAACACACTTCGCAGGAATGTCGGGCGTCGAAGACCGGCGAAACGTGGTTGCGGCGACGTTGCCTCGTAGCGACCCGCGCGCCGGCATTTTCGGTTACGACGCCATGGCGCAACCGAAGGACATTACCGATGGGCTCGGCCAGACGATCATGCTGCTCGGGGCGGGGAAGGTGATGGGGCCGTGGATTCAGGCGGGGGGGGCGACCATTCGGGGTGCGCGCACGCCCTATTTCGATGAATTGACCGGTTTCGGTTCGCTGGGCTTGAAGCGGCCCGGAACCTACGTTCTGTTTGCCGATGGCTCATCACGAATCATTTCCGCCGACATCGATCCTGAGGTTTTCAAGGCTCTGTGTACCACGCACGGCGCCGATTCGATCGATCTGAATAAACTGGTAACACAGCGTCCGTAACGCTCGGCGGCAGAAAACCGGTGGCTTTTACCGCGATCACATAGTCGGCCAAACGCTGATCAGGGGTCGGAATTTGTCATTCGCGTTGTTGCAGCACAGATTCCCGCCCCGATTTTGATTTGAAAAGGTGGTTCGCCCCGCGGCCGGGGCGCCGATGGAGATGTTCATGCCCCGACACTTGGCGGCCCTGCTGTTCGCGTCAGTCTGTTTCAGCGCACTGCGGCCATTGTACGCCGACGTGCTCGTGTTCAAGATTCCCGTCACCCTGGGCCAAGGGACAGGCCGAGGGGGCGGCCCGGGTATTTCGCCCGCGCCTCAGGGCGGTGGGCCGGGCGGGCCGGGCATGCCCGGTGGGCCACAAGACGCGCAGGTCGCTCAACTCGAGTTGACCCTGCAAGGCCGCGTGCAGGTGAATGCCGGCCGAACGGTGAGCTTCGTTCATCAGAGCCTGAACCAGCCGTTGTATTTCGATCTGGATTCAGTGCAAATCAAGCGCGTGCCCACGACTCAGCAGACGTTTAATCGAATGCTCGGCAAGGCGACACGTGACAAAAACGCCGATGCGGTGTTCCAAACCGCGGTCTGGGCTTTGAAAAAGGGGCTGCTCAAGGATTATTTTCGCGGTGTCAAACAAACCCTGGAAATTGACCCGGCGCACGCTGCGGCACTGAGAATTTCCGAACTCAAAAAAGAAATCGACAAGCCGCTGCCGCAGTCGCCCGATGAAGAAGCGGCAATCCGCAGGATCGTCAAGTCGAATCGCATGACGGTCAAGCGCAGCAACCACTTCATCCTGCTGCATGACACGCCCGCCAAACCGGCCGAAGGCCGTAAGAAAAGCCGCGCTGATGAACGGTTGGCGCTGCTTGAACAGGTGTACGAAAGCTTTCTGCTGCTGTTTGATTCGCAGGGCATCGAACTCGACATTCCCAAGGAACGCCTGCAAGTGGTGCTGTTCAAGGAGTTTCAAGACTTCACGAGCTATGCCACGAGCCTCAGCCCTTCGCTTTCGAGCGCCGCTGGTTTCTGGGAACCGACCCGAAACATCAGCGTGTTCTACGACCACGGCACCGATGAGGAGTTTCTGGCCCTGGAAAAACTGCAAAAGGAATTGAAAACGCAAGCCGATGAATCGCGGCGAAACGTAAATGCGGCGACGGCCAGCACCGTGCGGCTTTCGAAAACGATCAACCTGCTGATCGACGTTGCCCAGGAAAACGCCGATATCGAAGTTGTCAGTCATGAAGCCACCCATCAAATGGCGGGTAATACAGGGCTTTTTCCCCGGTACGTGATGATTCCTTCGTGGGTGCACGAAGGATTGGCAACCTATTTTGAAAGCCCGGGCGACGGCGCATGGGGCGGCATTGGGGCCGTTAACGCCCAGCGGCTAAAATGGTACCGGGCGCTCGAAAACGATCGCCAGCATTCCAATATCAACTTTATAGTGGGCGATCAGATATTCGACTTCGCAAAAACAAACGGCGCGACCTTGCATGGCTACGGCCAAGCGTGGGCTCTGACCCATTTTCTGCTTGAAACCCACCTGAAGGAATTCGTGGCCTACTATCGCATGCTCGGCGAAATGCCGCCCGATGCGGTGCTCAACCCCGATTTGCTCACACAACTGTTCGACAAAGTGTTCGGTGCTGATCGCAAGCAGCTTGATGTCGAATGGCGGGCTTACATGCGGTCGCTCAAAACTGACCTCGAACAAATCGAAGAGGATGACGGCAAAGGCTGATTCGCTTGGCCACTTTTCGTAACTCAATATGTTGCATGGCGTAACGCCGTTGCCCCCACTGCGGGCAACGGCGTTTTCTTTGCGTCTAATGGGGCAAGACGCTTGGCTCTGATGCGTACTCGGCGCTACGCGGATTTTTTTTTCATTTCCCAATTCATAATCCTGCAACAACCTGCGCCGATTTGCCCGTGCAGTCAGGATCATTTCCTGATTTTTTTCCTTGACCGCCTCCCGCTAAGTGTTATATTGGGGCCGTGTGGGGAATAGTGGGGAAATGTGGTGGTCAATGCCGCTGACCGGGACATACGCACGAAATCTCGATGACAAGCACCGCCTCGCCATTCCAAAACGACTGTGCGACGATTTCTGTGAAATTGACTTGAAGAGCCTTTTCATCGCTCCGGGAGTCAGCCGCTCGCTGACCTTGTATTCTCCGGCCGGTTTTGAACGACTCAGCCGAAAACTGGCGCGTAAGCCGGCCAACCCTGCGCAACGGCGAACGTACACACGGTTGTTCTACTCTGCTGCCGAGCGTGTTGAACTCGACGCCCAAGGAAGAGTCCGAATTCCCGAGCGCCTTGTCGAATTTGCCGGGTTGGAGCGAGACGTTGTGCTGTTAGGTGTGCTCGACCACGTCGAAATCTGGGACGCCGCAATCTGGAACAAGTTTGCAGTCGAACAGAATCTGGCCTTTGACGAAATCGCCGACCAGGCCTGGGAGTAAGCGCAGAACACCACTTTCGATTTCGCACACTTCGTCGAATCGGCTGTCTGTTGTGAAATGACGTACTCGGCACCTTAAAGCATTGCCGTGATCTGAACAAAATAAACTTCAGGAGCATGTTTGAACCACGCCGCGTGGCGGTTTCGCACGATTCGTCTTCCCGTACCGACGGGCAACGACCGCGAATCGCCGTCGGCCACGAATCGCGCCGCTGGCAACCGGGTTGCGCGAAGCGGGCGCCCAAGGATCGGGTGGCCATAATACGGACGGAAGGAAATGGCTTTGGGCCATCCCGAACGTAAGTTATTCGCCTCACTGCGGGTGGAATGGAAGCCACCCGAGGCGAATGATTTTTGACAGGCTTTGTGCGGCGATCTGTCAAAGGCATTGTGGCCAGTCTTGACAGGTTTTCAAGGTGCGTGCCCGTCGAGATTGGCGCGGTGAAAACCCGCCGCGGTACTGGCCCGGCTTTTGCGAACAGCCCGGGTCGTCACTGAGCTCGAAATAGCGCCATCGCGTGCGGCGGCATGGCGAACGGGGCCAAGCCGGTCGACGTAAATTCTGCAGGAAACGGGCTGCCGGGGCCGTGAAAAGCCACATCAGCCGAATCAAGCACCGTCACCCAGGTACCTTGGGCGATTGGCAGCGCGGGCTTCGTGGGGGCCTCTCCAAAATGAAATAATGTCAGTGTTTCACTGGTGGCGGTCCAGCGCCGCACCAACAGAATTTGCGCGGGCGAATCGATTCGCCACACGTCGCGGCGGGCGGCATCGGGCAAAACGAGCGTTGGCTCGGTTCGACGCAAATGAATCAATTGCCGATAAAACTCGCGCAACGCCGCCCCACCGGCGGTGTGCCGCAATGCGTGGTTCAGTTTGCTTCTTTCGAACGTCGCCTCGTCTTGCGGGTCGGGCGGCTCGTCATACCAGCCGAATCCTTTGTATTCGGCTTTGCGCCCGCGCCGCACCGCCTCGACCAGGCCGGGGTCGAGGTGGCTGACAAAGTACTGAAACGGCGCCGGTTCGCCGTATTCTTCGCCCATGAACAGCAGCGGAATGTACGGTGACAAGAGCACAACCCCAGCCGCGAGTTTCAGTTGCTCAAGCGAAACCAAGTTGCTCAGCCGCTCGCCCCGCATGCGGTTTCCCACCTGGTCGTGGTTTTGAGAACAGACGACGAATGCTGAGGCCGGCAGGTCACGTGGCGAGTTGCCGTGCCGCCGGCGACGATAATGCGAATACTGCCCGGTGTACACGAACCCGTCACGATAGGCAGCGGCCAAATCGTCGATGCCGGTAAAGTCGGCGTAATAGCCGCTGCGCTCGCCCGTCAATTGGACATGCAGCGCATGGTGCAAATCGTCGCTCCAATGGGCGTCGAGGCCATACCCGCCCAACGCCGCCGGCTGGTTCAGCCGGGCGTCGTTCTGATTCGTCTCAGCAATTGTGTACACCCGGCGGTTTGTGAGTTCGCCCAAAGCCCGAGCCGCGTCGGCGAGCTCCTTGAGGAACGGATTGGCCGATTGATCAACGATGGTTTGCACGGCGTCCAGCCGCAGCGCATCGCAATGGCATTCCCCCAGCCAGTACAGTGCGTTTTCGATGAAGAACCGGCGAACCGCATCGCTGTGCGGCCCGTCGAAATTCAGCGCGGGGCCCCAGGGCGTGTAATGGCGGTCGGAAAAATAGGGGCCGAACTGGCTGAGATAATTGCCTTCAGGGCCGAGGTGGTTGTAAACCACGTCCATGACGACGGCTAACTCTCGCAGGTGGCAGGCGTTGACGAGTCGTTTCAGCCCGGCTGGCCCGCCGTAGGTGTTCTGCGCCGCGAAGTGGTGCACGCCATCGTACCCCCAATTGCGGTTGCCCGGGAACTGTGAAACCGGCATGATTTCAACGGCGGTCACGCCCAGTTCGACGAGTTCGTCGAGGTGGTCGATGACAGCGTCAAAAGTGCCGTCGGGCGTGAACGTGCCCACGTGCAGCTCATAGAGCACGTAGTCCTTGAGCGGAATTCCGCGCCAGGCATCGTCGTCCCACGGAAAGTCGGCGCTGACGATTTCAGACGGCTGGTTCACGCCCATGGGCTGAAACCGTGCGGCCGGGTCGGGAAACTCCCGCGTGACGTCGAGCCGGAAAAAATACCACGCACCGGGTGGCGCATTTTTGACCACCCCCTCAAAATACCCATTGCACTGCGGGGCCAATTCGGCCCAGCCTTCCAGCCGCCCGACAAGGTGCACCTCGACCCGTAATGCGGCCGGCGCCCAGACGCGAAATTGCGTGCGGTCACTGTCGAGCGGAATCGCCCCCAGCGTCAAAGGGTAATCAGGATGTTGAACCGGGCCCGGGCTCACGTGTTCCCTTCGGGTTTCGCGCGTCATTGATTATCCGCCGTGCGAACCGCCGGCCGGCGACTTCAGAAACACGGCTGCCAGCGGCGGCAGCGTGAGGCTGAGCGAATGGGGCCGCCCGTGGAACGGCGTCGGTTCGGCAATCAGCCCGCCAAGGTTGCCCATCCCGCTGCCGCCATAATCAGCAGCGTCGCTGTTGAGAATTTCACGCCAGAACCCACCCGCGGGCACGCCAATGCGGTAATTATACCGCGGCACGGGGGTCATATTGAACACGACCAGGATCTGATCGTCGCCCCCTTTGCGCAGCAGGCTCAGAATGCTGCCGGGCGCGTCATGGCAATCGACCCATTCGAAGCCGGCCGGGTCGCAATCGCGGGCGTGCAGCGCCGGTTCGGCGGTATATGCATGATTCAGCGCCGCAACCCAGTTTTGCATGCCCGCGTGAGGCGCGAACTTGGTCAAATGCCAGTCGAGACTTTCTTCGTGCGTCCATTGACGCCATTGGGCGAACTCGCACCCCATGAACAGCAGTTTCTTGCCTGGCTGCCCGTACATATACCCGTACAGCAATCGCAAATTCGCAAATTTCTGCCAGTCGTCGCCGGGCATCTGGCTGAGCAACGACCCTTTGCCGTGCACGACTTCATCGTGCGAGAGTGGCAGTACAAAGTTCTCATGAAAGGCGTAAACGCCGCGAAACGTAAGCCGGTCGTGGTGGTACTTGCGGTGTACGGGGTCCTGGTGAAAATACTCGAGGCTGTCGTGCATCCAACCCATATCCCACTTCAGGCCGAAACCCAGCCCGCCGACGTGCGTGGGTCGTGAGACCATCGGCCAGGCGGTCGATTCTTCGGCAATCGTTTGCACGTCGGGGTGGTGTTTGTAAATGACTTCATTCATTCGCCGCAAAAAGCTGATTGCCGGTAGGTTTTCGCGGCCCCCGTATTCATTTGCAATCCATTCGCCCGACTTGCGGGAATAGTCGAGGTACAACATCGAAGCCACGGCGTCGACCCGCAGGCCGTCGATGTGGTATTTTTCGATCCAGTACAGCGCGCTGCTCAACAGAAAGCTGCGCACCTCATTGCGGCCGTAATTGAAAATCAGGCTGTTCCAGTCAGGGTGGATCCGTTGCCGCGGGTCGAGGTGTTCGTACAAGTGCGTGCCATCGAAATACCCCGGCCCATGTTCATCATTCGGAAAATGTGACGGCACCCAATCGAGGATCACGCCAATTCCGTGCTGGTGCAGCGTGTCGACAAGAAACATCAGGTCCTGCGGCGAACCAAACCGGCTGGTGGGCGCGAAATAGCCGGTCACTTGGTAGCCCCACGAACCGCCAAAGGGGTGTTCCATGACCGGCAACAGTTCGACGTGGGTGAACCCCATGCGCTGCACATATTCGGCGAGGCGCGGTGCCAATTCGCGGTACGTCAGCGCGCGGCCGCCCTCTTCGGGCAGACGCGCCCACGACGCCAGATGCATTTCATAAATCGACATCGGCGCATCGAGCCGATTGCGGGCGGCGCGAGTTTCCATCCAACTGGCGTCATGCCACGCGTAGTCGAGATTCCAGAGGATCGATGCCGTCCGTGGCGGTATTTCGTGATACAGGCCGAACGGATCGGCCTTGTCGACCTCATACCCGTGCATTCGCGATACGACGTGAAACTTGTAATGGGCACCGCGTGCGACGCCGGCGACGAAGCCCTGCCAGATACCCGAGTTGCCCCGCGGCGACAGTTGATGGCTCGATTTGTTCCACCCGTTGAAATCGCCCATGACTGACACATGCACCGCGTCGGGTGCCCACACGGCAAAGCAGGCGCCCGTCGCGCCGTCGACCGTCATCTCGTGTGCACCGAGCTTGTCGTACAGCTTGTAGTGGCTGCCCTCATTGAAAAGATACAGGTCGTCGTCGGTCAACAACGAAACGTTCGTCGTCGCTGGCGCGGGGGCTTTCGTACTGGCCATTGCGGTCATGTTGCGGGAATACCTGTCGCGCGCGTGCGGTCGTATCGACCCGATTTCAACGCTTGGCGATATATTGGATCATACAGGAAAGGCTCGCTCCGATTGAAGTAAGCGTGTCGAAAAAAATGCACCTGGCCAGACGCGAGCTTTCGCATGGTGCGGCTGCCAGCCAAGCTACCTGCTGCCAGCTTGACCTGTCAGCCAGAAATTTGGGCCTGACACATCTGGCTCGTCAGTGTTCGCCCTGCGGTCGAGGCATTATACTCAACCGGTCAAGGGCGGTCTGACGCGGCTCTTGTCACCCCCAGTGAATCTTGGCCGGGTTAAGCCGCTGCCCCGCAGGAATATACAGTCAAGTCCGGTCGTTAATTTGAGCATGAGTTCGGAACAAACTGCGCAACTCGCCTTGATCATGTACGGCCTGGGGGTGGCCGCGATCGTTGCCTGGCGCGCACTGCGGTGTCCGGCGGGCTGGCGATTGTGGCTGCTGTACGGCCTGAACGCCGGCTACATGCGCATTTTCTTTCATTGGCGGGCAAATCGGCGCTGCCCATTCGATCAGATTGGGCCCGCGATCATCATTGCCAACCACCGCAGCCCGGTCGACCCGCAGATTATTATGGCGGGCATGCGTAGCTGCCGCCCGCTGGGGTTTCTGACTGCCCGCGAGTATTGCGAAATCAGGGCGTTGCGATTTATCGTAAACAGCATGGAGTCGATTCCCGTCGAACGCGACGGCCGCGACATGGCCGCCACACGTGCCGCACTGCGGCGCTTGCGAGCAGGCAAATTGCTCGGGGTTTTTCCCGAGGGCCGAATCAACACGGGCGACGGGTTGCTACCGGGCAACCCCGGCGTGGCGTGGCTGGCTTTGCAGTCGCAAGCCCCGGTTTTCCCAGTGTTCATTCACAACGCCCCGCAGGGCGCGAGCATGGTCGCCGCGTATTACAAATTCCGACGTGTTCGCTTGACCTATGGCGATCCGATCGACCTTTCGGCATACCATGCGCGGGGGTTGGGGCCGGAAGTCATAGACGAGGTTCTGAATCTGATGATGGCCCGGCTGGCGGCGCTCGGCGGAGTGCGCCGCGACGCCGTCCTGCCTCCGTCGCCTGCCGCTCAGTCGAGAACTGAATCCGAACGCGGCTGGCCCGGTTCGCGGCACAACATGTCGGCAACGGCCACGGGCTGCCCCTTGACCGAAACCCGCAACGTGGGCCATTGATCGTCGACGGGGGTCAGTATGACGCCCCCTTCGTCGGTGACCAGCAGCGTGTCGCCCAGTTGAATGGCCTCGGCTGACGGGTGCCAGTGCATGGCCATGCCGGGCTCGAGCAGGTATTCGCTGCGCGGCACCAGTGGCGTTTCGCAGACTTGATATCCGATCAGGTCGGCCTGATCGCAATGCTGCCAGTCATCTTCAAGGCCCGTCTTTTCATAAATCCGCCGCACTTTATCCCACACCGTTCCCAAATCGACGCCGGCACGTGAAAAAAACAACCCCGTTGCGTGCAGCATGGCCCCTTTCTGAAACAGGTGCGCCAGGTTTTCAGGCGGTTGGCCGAAGCATACCGTGCGCGTGGCCGCACAGCACAACCCCCACCGCGTTGCGACGGCCGAAATCGTACACCAGCGGCGGAGCAGGGCCTCTCCGAAACTCCAATGACGGTATTGCCGTGCGCGGCCGTCGGCAACCGCGCGCAGCCGCAATGGCGTGGCCGAATGTTTGACTAGGCGATGTGCGAGTTGTCCGGCGATTTCGGATTCGGTTTGGCCCGGTTCGACATTGCGGGCCGTTGCTTCGACGGCATGGGCGACCACGCGCCCCAACTCTTTCATTCGAGCGCACTCGACCGGACGCAGCGGCACTCGCCATGAGGCCAAGCGTTGCGATTGATCGGCCGATTGGCCAAACCCGCTATCACTTGCCATCTTGCGACCACGGCACAGGTCGTCGAGCAGCACCTGCCGCGGTTCCGTCCATGAGCGTTCCTTCAACAGAAACCCCAGGCCGGCCAGTTGCTTGTCGAACATCTCGCCGGAATCGACGTTGTTCGAAACGACCAACCGCGCATCAGGAGAGACGAACACCGCCGCAGTCGGTTCGTTGGCGCTCAGTTGCGGGCAAATCGCGCCCGATGTGAACCAGGCGAAATTCACAGGGTGTTGCAGCAGCAGACCTTCGAAACCGTTCGATTTCAAGAAGTCGGAAACGCGCTGATGCTTGTGTTCGATGTCGGCCAACCGATCGGGGTCAGTCGCATCGAATTCCGCAGACGAGGGAAAGGTTTGGGCTTGATAAGATCCAAGCGACATGCGGCGCTCCTGAATGGAACAACGATATGCGAGTGCAGTATACCACAACGACTTATGTGCAAGTCCAGTAAATGCAGCAGATTTTTCAATCACCCCGCCCGAAAATCCGCCCCACCGTCATTCCAGCCGGTACCCGCCAACCACGCAGTTGGCAACCACCAACCCTGCCCCCGTTCCCTTCTTTCCTCAAGATGCTTCTGCCGTTGGTTCGATGAAAGAAACGGATTGCGCGCGTCGGGCCGCACTTCGTCTTGAGCCGCAAATGAGGTGGAACGTTCATGTACGAGGCATTTTTTCAACTCCAGAGGCGGCCATTCTCGACAACCCCTGATGCCAGTTGCTTTTACGCCGCGGATTCGATTCAGGAATCACTCGCGGAACTGATGCACCGCATTGAGCACGGTCAGGGCATTGGCATTCTGACTGCCCCGGCCGGTACTGGAAAAACCCTCTTGTGCCGCCGCCTGGCCGCACAGTTGCAGGGGCGCTATACCACGGCGTTTTTGGGAACGGCACGATTCTCAACCCGCCGGGCGCTGCTGCAGGCAATCTTGTACGAACTAGGCCAGCGCTATACGGGCCTCGATGAACAGGAGCTCAGACTGGAACTGGTGTCGGCATTGCGCCAGCTTGCCGTCGCCGGCCGTGGCGGCCTGCTCATCGTCGACGAGGCGCACCTTCTGAGCGATCGGCTGCTTGAGGAAGTTCGGGCTGCGGCCGATCTTTCTGACAAGGGGCAACCGCTGCTCAGGGTTGTCTTGAGCGGTCAATCGAGCCTCGAAGAAAGGTTGACGACACCTGAATTCGAGGCGCTCAATCAGCGCGTGGCGTGCCACGTGTTTCTCGAACCCTATACCCGGCAACAGACACTCGAATACATCTCGTACCGGCTTGCTTGGGGGGGCCGCAACGTCAACCAGATTTTCAACGACGACGCTCTGGCGCGAATCGCCCGGGCGTGTAACGGCCTGCCGCGATGCATCAACCAGTTGTGCGATCACTGTCTGCTGCTGGCGTTTGTGGCCGAATCGCCCCATGTTACGCTGGAGCTGGTCGATGAAGCCCTCGTTGACCTCAAACAGTTACCCTTGCACTGGAGCGACAGCCTCGAGTCGGCCCTTGCGACCGAAACGCACCCTGATCACGCCGAATTCGAAACCGGGACCAACACCCGTGACCCGGAGGCTGGGTTCGTAAGTCGTCGATTCGACGAAGAAGCAACCGTCGAACAACCCTCTTGGGGGCGTATCGCCGCAGCGGGAGCAGAGCTGAGTGGCGAAGCCGCCAGTTTCGAAATCGGCGGTGACGAACCCATTTGGAGTTCTCGCGAAGAATTGCCCGACAACGCCGACGAGCACTTGGCGGCGCACCCCGAACTGTCTCGGCTCGATGGAATTGAACGGGGTGTCGTGCCCGTCATTTCCTGGCCATCCTGGCCAACGGCGACACAATTGCAACCGTCGGCCGCGCAACCCGCCGCGCATTTCTTCGACGAGGAAGTCGTGGTCGACCGCTACGCCCGGCTCGCGTCGGGCGAATCTTCGGTGCCAGTGGCGCAGGGCATCAAAGTCGACGAACAGCAATTCTCCTCCGAACGGTTCGCATCGAGCGCCCCGGCTTGTATGAGCCAGAATTCGCTGCAGGATGACGGCGCATCACCGAACGATGGTGACGAAGTGTCAGATGGAATTGCCAACGGCTGGTCGAAGGCCGCCATTGCACCCGCACCTGCGGACGAATCGAACAACTCGGGCGTGGAAGACATTCTGCGCGGTGCGCGCGACGAATTCGACGCCCCGCTGGAGCAGAATCTCGTACAGACGGCGCAGGACTTCGACTTGAGCAATGATCTGCATTCGACCGCTGCCGCAGAAACTCTGGCTGGTGAGCCGTTCGTTTACGAGGAAGTTGGTATTTGGCAACGCGAAGCCGCCGCGCAATGCGCTCCTGAGTTGGCCGATTGGACGGCCGAGGTTTCTCTGGACGGTTGGGTGCCCACCCACACCGATCTCGAAATGCAAATTGGCGAAGATGTCGCTGAGCTCTGCCGCGACGTCCAGGAATCGATCCTCGACCGCCTTGAACCGGCCGGTGACGAACCGGGCGCATTTGCCGACGGCGGGTCACCGAACGACTTCGCCGCCGAGCTGTCGCAACCCGATTCTGCAACGTCCGAGTATGACGTGATTGAACCGGAAGCCTACCCGCAGTTGCGCAATGCAACTCACTTCACCCGGCCTGAACCGAGTGAGCCGCGCAGGGCCGTTTCCGGGCGCCGAACGAGTTACAAACAGCTCTTCAGCCAGCTCCGCCGCAAGCAATCGCCTGGCAGCGAACTGCAATAAACCGCCGCAAATGCGGGCCGGCCTATGCGCTGCCGTCGGGCACCTTTCAGGGGCATTCGGCGTGCGACGTTGTTGCCAGTGCGTGCGTCAGGCCGGTCTCCCAGCGGGGGTACATCAGGCAGATGCCCAATTGCTCACGGATCTTCCGGTTGCAGCACCGTTTGTTCAGCCCTTGGTCGGCAACCACCGCATCGTCGGCGAACTTCGGCGGTGGCGCGGCAACACGCTTGGCCAACCCTGCATAAAACTCGCATCGCATTGACGGGGCGTCGTCGCAAACCAGATAGGTTTCGCGCACTGCGCCGCGCAGGGCGCAGGCCCGCACCGTCGCCGCGGCATCATCGACGTGAATCAGATTGAGCCACGCCCGCGGATTGCCGGATAGAACCTGACCGGCGCGCAGCGCATCGACGCGAGCAATCCATCGCCCGGGACCGTACAGACCGGCCAACCGCAGCACGCACACGCCCAGCGATGGCACGGCCGGGTACGCCGCTTGTTGGGGAAACCGCTGCCAGACGTGTTGCTCAGCCTCAAGGCAGACCTGGCCGTTGGCAGTCGTCGGTTCGCATGGCGACGATTCATTGACCCATTCGCCCGCGTTCTGACCGTAAACGCTGGTGCTCGAAATATACAGGAACTGTTCAATCGAGCCAGGCAGTCGGGGCAGGACATTCCTCAGACCTTCGACATACACCTGCCGCTGCGTCATACCCGAAGCGCGATCAAGGCCGACGGCATACAACACGGTTTGAACCGGGGGCAACTCGGCCAGGCTGCCGGGATCCGTCACGTCGCCAAGGATCGGGGTCAACCCGCGATCAGCCAGGCGACGTGCCCGGTCGGCTGATCGGGTCAGCGCGAACACGCGGTCGCCGGCGTCACGCCACGCACACGCCACCCGCTCGCCGAGATAGCCGCAGCCAATGACCAGTCGATCCATGCTGATTGAACACCTGAAATGCCGCGTGGCGCGCCCGCCGGCGCGGAGTTGTATGACGCGTCGCGAACATCGAACCGGCTCAAGACCGGCCCTGGCTTTCGAGAAAGCGGCGCGCTCCCTGCATGACGTATTGTTCGGCCCCGCCGAAGCCGATGGCGCGATAGCCCTGTTCGCGAGCCCAGCGGGCCGATTCGACGTCGCGTGCGGGAAAGCCGGCGGCCACATTGTGGCGTTGGCAGGCTGCCAGAATTCGGGCTGCGGCCTCAAGCACCAGCGGATGATCGGTTTGTCCCGGTACCCCGTAATCGGAAGCGAGGTCGCCCGTACCCACCCACAGCAGGTCGAGGCCGATTGCCGCAATGTCTTCGATGTTCTCGACGGCGACAACGTCTTCGATCAGGGCCGCCAGCAGCACCTGGTCGTCGATTGTTGCAAAATACTCGGGTATCGGCACGCGGCCCCACAGGCTGCCGCGTCCCGGGCCGAACCCGCGCTGCCCGCGCGGCGTGTAATACGCGGCGCGTTGCAGGGCGCGCGCGTCGTCGGCGGTTCGGCAGTGCGGAATGAGCACGCCCTGCGCCCCAAGATCGAGGGCGTGCATGATCGCCTCGGGGTCGTCATTGCGCAACACCCGCACAACAGGCACGGTCCCCCCGGCGAAACAGCCTTGCACGAGCCGGTCAATGACGCCGGCGTCGACCGCGCCGTGCTCGCCGTCGAGCAGCACGAAGTCGAACCCGGCGTAACCCAGGATTTCGCACAACCCCGGCTCGGGCAGCCGCACGGAACTGGAGTAAATCAACTCTCCCGCGCGCAGCCTCTGTTTCACGCGGTTTTCACGGACTGGCATGCGGCAACCTTTGCGCTCAGGGGGCGGCCCGTTTGGGCCAGTTCAAATGGCGGTGCAAAAATTCATACGTGCCTTTGCCATTGATCGTGTGCGGGCCGTTGAAAAATTCGATTTCGGATTTGTCGGGCAAGCCGACGAAATCGTAGTGCCGCCGGACCTTGGCAAACTCCCACGCGACCCATTCATCAGGCGCCACTCCGTCGGTATGGCCGCGTTCGACCATAAAAGGTCGCGGTGTCATCAGCGTTGCCAGTTCGGCGTAGTTGGCCACGTGCCCCAGGTTCCATTCAAACATTTCGTATTCGCCGGTGAAGATGTAGCTGTAGGAGTCATTCACACTCGTGTTCTTGATCACCCATTCGTTGTAGTCGGCCGAGCAAATCGACAGCGAATACCCTTTGAGCATCGGCGGAACCCGCACTGCCGTTTTGCCGCCGTACGATAAACCATAGAAACCGATCCGTGCGGGGTCGACATTCGGCAACCCGGCGAGAAACTCGAGCGTGCGTTCATGCTGGCGGATGATGTAGCTGAACAGCGACCTCCCCACCGGGTTCGACTTCCGCTGCAACACCCTGAACCGATCGCCGCCCCGATAAGGGTTTTGCGGCGCGTAGGTGATAAACCCCTGCCGCGCCAGCTCTGCCGCAAACGCTTTGTAATAATTGTAGCCATCGACCTCTTTCGAAATCGTGTCGAGCGGCACGCCTTCCAGTCCATGCTGGCAGACCACGACCGGCCGCTTTTCATTGGGCTTGAGGTCTTTGGGCAACAGCAAGATTCCGCCGGCAACGACATCGGGGTAAACGTCGATCAGCACTTCGTACCCGCGAAACGCCGGGTCGTCGAGTACCTGCCGGCTGCGGATGTTGGGCGGCATCGTCGGTGCCGGCAGCTTGCCAATCATTTCTTCGTAAACATAGTTGCGGTAGAACTCGGCCGACTGCTCCCACGCCGAGACCGAGGCCCGGCTGGCCTTGCTCCAGAACTTGTCGCGTTCGCGGGCGCTGCGGCGAACGAGCTTTTGCGTGAATTCGACAAGTTCGGCCAATTGCCGCCGTTGCCGCGATTCAGTGGAAAACTCCATGCGCAAATCGGGTGGCGCTTTGCCTGCCGGTTTCAGTGGCTGATCGTGTTCAAGTTCCTTGAGCAGTGCCGCCAGTGCCGCGTCGCTGACGGCCGGGCCGTTGCCGTCGCCGCTGACGACGAGGTGCAACCGCTCCGGCAGCTTGAGCTGCTCGTAATGCACGCGAGCCCGTTCAAATTCGCGACGGACGTCGTCGAGTTGGGGCGTCGTAATTTTTCCGGGCGCCGCCCCGCCGCGCCCGTCGCGCGGAGCGGGTGGTCCCGAAACTTCGGGCGCCGCGGCCGCCTCGATGACCAACCCACGAGGGGCGATCAGGCTCGCAATTTCGGCGTCGCCAAATTCACGCAGCAGGCCCCACACGTTCCGATAAATCGGTTCCTGCCAGACCGCTTCACGCGGCTGAAAATACCCGCTGACAAGTGCCGCGTCGATGCGCGCTTCGACGCGAGAATCGAGCGCCGCGGCCGCCAGCGCCAGCAGGCCGCCTTCACCCACGCCCACGATACCCAACCCCAGCTCCTGCTTTTCATTGGCATTCAGCGCCGCAAGCTGCCCGACTCCCGCGAGAATCTTCTGCACCTCATAACCAATGATGTGCCGGCCCATTTCAAATGCCTGCCGATAGACGTACTCGCGGTGCGGCTGGTTTGTCATGCGAATCTCGGGGTTGCCCGAAAAGTCGTCGCGGCGATTGATGAGCGTCGGAATCAACACCTGACAGCCTTGTTCGGCCAACCGTCGCGCGTATTGCGCCGTTGGTGCGAGGCCGGTTGCCAGCCCGACCAGCATTTCAGGCGACCAATCCGCATCGGGAACGGCCATGACGCGGGCGATCGGCCGCGATTTCGGCTGCAACAACAGCCCTTCGCCCGTTACGCCGTCTAAAACGGGCCAGGTCACAGCGTACACAGTATATTGTTCAGCTTTGGCAATCGCCGCATCGTGGCCCAACCCGGCGACCAGATTCAAACTTTCACTCGTTGCCCGCGGGTCGACGACGCCCAGAATTTTGCTCAAGTGGACGCGATTCGGGGCAACACTCTTTTCGTACGCCGCCGGTGTGCTGTAATCGCGCTTCCAATACTGTTCGCGCTCGCCTGCCGCGCCCGTCAAAGCGCGCATGGCAAATCGGTCGATACCCTCGACCATCAGCACATCCAGCGGTTGCGATATCGTAAGCGGTACGGTTCCCGGCAAGCCATCGGCGGCTGCCGAAATACACGCGCTGGCGAGGCACACCCCGAACCAACCACACACCGCGCCCGTCCCTCGCATTCGCATGGCGTCTCTCCACTTGATAAATGGCCTGTGTTGTTACGTGATTATTTGCCGAATCGTTGGCCGGCGCTCATTACCGCGCCGGATCAGCGCCTGCAGTCACCGACCCGGCATTTGTGCAGTATACTGCCTGACCGCCCGCATCAAAAGCAACCAGAACAACGCACGACTGGTGGCGATCCGGTTCTCGCACGATTATCATGCGCCGACTATGGCCCGCAACCACACGCCCGCAGATTCGCCGCCGAATGCCCGCCCGCGCGCCGACGCGGCGGCACTTGCCGTGGCGCTCGTTTTTCCCACACTGGTCACGCTGGCCTATTTCGTGTGGCTTAAAGCTGCGGCCGCCGGGTGGCAACAACTGGCCTGGCTGGCGGGCAAAACTTTGCAGTTCGGGTTTCCCGCCGTTTGGGTGCTGGTCGTACGCCACGAGCGCCTGTCGTTGCGACGGCCCACACGTGCCGACTGGCTCATAGGATGCGGCACGGGGGGAGCGGCCTTTGTCGTGGCCGTTGCACTGTACGCGCTGTGGCTGAAACCGATCGGGCTGTTCGCCGCAGCCGAACCGGCGCTACGGGCCCGCCTGACGGGCGTGGGGCTGGATAGCGGGTTGGGCTACGCCGTGCTGGCGGTGTTTTACTCGGCGGTGCATTCGCTGCTCGAAGAATACTATTGGCGCTGGTTCGTTTTTGCGCGGTTAAACCGGTTCGTTTCA
This sequence comes from Planctomycetota bacterium, assembly GCA_021781115.1. GTDB lineage: Bacteria > Planctomycetota > Planctomycetia > Planctomycetales > Planctomycetaceae > JAJXXL01. Next base: position 18,993 of record JAJXXL010000571.1, read on the forward strand.
ACCAGGCGGGCCGCACTGATTTCGAGCGCGGGCTTTGCCGCGCACCATGTGTTCATCTTGGCCGATTACTTCGGCTGGCAGTCGGGCGCCACATGGGGCTTTTCGCTGGCAGTGGCCCTTGGCGGCTTCGGCTGGGCGTGGCTTTACCACCGCACACGCACGCTGGCAACCGTGTGGATCAGTCACGCTCTCGTCGACGCCGCAATTTTCACGATCGGCTTCGACCTGGTCAAACTGTCGGCAAGGCCATGACCTGCCCGGCTCCGATCTCGCCGGAATCCGGATATAAAGGGAACCTCATCCGCAACGTTTTCGAAAAAGCTCTGAAACATCCAGTTGAAAGGCGAAGATGTTCAACGGTGGACAGGGAAAGCCTAAGTCTCCAATGATGGTTGCGGCAGGCATTCAGGCGGCGATTACCAGAAAGTCCCGCAAGACCGCCAAGGCCGTTCGA
>JAJXXL010000074.1 GCA_021781115.1 Planctomycetota bacterium
GGGAACGGCCCGTCGAGGTTAATCGGACCGCTGGAACTGACCGGGCTGACTCATACGAGACCTTCGCTAAAGGTCCCATCGGCATGGCGGGGTAGCCGGGCACTCGCGACTGGTACTCTCGGTACAAATCGCCCAGGAAAAAGACCAGCCGCTGGTCCTTGAGCCAGCTTCCGATAAAAATGTACGTCGTCCAAACGACCGTCAGGACCGCGCGGTCAAACGTCATGTCCGGGGTCAGCCAGACCAACCCCATAAAACACAGGTATCCGGGGTGGCGGATCAGCCGATACACCCCGCGCGGCGCAAAGACTCTGCGGGGAACGGGCTGATTTTGCAGCCAATGCCGCCAAGGTGTAAACCCGGTTTGCCAACCCAGCCCGTTCAAATGCAGACTGTAGGCCAAGCCGACCCATGTGGCGAGGTACGCCGCCTCGACGAACGTTTTCATCGCCCCCGCAGCCTGCCATATGACGGTGGGGCTGCTTTGCCACAACCCAAACGTGAGCAGCAGAGAGCCACAGGTAACGACGCTGTATCCACAGCCATAAAATGCTGCTGGAACCAGCCGATCAACCAGCCAGCCGCGAACTCTTGGGTGCAACATCAAACTGTGCAGCACGCCGAATTGCAGCGCCAGCCCCGCATCACGCCAGAGCGCGGCGGGGCCGGGCGGGGCGCTTGCCCCCTTCAGGAACAGAAAGAGTTGCACGACGGTGAACGCAAACAGGATTTGCGACAATCCGCCGAACGTGATGCCGCAGATTCGGCTCATCAGGGGTGCGACTCCTTTTGCGGCCTGAGTGTGACCGGTATTCTGGCTGAGTTTTCGGGGGCAATTGACAGGGACGAACGCCGGGCGAACTGATGGCCGCGCGCCGCAGCAGTGCGCGCGGCAGTCGCTGGATTCAAGCCGGCGCGGTGCACACGAGGACGGCCCGGCTCAAGAACGGCTGACAGCGTCGTCGTGCAACCACACGTCGCCCCAGATCGTCAGTTCGTCGGCCACGCCCACGGCACCCAGCGCCTTGGAATACGGCGTAATGCCGAAATCGGTTTGCTTCACCGTGAACCGCCCTCGCAGGCGAATTCCACCAGACTCAGCCGTCGCCGTCGCCATCACTTTGAGCGGGCGGGTTGCACCGTGCAGGGTAAATTCGCCGTCGAGCACGAACGGCGGGTCGGCCTTGCCGGTCTTCTTTTTCACGGGCGCCGGCATCGCCGAATGAATGACAAATTGCGCCGTGCGAAACTTTTCGACGTTCAGGACGTCGCCGCCCAGCATATTCTCGGTGACCTTGCGGGCCGTCGATTGACCGATTTCGCCTTCGAGTCCAACGTACTTTCGTGACGCGGCCGTTTCGGCAACAAAGGTCGGCATGTCAAACACGAGCTTGCCGGCGTTCGTTTCGGACCCCAGGTGAATTTCTCCTGCGGCCAGCCGGCCCTCGGCCCCATGTTCGTGCCCCAGTCCCGTGGCGCCAATCAGCACGAAGGCTCGGCTGCGGGCCAGGTCGACGTCGCCGGGACGCATGACCTTGCGGGACGCATCCGCCGCCCGCGATTGCCTGCCGACAACCGCCTTGCCGCGCGCTGCATTCTGGGCGGGCAAGGTTTGTACAAAGCCGGCGCCCACTGCCAGCAACACCACGCCATAACAACAACGCCGCGTACGAAGATTCATCGCTCGGATCCTTCCTGACAACTATTTCAACCGGCGACAACGCACTCGGCCAGAGACCCGAGATCCGGCAGAGAACCTTGAACAGCAACCGGCGCCGCCGAACGTCTCGAACACCCGTTCAAGACGACATTTCGACATCGGCGGCAAAGCGGGCGAATGCTAGCAAACCGAAAAGTTCCTGGGAAGTGGAATTTTTTGACGACTTTTTCGTCGTTTCATCGCACTGCCCCAAAGCCCCCCCCATACCCGCGGGCTTCCATCGCCGGCCTCTTACGGCTTGATTTTTCCGGCTTGCTTCGTATGTGCGTCGGGTCGGCGAATCGGCCATCGGCGCTCGCCCGGCGCGACGGCCTCAATCAGGCAGCGGCTTGTTAGTAAACCGCAACTTAACGACCGACTGGTTCAACACGTGCGGGCGGGCGAGTTTGAGCTCAATGGTCTGATTTTCAGGATCACCCAGGACTTCGACGTATGTCAAATTGACGTCGGTTGGTTTCGCCTGGTAAATCACGCGCCCGTTGCGCCGATCGAGAACGAGGAGTTCGGCCTGACTTTCGACGCCGCGGTTGTTGGGAAGACTCCGCAACGCCTGCGACATGAACACCAGTATCGGCAAATGGGGCGATTGCGTGACGTCAATCGCCTGGGGCTCAAGCCGGGTTGTCCAGAGTTTCTCGCCGGTCTGCCGATCAAACCCGTACACCCACCCGGCGACAGCCTGGCCGTGTACGCCCGCGGTGGTGATTCGCATGTTGCCCACAAGGGGTGGCATGGCCGCATTGGCAATGACCGTATAGTTGTCGCGCCCGCGAAACACGAGCACGCTTCTGAGCCGCGCTTCCGGCTCGGTTCGGCCCTCGAAGCGTGCGCGCCCGTCGTTCAGGCTTACGATCGAGAACCTCCCGCCCGGTTCAAGCACTGCGACTTCATCGAGATCGAGCAGTTGCACCTTTGCATCGCCAGCGAATTGTTGCCGCCACGTGACGCGCCCCGCCCATATGTCGTGCAACTCCAGCGATTGCGAATCGCCCTCGGGGCGCCATGTCAAAACCGAACGGTTCCACGCCGCCAGCCGAACACCTTGGGGAGGAATGCCACGTGACCCACGGGCCTGGCCTGTCGCCGCGTCGTAGACCAGAGCCTCGTCGGCGTCGGGCGGAGCGACGAACACAAATTCATCGTCACCAAACAGTTCTGCCCCCGGCGACTGGTCGTCGCGAACCCACAACGTCTTGCCCGTTCGAGGTTCGACCGCGAACAATCGCCGCCCGCGTTGCAACGCGGCGTAATCGACCGTTACCGGGCCAAGCGAACCCAGCGGCTGGCCGAGTTGATCAGCAACGATGATCCGCTGCCGTCCGCCGGGCAGAATGATCGGGCGGGCCTGTGTTCCCATGCCGATCGAGTTCGCTCCCGACGTCGTCTCCACGAAGGGAAACGACCACAGAATGCGTGCGCCGGGTTCGTCGCCTGTACCAAGTGTGTCGATCGCCGAGACCTGCCAACCGGTCGAAACCAGCACGAGGTGTTCATGCGCGATCGCACGAGTCACGTCAGGAGCAATAAACGGGGACGGGTTAGGCAGCGCGATCTTCCACAAGCTCCGCCCGTTGCCATCCACCGCGGCCAATTCGCCGCCCCGCGAATCGACCTCCAGCGCCGCCTCGCGAAAGCACCGTCCGCGCTCGCCGTCGATCGCCACCACGTTGCCCCGGTTGCCCAGGTACCCGTTGGCGGGAGGCGGCTCGAGCGCGACGTCGACGACCCCTGTCAGCCACCGCAACCCGCCGCTCAATTCCTGATCGATCACCGGGTTGCTCCGCCAGCCGGCAACAAGCTCGGCGCCAGTCTTGCCATCGAGAAGCGGCGTGTTGGGCCATTCGGCTGCGATGCGGGTAATTTCGGAAGCGGCTTCGCGCGGGCGGTCGGCAGCGATGAGCAGCGAAACCCTGCGGGCCGCAGCCGTCCGTGCGATCTGACGATCAGCGTCGTGTTCGAGCGGCTCCAGCAATGCTTCCAGTTCGAGCCACTGCGCACGCTCTTCGACAATGCCAGCCCAACGGTCGCGGGCGGCGGCGGCGGCACTGCGGCCGCCGAAACAATCAAGGTACACCGCCGCCGCCGAATTCTTTCGCTTGAGCGCCGAATTAAACCGCACCAAAACGGCCGCATCGAGCGTTTCGCGTTCACCAACTGCCGCACGTTCGAACAGGGCCCGCATGTGCGCCTGGGCGAACCGGTCGCGGCGGAGGGACAGCGCCCCGTCGATACGATCCATCGGCGGGTCAATCAGTGGGTCGATCATGTGCAGGTATTCGTCAAACGCAGCCCGCGTTTCGCCGGCCTGTTCGAGGCCCTCGGCCAATACCCGCACATAATCCCCCTGCTGTTCGGGCGTTGTCAGTAATTGCCTGATCTCAGCCGACGAACTCCGATAAGTGGCAAAGTCAGCCCGCAATCCTTCGAGCAAACTAGTGGCCAACACCTTGCGAACTTGCGGGTCGTCAGACCGCACAGCCAACGCCCGTTTCAGGTCGGCGTATGCTTCGCGCGGCTTGCCGCGCTGCATGAGAATTTCCCCGCGGGCGGCGAGGGCCGGCACATCGTCTGGTTCGACTCGGAGTTTTTCAGCGATTTCGAGTTCGAGCGCATCGATTTGCGGGAAACATTCGATTTCACCGACCGTTTGCGACACAATCCTGCCGCGCACCCCCACCAGATTGCCAGGAACCCGCCCGTCGCGCGATCGGGCGCGGGCCACAATCGCCCCCGAGTGCATTTCAATTTCGACCACCTCGGCCGAAGTCAGCGGCAGGAACAGCCGATCACCGCTGAAAAACCCGTGTCCACCAGGTGCGGCGACCGTCGTGGGTTCGCGCCACGCGGGAGCCCCGTCGGCCAGGCGATACGCCTGCACTTGCGACCGCCCCACGACGACGACATTCCCGCCGTGCACACCAGCCACGTACAGGCCGTCGCCGCGGGGTCGCTTCCAGATCAGTCCCCCGGCGAACAGGTCGAGGCAATACAACTCGCCCCCGTCGCGCGGCGTCACCAGTACCTTTCCCTCACTGACGACGGGCCATGAATCGAGCCAGTGCTGCTGGTCGTTGCTCATCACCCCCACCCCCCGCCCCATTCCATTCATAGGTGCCCCGAATGGACGAATGAGCCGGGGATCTTGTGGCGAACTCGCGTTGCGATAATGAAAGCCCCACATCAGCGAGCGCGTGATCAGGTCGACCGCTACCACAGCACCGGTTTCGGTCGGGCAGACGAGCACCCCCGCAGCATACGAAGGCGACAACCCGCATTGCCGCCGCTGGTAGTCGGGCGCTGACGCCATTTCCGTCTGCACGACGGTTTGTGACCATTCCAGCCGACCAGTCTGCGAAACGACCGCCATCAGCCGGATTTCGCCGTGCCATTCTGCCAGCAGGTACAACCGACCACCCAGGGGCAGCGGCGGACCAAGAAAAAACGTATCGGCAAAATCATCATCGAATTCGTCCTTGCGACTGCCGATCTTCCACACCAGTCGGCCCGTCCGCAGTTCGTAGGCCGCCAGACGGTTGTCGTCGCGGACTCCGAACGGCGGCGCAGCCGGGTTGTTCGCCCACGCCCCAACGTAACCCAAGTCTTCCACCGCAAACACAAGTTCGCCGTCGCTGCTTTGCGTGCCGAAAGTGTTGTCGACGAACGCCCTTTGCCCCAGCAGCACCGCCAGCCGCGGTGCCGTTTGTTGCACCGCCCGCGCCGCTGGCGTAGGGGCGATTTCCTCGGCCAGCGTTTGATCGCAATCGGCCGAAGACCACGCAACCGCCCCCGTTGCCAGATGAACGGCCCGCGTATTGCCAAACCCGCGAAACACCACCAAGTCGTCGATCACCAGGGGCTGCGCGCTGGGGGCAAAGGAATGCCCGCGGCTGAGCTCGCTTTCGACGTACTCGCGGTTACGCGCGACAAACGTCTGCTCAATCACGTCGTCCTGCTGCGGTGTTTCCGCCGAACCCGGCACGGTGGAAATCCGCCAGCCCCGATTCAAATACGGGCTGGAACCGGTTCCAAAAGCGTTGCGTGCCGGGTCGCCGCGCGGCATTGCCCACAGGTTTTGAAACGGTGGCGACGCCGGTTCGAGTGGCCCTAGCACGGTCGACAACCATGTCAGCGCCTGTTCCGGTGCGGCAAACAGCGCCACGCTGCGCCCGGCCAGGTTCAGCAGAGCCGGCTTGCCCTGCCCCTTCAAACTTTGGAGTGCCCGCCGCGCCGCATCAGGCTGGCCCGCCCGGCTCCAGCAATATGCGGCCTTCAACGACAGCCACGGCTCAAAGCGGTCGCCCGCGCCCGGCGTCGAGCGCAACCGCTCGAAACAGAGCGCTGCTGCCAGCGCATGCGCATGGTCGAGGTGGTTGGCTGCGAGGCGATACGCCGCTTCGTACCCGGCCTGCGTATGAAAATATTGGCGAACGACTGCGGCCAGACCGGCTGCGTTGCCCCGTGCGTCGGCCTCGTTGAACATTTGCCGGGCCAGCGAACCGTACTGGGTTTCATAGATCTCACGGCCGGCCGGCGGCAGTTCGCCAATCAGTCGCTGAGCTTCAAGTTTCAGACTGCGGTAAAGCGCGCGATCATCGGGCGTGGGGTGAAAGAACGCATCCTCGCCATGCTCAAGGACGCTTTGCAGAACCTGTACCCCTTCGCTGTAATTATCGCCTTGAACCAGTTCGCGCCCCCGCGACAGCCGCTTTTGCAGATTGCGATCGGTTGGCAGCACCGCCGCCGGAATCGCGGGGTCAGGCAAGCTCCGCCGGGGCCGCGGCACAATTTGAGCCACTCGAACCGGCAGCCTTGCGGCCGCGTCGGGCAACTGCGAGTTGGGCGGCGCCGATACGGCGAGTGTCGCACAGACGATCGTTACGACTGTGAGCGGCCGCAACAACCAACCGACCGGATGAAACAGCGCTCGAACCCATGCGCTTCGTGGCATCGCAATTCTCCCGGCCCGTGCCGAACATGGCGCAGGCACGCTTCCGTGCAATCCCTCAGAAAATTTCCTCTCTCCAGCATACCCCAACCTCGCCGCAATCTCAAATCCGCCTCGTGGTTGGCCACAGACTTGCCGCGGTCGTGTTGACTCGTGTCTTTTTCAATCTTCGTGATCGACTCGACATCGCGTGGCACTGCGCTGATAATCCCCCGATGCTTATCTACTCGCGGCAACGGTATCGCTGCCTGGAAATCGATCGCTTACTCGATTTACAAACATCACCCCCTGACACCAGGAAAATGCAAATGCCTGATTCTTGTGCCGCCGTGGTGCATCGGCTGCGCTGGTACGTTTGCTGTGCCATGACGGCCGCAGCCTTTTGTCAACTGGCCGATGCATCCTGGGCCGCTGAACCCGGCACGCCCCAGGTCACGGGCGACGTTACAGATGTGGTCGTCGTCCGCAGCCTCGAACGGCACCCAGGGTCGGCCCGCTTGTGGGAGCCGTACATCGCCCAGTGGGCTGATCGCCGCCTGGTGGTCGCCTTCCGCGCCGGTATTCCCGAAAAGACCGACATGGGTGACATCCTGTGTTGCGTCAGTCCTGACGATGGAAAATCGTGGGGCGAGGCAATTCCCATTTTCGACCACCGGCGGGAAAATGCGGCGTTCGCCTATGCCAACCCCGTGTTGTACCACCCACCCGCTCAGGATGTGCTGTGGTGCTTTGCCATGCGCTGCCCGATGGCCCGCCCCCACAGCGAAGATTCGCAGTTAGCCGCAGCGTATTCGGGCGACGGCGGCCGTTCGTGGATTTCCGTCGAACTCGTGGTGCACTATTCGGGCCCGGTTATCATAGTCGGCGGGATACAGCACCTCGACGGGCCGGCTGGCCGGCGCTACCTGCTGCCCGTGCATCGCAACAGCTTGCGCAATGACCCCCGCGGTTCGCGAGACCAGTTTGTCTTGGAAAGCACCAGCCTCCTCGAATGGCGGCTGCCCGGCGCAACGCCCGGTGACGCCTGGTTGCCCGAACATGGAAAAGAACCGGGCTTTGTGCCCCAACCCGCTGACAGCCAGGTTTTTCTGCATGAGGGACAATTAGCCCCCGGCGACAATGGCGACCTGCTCATGATGATGCGCACCGCCCGCTACGACCGCCCGGGCGAAGCGCTCGACCCGCCCCGCGCGTTTTCCTCCGGCAGCCGCAACGGCGGCCGAACGTGGTCTCCCGCCATCGCCGAACCCGACCTGTACAACTCAGTTGCCAAAGGCTTTTTTGGCCGCGCGACCGGCGGAACATACCTGTACGTCTACAACGACGGCAAGGCCTTTGAGCGGCGTGCCCTGCGCTACAAGCTCAAGCGTCCCGACGAGCCTTGGTCGCCCGAACGCACGTTTTTTGACGGGAGTGTGCACAACTCATACCCCACGTTGCTCGAATACGCACCCGGCCAGTTTTACGCCGTGTGGGACAGTGGAACCGTGAGCGCACACCGCACGGCGATTCGCTTCGGCAAGCTTGATCTTCGGTAGCTAAAACGGCAAATCCTGTCGTCGAATTGCACCAGCCGTTGCGGCCCCGTTTGACTTCTCCAGGGGGGCTGAATCGTGTCTGCATAAAATCGCCCACCCGATGCGGCGAAACCTCCCGAAACCGTCAAATTCGGCGTATGATATGCGGGGTCTTGCGCCGCCGCGCGAACGCATTTGTCGGCGCCGAACTCTCACGCACACATTTCCACGCATCGTCAGACGACTCACCGAGATTTGCATCAGTGCCAACCGATGAAACACGACCGGCTTATCAGCCGGTGGCTCTCGCAATCGATCGCCTTTTAGCGCACTGCCACAATGCCTGAATTGCCATTCAAACCTGGAGCGACTTCGGCAACGTTGCCACAGGACGAATCGTCGCTGGCACGTGCTGCTGAATTGAGCGCGCTGCGTGCACAGCCACCAGCACAGGTCGCCGGGTACGATGTACAGCGCTGCCTCGGCGAGGGTGCGTACGGTTCGGTCTGGCTGGCGGCCGAACAAAACACCGGCAAACTGGTAGCGATCAAGTTCTACAGTCATCGCGGGGGGGTTGATTGGTCGTTGCTCAACCGCGAAGTCGAAAAACTCGCGGTGCTGTACACCTCGCGCGATATCATCGGGCTGTTGCAGGTCGGTTGGGATGCCGACGCCCCCTACTACGTCATGGAGTACCTCGAAAACGGTTCGCTCGCAAACCTGCTGGCGCACGGCGCCCTGTCACCGGCTGAAGCGGTGCGAATCGTCACCGCCGTCACGCGAGCCCTCAAGCATGCCCATAAGAGCGGCATCTTGCATTGCGACCTCAAACCGGAAAACGTACTTCTTGATGGCGACCTGAACCCCCGACTGGCTGATTTTGGACAATCGCGCCTTTCGCACGAACAAAGCCCCGCCCTAGGTACGCTGTTTTACATGGCCCCTGAACAGGCTGACCTGAACGCGATACCCGACCCTCGTTGGGATGTTTATGCACTGGGAGCTCTCTTTTACCACACGCTGTGCGGCGAGCCGCCCTACCGCAGTGCTGAGTCAGAACGCCTGATCCGCGAGGCCCCCACCCTCGCAGCGCGCCTGGCCGTCTACCGCAATCTGATCGCGCGGCAGCCGCGGCCCACCGCCCACCGCCATCTGCGCGACGTCGACCGCCGGCTCGTAGAAATCATCGACCGGTGTCTCGAGGTCGATCCGGCGAAACGCTTCCCCGATGCTGATGCCGTCGATCGCGCACTCGACGACCGCCTGGGCCACCGGTCGCGGCGGCCACTGATGGCGCTCCTGATCGCCCTGCCCCTCCTGTTGTTTCTGGGGTTGTTTCCCGTGGTGCATAAAGCGATGACGGCGGCGGCCGCGGCCGCCGAACGCAACCTGGCCAGCCGTGCGCTCGAAAGCGACGTGATTTCCGCCCGCATTCTGGCGCTGGCACTCGACAAAGATCTCGAACGCCGCAAGGCCGATATGTACGATGTGGCCCGCGAAGCTCCGCTGCGCACGGCCCTGGCCGAATTCAATCACAACCACGATGACAAACTCGCCTATGCCCGGCTCGACCAGTTCCTGACCCGACGCAAGGCCGAAGTCGAAAATCCTCCCCTTCACAAAGCCGCCGGCGACGACGAAGACTGGTTTCTGACGGACTTCAGCGGCCGGCAGATCTGGCGTAAGCCGTTTCGCGCCGAAACACATGACGGGTACTACGCGTGGCGCGATTATTTCCACGGGCGGGGCAGCGATTTCGACCCGGCCAATGCGCCCCCTGACATTGCCCCCCTACGCGCCACGCACGTCTCGCGACCGTTTCGCAGCCTGGCCACGCAGCGCCTGGTGGTCGCCATTTCGGTTCCCGTGTTCGACGACGAAGACAAGCAGGTGCTCGGCGTGCTGTCACGCACGATCGAATTCGGTAAGTTTCTCACAGATTATCGTAATCTGGTACACTCAACCCGCGGCGGCGACAACGTAGATCGCAGCATTGCCCTTGTCGACGTGCGAACCGGCAACTTGCTCGACCATCCCTGGATGACGCCCGAAAACCTGCGAAAACTCGGCCCCGAGGGCACCAACCCACTCGCCGTTACACCGGGCCAGCGCAGTCGCTTCCAGTCGCTCGACGACCATGTGCGACGCGGCCTGCCATTTTCAGACGACGATCATGATTCGGCCTATTCCGACCCAGTCAGCGGCATTGACGCGCAAGCCAGCCGTGAATTTGGCGTCGCCTGGCTCGCCGCGTTCTGGCCCGTGGGCGACACCGGCTGGGTTGCGATTGTCCAGGAACATCGCGAAGACGCCCTGCGGCCTGTGCGCAATATTCACGACGTCCTGATGCGCTATGCCTACATGGGCGTCGCCGTGTGCGCCGTTTTGATCGCCGTGATGTGGGCAGTCGTCATGCGCGGTATCGAGCGCCGGGGGGCACGACAGGCGCGCCGCCTGCGGGCGCTCGACTCAAACTATTAGCGCCGCGCGGCGCATGCCGCACAGCACGGCATGCGCCATTTGTATTCAACCCGGGCGTATCTATTGACCCGGAGCCCGGTTTATCGGAATCTGAGCGCGCGTATCCGCTGATTACCGCGTCCCCGGATTTCCACCATGCCCGAACTCCTCGCCGAAGGAACTGGTCCGCACGATCGCTGGCGGATTCCGCTGGTTGCCGGGCGCAACTACTGCCTCGGGCGAGATTCTGCCGCCGATTTGCGTGTCGCCTGGGACCCGCACATTTCCCGCCGACACGCCGAGTTGATTCTGCACGACGGCCGGCTCGCCGTGCGCCGCCTGCCCGGCACGGGCAACCCGCTGTACTTTTCGGGTAAACAAGTCGAATCCTGTGAGGTTCGACATGGGCAGCATTTTGTTTTGGGCGGCACACGCTTTCGTCTGGTCGACGCCGGCAGTGGCTCGCCGGGGGTTCAAGCCAGCCCGGTCGAACAGGTCACGTTTTCGCGCGAGGCGTTACAACAGGTCAAATACCGCGACCCCGACCGCCGCATTGAGGTTCTGTCGCATCTTCCACAGCTCATTTGGGGGGCTCGTACGGACCTCGAACTGCAAATGCGGCTCGTCAACCTGCTGCTCGCGGGCGTGCCCCAGGCTGAGGCGGCCGCCATTGTTGCCGTCGACCCCGCGGACACCGTGCGTGTCCTGCACGCCGACCGCCGCCGCGAAACCGCAGGAGCGCTGCGCCCCAGCGGCCGGCTGGTCGGCGAGGCGATCGTCCGCAAAAAACAGAGCGTGTTGCACGTCTGGGAAAGTTCCGAGCCCCCGGGAGATTTTACCGCCAGCCAAGAAGTCGACTGGGCGTTTTGCACGCCTGTGGCCGGTCCCTCGACTGAACGGTGGGGCCTGTACCTCGCCGGGAGGTTCGATCGCGCCGCCGCCGGGCCGCTGCGATCGTCGGGAGGCGATGCAGCGTACTTTCAGGCCGACGTCAAGTTCACCGAACTTGTGGCCGAAATTGTAGGCTCGGTTCGCAAGTTGAACCAGCTCGAACGCCAGCAGTCGGGCTTGCGGCAGTTCTTTCCACCCGTCATCCTCGAGGCCCTGAGCGCCGACGCCGATTCCAGTCTGCTCGCGCCGCGCGAATCCGATGTCACGATTCTGTTCTGTGACTTGCGAGGGTTCAGCCGCCAGGCCGAAGATTCGCGGCATGATCTGATCGGATTGCTCGATCGAGTCAGCCAGGCACTGGGGGTCATGACGCGGCACATCCTGAACCATGGTGGTGTCGTGGGCGACTTTCAGGGCGATGCCGCAATGGGTTTTTGGGGCTGGCCCGTCGCCTCTGACGAAGCGCCGTTGCAAGCCTGCCGTGCCGCACTTGGAATCCGCAATGCCTTCGTGGCCGCTGCCGGAAGACCTGGTCACGCTCTGGCCGATTTTGAAATGGGCATCGGCATGGCCCACGGCAAAGCGGTTGCCGGAAAAATTGGCACAAGTGAACATGTCAAAGTGACGGTTTTCGGGCCGGTCGTCAATCTGGCCAGCCGCCTTGAAAGCATGACCAAACAGTTCCGGGTGCCAATCCTGATGGACGAATCGCTGACCGAAATCATCCGCACGCGGCTCCCGCCTGATGAGGGCCGCACGCGTCGGCTGGCCCGCGTGTTGCCGTATGGTATGGAAACGCCGGTCTTGGTAAGCGAACTGCTACCGAGCGAACACGATGCCCCCGAGCTCTCGGCCGCCCATTTGACCGCCTACGAAGACGCGGTCGACCATTTCATCGCCGGCCGCTGGGAAGATGCCTACCGCCGGCTGCATGAATTGCCCGCAAGTGACCGCGCCCAAGACTTTTTGACCGTCTTGATCGCCCAGCACAACCGCGTCGCCCCCCCCGACTGGCACGGCATCGTTCCCCTCCCTAACAAATAATCGCCGAGCGAGTTACGGCACGAATGGCCGCTACCGTTGACGCCGGCGGCAATTGCCGCCAGCAATGCGGCATCGCCCTCTGCCACATCGTCAAGCACAAGGTCCTGAGAAAACCGAGTTGCGTAACGGCTGTCGCGAGCAGCGCCGGTTCTTGTCGAGTCAGCCGCGGCAACGTCATTGTCAGGCGCAGGCGAAGACGGCCCCCGAATGTGCCGTCGGACATTGAAGGCAGACGCCGGCGTTTCCGGTCGCATCCGGTGAATTGGGCGTTTTCGATTGGGGCGGCGGTGGTTCAGCTTGCGGCGCAGTGAACGAGGGCGGCGCCGTCGTGCATGTGAAGTTGATTGCGGCCCAATCGCTGCGATTTCGCGAGTGCATCTGACGCTCGGTTCAGAATCAGGTCGGCGTTATCTTGATGCCGGCACAGGGTGTAGCCGAAACTCGCTGTCAGGAAAATCTCACGGCCGTCTTCGTCGACGCGAAAGTGGTGGCTTCGCACCGAATCGCGAATCGCTTCGGCGCGGCGGCAGCCAGCGTCGACATCGCAGCCCGGCATCAACACGCCAAATACGTCGGGGCCGTACCGGCCCACCAAGTCAGAATCGCGTGCGGCACGGCATATCACCAGGCCCAGTTTTCGAACAAGTCGATCCATCTCACGGCGTTCGAATCGCGTGCTCAGCGACTGATACCGATCAATTCGCACAAGCAACAGACTGGCAGGCTGATGAGTGCCACTCAACGATTCGAGCAATCGGGCCAGGCTGGCTTCAAATGCCGCGCGGGCAGGTAGCTCAGACGCCGGGTCTACCGGTTCCATAACCCAGTCGATTGGTTCGACAGGCGGCGGCGCGGCCTGAGCGACGGGCAATGCCTGGGGGACGCAACGTTGCAAAATGCTGGCGACGAGTTCGACGAGCCGGCGCTGTTTTTGATCGAGTTGCGCCGTTTGTTCCGGGCGCAGGCTGACGAGCGGCTGCTGGTCAAGCAGCGTGCAGGCCGAATGAGCCGAATCAAGCGCTGCCAGAGTTGTCTGAAAAATGCGGTTCAGGCCGATTCGGGCGCGTTCGCGGGCACGCTTGTCGTTCCAACGGGCCGAAAGCAGGCCGGCGACAAACCCCAATCCGGAAGCCAAAAGTACCACGACCGCCCCCAATTGCCACAGATTGGCAACGATCGCCGGTTCGGTCGTCAGAGCCGCGAAAGTCAGCACCATTTCGATCCCTGCACGAGGTCCGGTGGCCAAGCCAATGGCGGCGCACGACCTGTCGTGCGCCGCAGCGGCCACCCCACGCCGCGCACAGGGTTGGTTTTGAAAACCAGTCCGCTGCGTAAATCCTAGATCAGAATCGGAGCCAGACGACTGAAGACAGCCCCGGCAGGCGACAACCCGGCGACGATGCGTGCTGATTGCAGCGAAAAAACCGGAAAATGCGGGTGTCCTGCCGCAACCGGCGGGCTCAACCGACGAGCAATTGCTGCTCAATCGACTCGAGCACATCGCCGACTTGAAGCGAGTGCGAGGCGATTCGAATCGACAATTGCCGTTGCGCCCAGTCGCCAATTCTTCGCTCGGCGGAAATGACCGTGCTGTGATTACGGCCGCCGAAATGCTGGCCGATTTCACTGTATGCGGCGCGGGTGTGCTTGCGGGCCAGGTACATGGCCAGCATGCGGGGTTGGGCCAGAGAGCGGTTGCGGCTATCGGACTTTAACGCTGCGGCATCAATGCCAAACACGTCACAGACGACGCGTTCGATATCGGCTAACCGCACCACTCGAATGCAATCGCGTTCAAGTTCGGCAAGCACCTGTCGGGCCGCAGTAATACCGACGCGTTTGCCAGTCATGGCTTGCCAGGTTTGCAGGCAGTTCAGCGCTCCTTCGAGTTCGCGAACGTTGTTGGTGAACCGATCGGCGACGAACTCGAGGGCTTCGGGGCTGAAATCGGCGTTGAGCCGCCGCGCCTTGCGGACCACAATGTTGCGGCGCGTCGCGGCGTCGGGGGCTTCCAGCCGGCAGACCATGCCCGACAGGAAGCGGGTTATCAATTCGTCGCCCATTTTCGAAAGCAACCGCGGGTGCCGATCAGCGGCAACGACGATTTGCCGACCGCACGCTTCGAGCTGCTTGAAGGTGTGCAGAAACTCTTCCTGGATTCCGCGTTTGGCGTCGAGGAAGTCGATATCGTCAACGATGAGCACATCAACCGTGCGAAACCGCTGCCGAAACGCCGGCAAGGTGTGCTCGCGCAGTGCTTGCGTAAAATGATTTGTAAACGCCTCGCAAGAAAGAAACAGCACTTGCAGGGCCGGCTGCGTGCGCCGAAGTTGCCGGTAAACCCCTTCGAGCAAATGCGTCTTGCCTGTGCCCACGGGGCCGTAAATATAGAGCGGGTTGTACATTCCCGGTGACTGGCACGCCTGGAACGCCGCTGCCAGTGCCATTTCATTGCACGGCCCGACGACGAAGTCGCTGAGGTCGGCGAACCGCCGGCCCGTGCGGGCGATGCCGCGTTCGTGGACAGTCGGCGCCGGGGAGGCGGCGGTCGGCGGCGCAACGCGGGTTGCAATCGCCGCTCTGCCGGCAGGCGCTGACGGCGCGGCGTGCCCGGTTGGGGCGGTCTCTGCACATTCGACGGCAAATTTGACTTCGGCCCCGGCACCGAGTACAGCGCGTGCTGCCTGAGTTGCCGCGGGCTTGAACTGCTTCTGCATCCAGCGGAGCAGAAACGGGCTGGCAACGTGCACAGTCAGTTCGGAAGCGGCGACCTGAAATCGACTTTTGCGGTGGAACCAGTGCTCAAAAGAATGCCGCCCAATGAGGCGGGCGAATTCGGCGAGAATCAAATCTGCGCATGACTTTGCTTGCGACACCACTGCCAGACTGTCGGGTTGCATCGTGCCACCCTCCTTCAGCGCGCACCATCTCTGCAATTGAGCCTGTACGCGATCGTGGCAGCCACAGGCGATGCGCGCCGTGATGCATGGTGCCCCGGGCGCAAACGCCTGACGGCACACAATGCGATCTGCGCCCATCTGCCCCGCCGCAACACCTCGTGCAGGGAAATGGAAATCGTGAACGCGTGCGGATTGTCGATAAGAATGCCCGATAAGACCGCGGGCACCAATTTCCGCGGGCGTTCAAGGCATCGATCACTCACTCGGTGAGGCAGATAGTACCGGGCTGGGCGCAGGTGTCAAACCGAAAAGAAAAGTTTCCCGCGGGCTGTGGCACGGCACGAACGGAGAGTGAAGACTTGATTCAGTTTCGGTGAAATTGACGGTTGCTTACGCTAGCCGGCGCGGCACTTTCCGATGTGGATAACTTGTCAATTGTTTCACACATCACTCGCCGCGCAGCCGCAAATGCACGACCCGCCGGAAGTCGCCCTGAAACCCCAGCGTTTTGTAAATGGAAACCGCGTAACTGTTTGCTGCATCGACGGCGAGGAACATGCCGCTGCGCCCGGCGGCGCGCGCCTGGTGCAAACCGAAAGTCAGCATCGCCCGCCCGAAACCGCGGCCCCGTAATTCGGGTAGCACGCCCAAGTACACGACTTCCCACTGATTGCGGTCGGGGTGATCGGCCAGCAACAGTGCGCCGACGTCGCGACCAGCCTGCTGAAAGACCGACCATCGCGCGGGCTCAAATACGCCGCTCGCCCGATGCGCCACCAGCGCCTCGCCACCACTGCGAACGCCGCTCAAGCTGGGGCAATCGCGTGTTTCCTGGTATGTCCGTTCGATAATCGACGCGAACCGCGCGCGTTCTGATTCCTGAAACGGCACCACCTCCCACGGCACGACAGGCATTGTCGGCAACGGTTCGATAAAATCTCTTTCGAGCAGCAATAATTCGGCCCGCTGGGGAAAGCCGTTACGGGTCATCAACTCGCGGTTGACAATGTCGCCCGGTTCCAGCAAGACTTGGGTGAACAAAACGCCCTGTTCGTCCAGCCCGCGGCCCGCGGCGCGAATCAATAGGTCGGCAATCTGACCGGCGCCGTCACCATCAATATCAATGACTTCCGGCGGCCAAAGCAAAGCCGTGCTGCCCGGCTGACGGACGGCAAGGATCGCCCCGATGTCGGCATCGCCGCAACGCGCCACCCAGAGATCATCTAGCAGCAGCACGCCCTGCCGCCACGCATCGAGCGCCACGGCAAACTTTGATTCGCGCTCGCCGGGCGGCAACCGGCTGTACAAAACCATCAGCGCAGCGGCGCGCCGGTCTGGTTCGGCACGAACGACGGTAACCATGCCCCCTCGTGGCAATGCCGAATTATTGACAACAGCCAGCCATCCGGCAGGGGCGGCCCGCGGAGAGGCTGACACCAATCGGTCATGGCTTCAGGGTAAACGGCAACACGCCGGGCCGCAAGGAGCGTTACCCGGTGGACAGTCGCCGACAACCGGCAGCCGGCTTTGCGCCGCCAGCGGTGAGGCAGCGCTCAGCAATTTGCCCACCCGATGTGAGCCGCATTGAGGGCACGCCGCGGTATCGCCATCACGCATCAGCAATTCAAAATCAATCGCACACGTCGGACACCGGTATTCAAACAGCGGCATGCGATCCTCTACATTCAGGTCCCCCCGCGCGCCGCCGGGGCTGAATCGCGGGTGCGAGAACGAGTCAGAAACTACGCGGGTCAGTGGAATAAGTAGGCAAACGTCGCACCGGTTCAAGGGGCGTGTTCCAGCCGCCATCTGAAACCCAGTGTGGAACCGGGCGCATCGACGGAGGAAGGTCTGAGACGGAACCCGGCACATTCTGGGGCGCCACCTCGGCAAACGGCTCAAATGCCGATTGTATCTGCCTGGGCCGCAAACTGCGAGGCGGTTCATCGAACGAAGGCCCGGTATGCACGATATAAATCAAAAACATGCATGCCGCAGCCAACGCCACTGCCGGAACCCAACCCACCCAGAGCTCACGCGGCGCACCCGGCTGGCGCACGGAAAGCGCCACTTTCACCCCGGGCCACAATGACGGCCCCGTGTCTGGCGAACACCCCGCTCGACCGGCTTGCTCAAGCGCTCGATAGCCAGCTTGAACCTGATTCCGGTACTCGCGGCAGGCCGGGCATTGGGCGACGTGGCACCCAAGCTCTGCGTGGTCCTGCTCATCGAGGTCATGCCCCGCCTCCAGCGCCAGCAATAGCCGATAGCGAGCGCATTTAGGCTTCCAGATCATCACTTAACCCTTCGTCGAAGGCTGCCGCAGACTTTCCTTGTTGACGGCGAAGCCACACTTTTTGAAACAGGCCTCGCGCTTCGGCGAGCCGCCAGCGGATCGTCGGCTCCCTGCGATTGACGATGGCCGCAATTTCTGACGTCGAAAAATTTTCCAAGTCGCGCAAAACCAGCACGGTGCGGTACTTTTCCGGTAAAACATCCAAGACGGCACGCACCTCCTGCTCCAAGTCAAGGGCTTGCCTCGGATCGGGCGTGGCCGGGTCAGGAACGCGGTCAGCCGGGCTGTCGCTGAACAGGTTCGTCCAGATTCGACGCTTGCGTTGTCGCAGGTGATCGAGCGTCAGATTGACGCCGATCCTAAACAACCAAGGGCCAAACCGCCGCGAAGGATCGAATTGGTCGAGCCGTTCGTAGGCCCGAAATAGGGTTTCCTGTGCCAGGTCGCGTGCTGTTTCACGGTCACGCACAAACCGCATTATGACGCTGATCAGTCGCTCTTCATAACGCCGCACCAAGTGCCCGAATGCCTCGCGATCGCCCCGGCGAACTTCTTCAACGAGGCGCGCATCGCTTCCCCCCCCCACCAACGGTTGGATTTCAGTCGAATCGGTGTCGGGCTTCGACATGCAGACCTTCATGCGGGCTCCTTGCAGCGACATCTTTACTACGTCGTTTGCAGCACCCGCGTTGGAATGGTTTTGAGCAAAATGAATTCGCCATTTGGCAACAGGCACGCCTGGCAGCCTTCCAAATTTGCCTGCCGGGCCAATTCGCCCTCTTGGAGCGGCGACCAACGCATCGATTGTGTTGATTTTAACGACGGAATTTGGCAATGCGAGATGTATTTCCCGCTGCGTACCTTTCGCATTCGGGCGTGGCTTTTCCAACGCGGGAAGAAATGACCATCAGCGCGCGTGCCTTTCCCCCGACTGGGTATAAGCGAGATTCTAAAAAGAATTTTCACATATCTGGTTGTCGAAAATACACAAAGTGAGTAGAATTCCGGCGGAAGGCGGTTTTGAGTGAGCGTTCGAGGCGGTGCGTCGTTGGCAAATCGCCCGATTACGAGTGATGTTGACGATCGAGATTCGTTCGGCTCGACAACTATCCGCTCGATGAGCGTGCATTAATTCAGAAGAGCGAATCGTTACAGGCCTACATTGCAGAAATCGCGGGTGATTATGGTTCACGCACTCGATCAATCTGACACCGGCTTTTTGAACGACATGCATCGCCACGGCCCCGGAACGGTTCAGGCGTTAGGGGTGGCCATGGGAGTCACCGCCACGGCGATCCGCCAGCGACTGTCGCGGTTGCAGGCTGCCGGGTTTGTGGCTCGTGACTTGGCACGTACGAGCCGTGGACGACCGCACTATATTTACCGGGTGACGAACAAAGGGTTGCGAACGCTCGGCGACAATTATGGCGACCTGGCTCTGATTCTGTGGCGAGAGATCCGCAACATTGCCGACGCCTCCGTTCGCCAAGCCGTCACGAACCGCGTTCGCGACGCCTTGGTATCCCGGTTCGGCCACCTCGAACAGGGTGAGCTTACCGAGCGGC
>JAJXXL010000569.1 GCA_021781115.1 Planctomycetota bacterium
CGCGGCCGATTCGAGCAATTGGAGCGCCCGTTCATTCAGTCGCCAAGTCATACGGCACGTCGAAAAAATGAGGTAAACCGGCGCTCAGCCCGTCGGCAGATGCACGACGCCGCGCTCGGGAAATCGTCCGAAAAAAAGTTCGGGGTGCATGATTTCGGCCAGGATTTCCAGCGTATCGACGACCCGGGGGCCCGGGCGGCTGAAATAGGCGTTTCCGTCGCAAACATACACCCGCGATTCGCGCACCGCCCGCAGACTTTGAATCGCTTCGACGAGGCACAACCGATGCCAGTCTTCGAGCGCTCGCGAGCCCGGCTGGCCGCAACAGGCAATCACCAGGATTTCGGGGTCGAGCTGCAACAGTTCGCCCCAGGTCTTGCGAACCGAATCGGCATGGGGCACGCCCAAGACTTCAACGCCGCCGGCAATCTCGACAAGTTCGGGGGTCCAATGGCCGCTGCAAAACACCGGGTCGAGCCATTCGACGACCGCCGTTTTGGGTCGATGTCTGGCCCTTGCCGCCATCTGCCGTACGAATTCAATCCGAGCCGTCAGCCGCGCGATCACCTCCGCGCCATCGGCTGAGGCGCCCAGTGCCTCGGCGACCATACGCACATTATCAAGAATGTCGCCCAGCGACGACGGCTCAAGATTGAGCACCCTGGGCGGCCCGGGCAGCGTGGCGGCAAGTTGCACGACCCCACCATACGCCGGGGCGCACACGTCACACAGCCGCTGCGTCAGGATCAATTCGGGGCGCAGTTCGCGCAGCAGCACGTCATCCAGCGTGAACAGGTCGTCGCCCGCCGCCAGCTTCTCGCTGACCCACCGATCAATTTCGCCGCTGGGCAACCCGTTCCCATAGATTTCGCAGGCGGTAACGCGCGGCTTCGTTCTGGCCCCGGCAGGAAAATCGCATTCGTGCGAAACTCCCACGAGGTCGTCCAGCCGGCCGATCGCCGCCACGATTTCGGTGGCTGCGGGGAGCAAGGAAACTGTGCGCATGGGGTATTTGCAGTGCGAGAGAAACCGCCAGCGTCAGTGCGGCACAACCGGTGCGGGCGGCGGCTCGGCCAAGGCGGCATAACGCTGTTCCGCCCAGGCAAAACCGCCAAACAAGACCGTAGTGTACAATGCATCAGCCGCCAGCGACATGCGATAAAACGGAACCGCCGCGACGAAGCAGTCGATCAGCCCGTATATCGTAAGGGGGTACATTCTGCCCATCGCCCAGACCCAGAAATTCGTGACGAAGAAAAAAAACAGCGAGCCCGCCAAGGCTCCGCACGCCACGTTGAGCGGCGTGCGGTTTCGCCGAAGCATCCGCCCGATGACCACGATCATCAGGTACGAACCATACACGGGAATCATCCAGGTCGTGAGCGGAAACGCCGTAAACCGCGTCAAATGCAGCGCCACATCGCTGACAAACAATGCCGCCAACGGCACGACAACCGCGGCGCCAGGGCTGGCGAAATTTGCGCCGGCAAACAGCGCAATCGCCGTCATCGGTGAAAAGTTTTCAGGATGCGGGGCCAGGCGCAGCCCGACGGCGGCCAGCGTGGCCGCCAGCAGCACGACGAATCGGGGGGTCATCATGTTTGAAACTCCTGTGGCACGAGCGGCTGGCGCCGGTTCTTCCAAGCGAAAAAAACTCGCATCATGCACAATTGGCCCTAGGCCGCGGCAGTGCCGGGCAGCAGGTCGATGTAAAACCGCCCTTCACGCTCGACGATTTCTCCGGCGGTCAGTGCAATGGGCGTGCGAAACAGCGGCCCATCATACACGAATGAGTGATACTCGCCATTTTCGCCGCACGGGTCAACACCGGCGGGCAGGTCGGACAAAAAATTGGCGTCGATTTCACGACCGCTGAAGCGGCGCCCGAGTTTGACCGCGTCGACGCACGCCAGCCGCGCCTTGAAGCCGCGCTGCCTAAACGACTCGATGAGCTCGGTGCTGTCGCGGCGCCAAATCGGAAAAATCGCCTGCATGCCCAGCCGGGCCAGGTTCTTTTCGCGGTATTCCCGCAAATCGGCCAGGAAAATATCGCCAAACGCCACCGTATCAATGCCTCGTGCCTGGCACTGCCGCAGCACGGCCTCCATTTGCGTTTCGTACTCGGCATTGGCCGCAGCAGGTGAAATCCAGACTTCGTCGAGCGGCAACCCGAGTGCCGCCACCTGTTGCAGCAACAAACTGCGGCGGACCCCGTGCATCGTGATGCGGTCGTAGCCGCGCGTCAGGGTCGTGAGCAGCGAGACCACCTCATATTCTCGATCACTGCCGAGGGCATCGAGCGCCAGGGCGCTGTCCTTCCCGCCGCTCCAGCAGAAGACCACCGGTTTCGTCATCGGGTTGCTCCCGGTCTGGTTGCTGGCGCGGCCGCGGGCGGCGCGGCGCGATCGGTGGCCAGAAACCGCTGGCGGTACTTGCGCAGGGCCTCTTCGGGCGGCGCAGCGACCCACGCTTGCGATGCCGCCGAGTACACGGCGCGCACCAAGGTCCGCCGGCCGGTATGCGGGTTCAACGCCGGTTCTGGCTGCGCCGCGCCGCGCACCACCGCTTTGGTTTCGAGGCAAATGTACGTCACCTCGGCGTGCGTCTCGTGCGCACTTTGACCCGCATACCACCGGCTCACGGTGCGGCCAGCCAGCCACACCGTTAACCCCAGCAGCAAACCCAACCCGATTTTCTTCGCCATGCTCAAACCTCCTGCTGCCGAGTCGTGAACATCCAAACGATCGCGGGAACTCACAGTTGCTGCAACACGCGAAGAACGCTCAGCGCGAGCGGCTGTACAGCGCGTCGTCCTCGCCCACGAAACCGAGCAGGTGGTTGTAGTTGGCGGCATAGTCGGCGGGCGAAAACCACGAGGGCAGGTCGATCCAACTGCGGGGCCGGGTTTCAACATGGCCATCGACGAAACCGACGTTCGCCGTGTTGTTATGCCGAAAATGAACCGACGGCTGGGTATTGCTGGGCGGCTCAAGTTCCCAGTTTTCCATGAACATCGTGTTGGGCCAGTAGCTCCAAGTGTTGTAAATCGCGCTGTCAGCGAACGCGATGGTTTGTGTGGTTTGCGTGACATCAGCAAACCGGTAGCAAACCGGCTCAGAGCTGACCCCCACCGTCGGCCAATTCGAGTAATCGTAAGTGATGCCGGGGCTTAAATAATGCCCGTTGTAGCCGTACCCCGAAGCCATTTGCCCGAAGCGAATCAAATCGACCTGGCCGGGGCCAAAATCGGGGCATTGGAATGAAGCCCGATTCGTTTCCATGTAGGGTGCCAGGGCCCCCTGCGTGAAATCGAGCTGCAAATCGGGGTTGGTTTGCGTGTAATCGACGTTGCCAAACCAGTAACGCGTTTGCCCCTGGGTGCCCGTGCCAGCCGTCTGGTTCTGGATTCGCGCCTGGTTGTCAATGGAATACGGCACGAGCAGGCCATTGTACGTATCCGAGTAGTTGTGCATCGCGAGGCACAGTTGCTTGATGTTGTTGCGGCACGAGCTTTGCCGGGCTGCCTCGCGGGCCTGCTGCACCGCAGGCAGCAGCAGGCTGACCAAAATCGCGATGATGGCAATGACCACCAGCAGTTCGATCAGTGTGAACCCGCGCTGCCGCGACGGTGTGCGGCCAAAGCCGCCCCTGTGTTGCAAACGCGGGCGCGCTTCGCGACGACTACGCTGTGAGATGGCTTTCGAAATCCCAATCCAGAAACTGCGCATGACAATTCCTCGTTGTCAACGGCCCAACCGCCAGCGCGGTCAGGCGATGAAAACGACTCGACCCCGAAATCGATGTTGCAGCAGGTTCCCGCCCAAGCGGCCGCGCCAGCACGATCAATCGACCGACCCCAAGGTTCGCCCCCCAGGTATCATGCCCCGACATCAGACCCCGCGGGCCACGTGCGATGGAACCATGTTTGCAACGTCTTTTCCGCGAAAGAGCCGTTCGCAAAACCGACAACTGGGCAGGTCTTCTGGCTTCCGGATCGTTCTACTGGCTGCGCCTTCCTGCGGGCGCCCTGAACGCCAACATGTAGCGTTCGTCGGGGCGATGGTTCGCAGTGGCTGTTCGCAGCGTTCGTACCCGGTTACAGCGGCGGGACCGCAACGGATTTGCACCGTTTTCCCTATTCTTCTTCCCCCGCCACAAGCGAGGGAAGACACCCAGGTCATGCCAGCGATTGGTCACAACGACCATCGCGGCGGAAATTCATCCTAAGCGCGGCGGGCAAAATGTCAAGCGCCCCGGTTCAAATCATCGTGTAACCATTTTCCGAACCCGTCAATCCCGCCAGAATAAAAAATCCAGTCATTATGGACCGCGGCATTGGGGGCCGCACGCTGTCAAAAACCGCGCGTCTGCGACCCCGCCGGGGTCGGTTGGAAATCCTAAACCGTCCACCGGGGGTATCGCTGCGCTCACGCGCCGGTTACCGGCCGGCACCCCGCCGGAGCAGGTGCTGGCAGCGTCAGCCGATTCTTAACTCGATACGGCATAGAAAGTTATTCCTGACGATTGTCCTGACGCACAGGCAGCGGGCGAAACGCCGGCGCACTAAGACATCCAAGGATTATGGGTCGCGACATCGGGCCGCACGCCGTCAAAAACCGCGCGTCTGCGACCCCGCCGGGATCGGTTGGAAATCCTAAACCATCCACCGGGGGGTATCGCTGCGCTCACGCGCCGGTTACCGGCCGGCACCCCGCCCGCGTGGGTGCTGGCAGCGTCAGCCGATTCGTAACTCGATACGGAATAGCAAGTTATTACTGACGAT
>JAJXXL010000116.1 GCA_021781115.1 Planctomycetota bacterium
AATCCTGCATCCTTGGCCCAGCGTGCGGTTTGATCGTCAGCATCCAAGGTAGGAGCCGTATGCGGTAGTTCCGCACGTACGGATCTGTGCGGGGGGTGGCCCGTAAGGGCCATCCCTACCGCGATTTTTTGGGGGTGGGTCGCATGACATTTTGGCTGGGGTCGATACACTCTGGCGTTAGGGGCGCGTTCCGCCGAGGCGTATTGTTTCCTTCCGGGAGTTTTCCAACCATGCCTGCTGCTTCACGCCGATTCCTGTTGTTCGCTGCGGTGCTGGCGCTCAGGCCGGGTTTTGCGCCGGCGCCCACGCGTGCCGCCGATCTCGACGACCTGGTCGCTCCGCCGGCCAGGCCGCAAAAGATCGTGGGCGACTGCAAGTTTACCGAGGGGCCGGCGTTTGGCCCGCAGGGGTTTCTGCTGTTCAGCGACATTCC
Source organism: Planctomycetota bacterium (assembly GCA_021781115.1). Classification (GTDB taxonomy): domain Bacteria; phylum Planctomycetota; class Planctomycetia; order Planctomycetales; family Planctomycetaceae; genus JAJXXL01. The sequence continues at coordinate 434 of JAJXXL010000116.1, forward strand.
CAATAACCGCATCATGCAGGTGCTGCCTGATGGGTCATCGCACGAGTTTCTCAAACCGTCGGGCCAGGCGAACGGCCTGATGTTCGATGCCGCCGGGCGGCTGTATCTGTGCCAGGGGGGCGACCGTCAAATCGCGGTCATGCCCGACCTCAAAACCAAAGAACTCGTCGTGCTCGCCGACCGGTTCGACGGCAAAAAACTGAACAGCCCCAACGACCTGGCGCTCGATGCCCACGGCGGCCTGTACTTTACCGACCCGCGCTACGGCGGCGACGAACCGCCCGAACAACCGGTCATGGGCGTGTACTACATCGACAAGGCCGGCGCCTTGACCCAGGTCATTTCGACTTTGCAGCGGCCCAACGGCATTCTCGTTTCTGCCGACGGCAAGTCGCTGTTCGTCGCCGAACCAAACCGGCGGCAACTGTATCGCTACCCGGTCGAAGCTCCCGGCGTGCTCGGCAAGGGCGAACTGCTGTTTACAGGCGACGAAAAGATCGACGGGGGCGGGCCCGATGGCATGGCGCTCGATGAACGCGGCAACCTGTACCTGACCTACAACGCCGTTGTCGTCATCACGCCGCAAGGCAAGCTGCTGGGGCGGATTGAAGTTCCCGAACACCCGGCGAACTGCAAGTTCGGCGGCCTGAAAAATAAAACGCTGTATATGACCGCCCGCACCAGCCTGTATGCGCTCGACATGCAGGTGGCGGGAACGGCATTGCAGCCGGCCGGGCCCCCGGGCAAAGGCCCGCCCGCCGCGGCCGCCAACGGCGCGGTCAAAACGACACCCGTCAAAGCGGGCGACCTGACGCTGAACATTCCCGCCGGCTGGAAGCCGCTCGAAGTCCGCCCCGGTTTTCGTGCGGCGCAATTCACGATTCCCGCCGCCGACGGCGACAAGACCGGCGGCGAGCTGGTGGTGTACTATTTCGGCAAGGGGGGCGCCGGGGGCGTGGGGCCGAACGTCAAACGCTGGATCGGCCAATTCGAGGCCGCCGAGCGCAAAGTGCGTGTGCTCGAAGGCAAATCGAACCTGGGCGACTACACCTTTGTCGACCTGACGGGCGCGTACAACAAGCCAATCGGCCCGCCGGTCGAAATGAAGTCGGAACGCATGCCCGGCTGGCGGGTGCTGGTGTCGGTCGTGCAGACCGCGAACGGCCCCTACTTCCTCAAGTTCGACGCGCCGGCGAAAACCGCCGCCGCGAACGAAGCGGCGTTTCGCGCCGCGTTCGGCGGCAATGCCAAAACCGAAAAGCCTGCCGAACTCAAGGCCGACTCTGAATAACCCGCGGCCTGCGCTGGCGGGCCGCGCGGCGGTGGTTGCCTGATGTCCGGCGTGCAGTTTCCTGCCGCCCCGCGGGCATAAAACAGGCCCCGCCGGGGGCCACGCCCCACAGTTGCCGTCTCGCCCCGAAATCGCTACAAAAACGAAAAACTGCGTTCCACCGACCGGCCCTGCCCCTTTCCCCCCTGAAAGATTCGCATGATTGCCCCCATTCGCATTGCCGTTACCGGCGCCGCTGGCCAGATCGGCTACAGCCTGATTTTTCGGATCGCTGCCGGCGAAGTGTTCGGCCCCGCACAACCGGTGATCTTGCACCTGGTTGAGGTCCCCCCGGCCATGGGCGGGCTGGCGGGCATTCAAATGGAACTCGACGACTGCGCCTTTCCCACGCTGGCCGGCGTGGTTCAGGCCGACAGCGATCATCTGGAAACGGCGTTCAAAGATGTCAACTTCGTCGTGTGTGTCGGCAGCATTCCCCGCAAGCAGGGCATGGAGCGGGCCGACCTGATTCGCATCAACGGGCCGATCTTCACCAGCACGGGCCGGGCCATCGAAACCGCCGCCGCCAGCAATGTGCGGGTGCTCGTGGTGGGCAACCCGTGCAACACGAACTGCCTGATCGCCATGAACAACGCCCCCCAGGTGCCGCGCGACCGCTGGTTCGCCATGACCCGCCTCGACGAAAACCGGGCCGTCTCGCAACTGGCCCAAAAAGCGGGCCGCCCGGTCACGGCCGTCACCGGCCTGGCAATCTGGGGTAACCACAGCGCTACCCAGTTTCCTGACTATTTTCATGCCCGCATCGACGGTCGCCCGGCGGCCGAAGTCATCGGCAACGACTCCTGGCTGCAAACCGAATTCCTGGCGACGGTGCAGCAGCGCGGGGCGGCGGTCATCAAGGCCCGCGGCGCCTCCAGTGCCGCATCCGCCGCCAATGCCATCATCGACAGCCTCAAAAGCATCGTCCGCCCCACCGCCGCCAACACCTGTTTCAGCGCCGCCGTGTGCAGCGACGGCAGCTACGGCGTCGACGCGGGGCTGATCAGCAGCTTCCCGCTCACCACCGACGGCGCCGCGTGGCGCATTGTACCCGGCCTCGAACATGGCCCGTTCGCCCGCGAAAAGCTGAACGCCACCGTCGCCGAACTGCGCGACGAACGCAAAACGGTCGAAGACCTGCTCAAGAAGTAACGTCGCCGCGTTGCACGCAACCCCGGCCGCGTTGTACCGCCTTCCTGCCAGGCGCCTGCCATTTATGAAATCGCTTTCCACCGCCGTTGTGGCTGTGCTGCTCGGTGGTGGCATTGAAAGCACTTCGCTCGTGCGGCGATTTCTCGACGCGGGCCGCCGCGTCGTTCCCGTGCATGTCGCCTGCGGCCTGCTGTGGGACGCGGCCGAAGCCTGGCACGTGCGGCGGTTTTGCGAAGCGAACCGCGCACCGGGGCTGGAACCGCTCATCGAAATCGACCTGCCGCTGCACAGTTTTCTGCACGGGCATTGGGCGGTTTCTGGCGTGGGGGTGCCGCAGGCGGGCGCGGCGGCGGCCGAACTGGAAATTCCGCTGCGCAACCTGACCTTGCTCGGTTTTGCCGTGCATCGGCTCCAGCGGTACGCGAACGCCGCGCTGGCCATTGGCACGACCGCCGACAATTCCTATGCCGACGGCAGCCGCGACTACTTCAACCGCTGCGAGGCGGTGCTGAGCCTGGAAGCGGGCCGGCCGCTGGAAATTCTGACGCCGTACATCACGTGGAACAAAACCCGCGTGATTCGTGAAACGCCCGCCGCCACACTGGCGCTCAGTTTTTCCTGCGTGCATCCGCAAGGCACCCAGCATTGCGGCACCTGCATCAAATGCGGCCGCCGACGGCAAGCGTTTGAAACGGCCGGCGTAAGCGACCCGACCGAATACATCGCAACGGGGTGAGACAACAGGTGCCGGTTGACAGTTGTCGGTTGTCAGTTGTCAGTGGTGGGTGCCAGCCCGCATTAAACGGACGGTGCCGGGTGAACCATTGAACTCGCGCTGTTTACGAGAGATGTTCCCCACTTCCGCACGTCCGAGCCGCGGGCCAAGAAAACTGAAACTGTAATGGTCGTTCGCCACGCCCCGTCAATCCGACTCATGGCACGCTGGGTGAATCGTTGGCGCGTACCACTGAAAACCGAAAACCGAACACCCGCGAAGCGAAAACTGACAACGACCCGGATGCATAGGAGTGTTGCGATGTCTGGGAGATTACGAGTATTTGGAGACTTTTTGACGATTTGATGGTTTTATGCTTGCAATCGGATTGAACCGGCTGTATCTCTTATACTCATTCCACTTAAAGTGCCGGTTGCGTAGGGCCATTTTGGGTGGGATGGATTTTCGGAAGCGACTCGGCTGACTGTTCGCGGGCCAAACGTGCGGAAGTGTCACGTCGGTCATCCTGAAATCCAACGACGATGAGCCCTGGGAAAGATTTCCAGGTGGCGGCTGATGTGTGTACCGGGCGGGCGCGGGCGTGCCTCTCCGGCTGATTTCACCTGCATTGCTGAACATCGCACCGAAAGGCCGCCGTGGCAAATCCGCTGGCTATGGGGCAGGTATCGCATCGCGCCGCAGCGGTCGCCGGGCTCTGCGCGTGCGCCCTTGGCACAAGGGTCACCCGTGCAACTGCCGCCGCCAATGGCCCGAAGTCGTTGTTCGGCCGCCCCAAACTGAACACTGAACACTGAAAAGCCCTGTCAGGGCGCAATAAGAACGTTGCTGACAATGAACCGCCCATTGACCACAACCCACATTGTGTTTCGCCCTGACAGGGCTTTTGCGTCAATTTCGCGGGCCACAACCTGGGGCGTTGCCCCAGGCTGAACATGTGGTGCCCTTTCAGGGCGTCCGCACCACCACCGAAGACCGAAAACTGAAAACCGACCCGCCCCCCCCGGCGGAACAACGGACAACTGTTTCTGACAACTGTTTCCCACAGGAACTTCTCCATGCTCATCACCTCCTGGCTCGCCGCGTTGCCGAATAGCGTTCTTCGGGCTCTTTCCACCCGCCGGGGGCGAC
>JAJXXL010000509.1 GCA_021781115.1 Planctomycetota bacterium
ATCGTCGATCGAGCCCAATCGACAACCGGGCTGTCGCGAGTCGGGAGAGCAACCCGGGCGCCAGTTTGTCGGCGATGTTCCGTTGCCCAAAAGGACGTGTGCATGCGAATTCAGCAATTGGCCAGCCACCTGCTGGCGCTGGCAATCGGCCTGACCGCGATGGAGTGTGTCGCCCAGGAATTCCGCGCACTGGGGGGCGTGGCCGAAGTCAAACCGCATATCTGGGGAGAATTGATTCTGCCCCAGCCGTTCGAAAAGCAGCCGTTTCGACAGGTGCGTCCGCCGGCCTGGGTCGAAAGCACGGTGGGCTGTGGGTACACGCTGTCGGTCATGGGCTCCTCGGCGCGGGCGGCGGCCGCTGCACACGGCGTGACGATCAGCGAGGTCGGCTTTGTCGACCCGCTTTACGCGTACTATGACAGTCGTCTGTTGAAAAAACGCAGCCCGCACGTGCCGCGCGAACGCCTGGAGCGCGACATCGCCGAGTACAAGCGGTTGGGGGTGCGGATCCTGGCGGTGTACCCACCGTGCCTGCAAGGCGAAGTTTACGAAACCCACCCCGAATGGCGGCGAATTGACACAAACACGACGCGCATTCCCGCAATTGACATGGCCAAGTTTCCGCACGGGGGCATGCTGTGCCTGCTGGGCGCCTATGGAGATTTCTTCATTGATGTTCTGGCCGAAATCCTGACGGATTTTCCCGATGTCAGTGCATTCAGCTTCGACGGCTTGCACTATGGCGGCGTTTGCTACTGCGCGCAATGCCGCGATAATTTCCGCCGCGAAACGGGCGGCGAAATTCCCGATGCCAACCTGGACGACCCGGCGTTTCGAAGGTACCAGCACTGGGCCGACCGCCGGATGGAAAGCCTGATCCAGCGGATGCAGCAGCGGCTGAAGTCGATTCAGCCTGAGGTGGCGCTCGTCACGTGGACGACAAACGCGGGGCGGTGGGGGCATTTTCTGTCGATTCCGCGGAACATGCCCGCGCGAATGAACCTGCTGCTGGATGCGCCTGATCAGGAATTCTGGCTCGACGAAACGAACCGCGGTACGACGATTGTGCCCGCGTTCGCCAATGCGTACATCTGGGCAGCCACGAACCACCGAGTCGCCTTCAGCGAACCGTACATTCTGAGCCACGGCAATCCGTACGGCAAAGACAGCTTTCCCCCACACGAAATCGAGCGGCGAATGTTTTTGGCCCTGACGTACGGCGCCGCGCCCAGCATTGCCGTCGCCCAGCCGCAGCGTCTCCAACAGCCGCTGTACGATGCGCTTGACCAGATTCAGCGGCGCAAACCGTGGTTGACACACAAGCAACCCGAGTGGTGGGCGGGGGTGGTCATGTCCGACAACACCCGCAATTTTTACGGTCGTGCGGCGGGGCGCGTCGAAGAACGCTACATGGCCAATGTGCTCGGCGCGTTTCGAACTGCCGTCGAAGAACACCTGCCCGCCAGCATCGTGAACGACTGGAATCTATCGGTCGATGATTTGCAGCACTATCGCGTGCTCGTGCTCGCCAACACCGCCTGTCTCGACGATCGCCAGGTCGCGGCGATCGACCAGTTTGTGCAACAGGGGGGCGGCCTGGTCGCCACGCTCGATGCGTCGCTGTTCAATGAATTCGGCGACCCACGCCCCAACTTTGCGCTGGCACAAGCATTCGGCTGTGATTTTCGCGGCGTACCAGAAAGTTCGCCCGAGACCGGCAACCCGCCGCCTGACGTCAATTTCGCCGCTGCGATTGGCCCCGACTATTGGCAAAAACGAAAGCAGGTTTTTGACTTCCGGTATGACGCGGCCTCGTTTCTCGACCAGGGCCGGATGAAATTGTACGTCGGCCCCGACCCGGTAACGTTCAAGGGGCCGGCGGTCAAAATCGCGGTGCACGACAAATCGGTTCAGGTGGTTGGCACCCTGACCAACAAGTTTGTCGCCGGCGCGGTTCCGTTTCCGGCGGCAATTGCCCGCACGCACGGCAAGGGCCGCGTCGTGTACCTGGCGGGGGGCCTCGACGCCGGGTATTACCTGTATGCGTATCCCTACCAGCGGCTGGTACTGGCCGAGGCGATTCGCTGGGCGGCCGCGGGACCGCCGCCCGTGTCGGTTACGGCGCCGATGTGCGTGCACGCCACCGTCATGCGCCAGACTCAGGCACGGCCCGAGGGGCTGGAGCGGCTCGTGGTGCATCTGTTCAGCGATTTGAATACAACCGCACACCACGCCTTACCTGCCGACGATGTGCCATTGCGCGAAGAAGCGGTGCCGATTTTTGACATCCGCGTAACAATTTCTCCGAATTACCGCATTAGAACCGTTCACCTCGAACCGGGCGGCAAAGACCTCAAATTCGAAACGACTGCCGCTGGCACGACGATCGTCGTCCCGCGACTCGATGTGCATGCCATGCTGGTGGGCGAACTTGAGCCGGCAAAATGATTTTCGCAAGGAGCCGGAGTGCGAACGCGATGGGCCTCAACACGATGTGCGAGCATGCGCTGCCGAGTGCGCACGCGGCTGTCGCGGTTTCAAACGGCGATCAGTTTCGGGTGGAATGGGACGTTGTGCCGGCTTGCATTTCTCGGAAAATCGGCGCACAATGTCGCCGCCGGGGTCGCTGCGAGTCATTCATGGTTTTCATGAAAGACCGCTTGGAGATCGGTAGATTTTCCGTCGTGGCGGCCGGCGATTTACGCATACCCCTTATCTTGCGGCGGAAACCGAGCATGCCCAAAATCAAGTTCATCAAGGAAAACAAGACCATCGAGGTCGAAGCCGGGTCGAATCTGCGCAAGGTGGCTCGCAGTAATGGTTGCGAGGTTTACCCCGGTATTCACAAGTACCCCCTGATGAATTGCATGGGGTTTTCGATGTGCGGCAAATGCGTCGTCAACATCAAGAAGGGCATGGAAAACTGCAGCCCGATGGGCTTTCGCGAAGCCCTGCGGTTGAAGCCGTCGTTCATGTTCATCGGCCATGAAAACGAAATGCGGCTGTCCTGCCAGTTGAATGTCAATGGCGACATTGAAGTCGAAACGCAACCCGAATTGAATTGGCACGGCGAGCGGTTCTGGGGTTGAGTCGCTTGCCGAACCGGTGGTCGACCGCGCCCCCTGTTTTTGGCCGACGACTGTGACCACGATGGCCAGGGGCTGGCGTGCCTTGTGCCGATGGGGGGGGATGACCGATGCGCGACATTCGCATTGCGGCAGCCCAGTTCGAATATCGCAACGGCGACAAGGGGTACAACTTGGATCGCGTGCGGACGTTGACCCGCAACGCCGTGGAGCAAGGGGCCGAAATTGTCGCGTTTCATGAATGCTGCCTGAGTGGTTACACGTTCGTGCAGTCGTTCAGCCGCGAGCAGCTCGCTAGTCTGGCCGAGCTGGTTCCCGATGGACCATGCACCCGGGCCCTGATTGACATGGCCCGCGAATTCAACGTGGCGATTCTGGCTGGCCTGTTTGAAAGACATGGCGATTTGCTGCATAACACCTGCGTCTGTGTGACGGGCGATGGCCTGGTTGCCCGGCATCGCAAATTGCACACGTTCGTGAATCGACACCTCACGCCGGGCAACGAATTTACGGTGTTCGACCTGCTGGGTTGCCGCTGCGGGCTTTTGATCTGTTACGACAACAACCTGCCTGAAAACGTGCGAGCGACGGCGCTTATGGGGGCCGAAGTGATCTTCATGCCGCACGTGACCGGTTGTTTACCGTCGGCGATGCCGGGCCGCGGGGTGGTTGATCGCACGCTGTGGCTGAACCGCGAGCGCGACCCCGTGCCGCTGCGCCTGGAATTTGCGGGGCCGAAAGGGCGGGGCTGGCTGATGCGCTGGTTGCCGACCCGAGCCTGGGAAAATGGCGTGTACGCCGTGTTTACGAACGCGGTCGGCATCGACGAGCAGGAAGTGCGCAACGGCAACGCGATGATTCTCGACCCGTTCGGCGAATCGCTGGTCGAATGTCATACGCTGGGCGACGACGTGGTGGTCGGCCTGTGCACGGCCGAAAAACTCGGGGCATCGAGTGGAAGACGGTATATCCGCGCGCGCCGCCCCGATCTTTACGCCAAGCTCGTCGAACCACCAGTTCAGCCACCGGTCACTGAACCGGGGTGGAAGGTCAATTCCAACGCTGCGCGGTGAACCTCGTCGATCGGGCCCGGGCGATTGCCGGGGCGTCAGCCAAGGTGCACCTCATCGCCGACGCCCAACCGCGCAGGCTGCTCGTTCAACACGCGGGTATTAACCGCCAGCCGGTAGAAGTGGTCGAACCGCGATTTGTCAGCCCATGCGGGCAAAGTGGCGGCACGGTGCGACGCGAACTGCTTCGCAAACCGGGCATCGGCCCGGCCGGTTCGTGAATCGCGGGTGGGAACGGCGCAGCGCTGGCAGGGGTTCATTCCGGCGAGCAGTGCCTCGCCGATTCGAAACGGCACAGGCTGCCCCTCGGGGCCGTACAGCCGATCTTCCCAAAAGGGCTCGCCGCCGCCGATTTCGAGGTTTGCCCGAAACCGCCGCCGCACTTCGTCAAGGCTTAGCCCAAACCAGTCGGCTACCGCGGCCAGCGTGGCTGTGCTGATCACCGTCGGACCGGGGGCCAGGGTATCATCAGGAAAGCCAACCGCCGCGTTTTCACGCAAATGCACCGGCTCGCCGAACCAGGCAGTCAACCAGTGATCGGCCGCAGTGCGATCGGCGGTGAGGTCAAACGCCTGCCGCGCGGCCGGAGGCATGTCGCTCCAAAGCTGCAACCTGCGGTCGGCAAAGCTGATTTCTGATTGCAAATGATGAATGCGCTCGCACCGCTTGCCGTTCACGACTTCTTCCGAGCCATTGAAAATTGCAAACTGGCGATCACCTGCGAGCCCGCTGCCCGGCAAAACTCGCGCCTCGGCGACGTCTGCTGGCGGCAGCGACTTGACCGGATATATCAGAATTCGTGCAAGATGAATTGGCATGGCGCGAGTTTGGCGGCGGGCCCGACGCCGACGCAGCGATGGAGTGGGCGGTCAATCGAAGCGATGAATCAGCTCCAGGATTTTGTCGATCTGGTTCTCGACAACGAGCGGGTTGTTCGCAAACGGTGCCTGATGCACACCGTGGCTGCCCAGTACCTGTTCGAACTGGTCGGCGTCGGCTGAGTGGTACGCAACCGTGGCCTGCGGGTCTTTCAATTGATGCCCGGTAAGGATGCAGACGACGCGATCGCCCCGCGCAATGACCCCCTCAGACCGCAACAGCTTCGCACCCGCGACGCTGGCGGCGCTGGCTGGCTCGCAACCGAAGCCCCCTGCGCCGACCTGTGCTTTGGCGTCGAGAATTTCCTGGTCGCTCACCTGGCGCACTACGCCGTCGCAGGCGTCGAGCGCCCGCAGCGCCTTGTTCAGGTTCACCGGGCGATTGATCTGAATGGCCGTCGCCAGCGTCGAGGCCCGGCGGGCCGTGCGATCGAGTTCGGCGTAGTGTGCAGAAATTACGTCCTGTGGCGGGCGGCCACCCTGCCAGCGTACGCCCTGTTTCTCGAACAGTTCGTGGAGCGTATTTGCACCGGCGGCGTTAATGATCGCCAACCGCGGCATGCGCTGAATCAGCCCCAGTTGCTTGAGTTCGACCAGCGCTTTGCCAAACGCGCTCGAATTGCCCAGATTGCCGCCGGGCACGACGATCCAGTCGGGCGGTTGCCAATCGAGCGCTTCGAGAACTCGATAAATGATCGTCTTTTGTCCCTCCAGTCGAAACGGATTCAGGCTGTTGCACAGGTAAATCTTCTCACGGGCACATACCGCCTGCACCTGCAGCATGGCATCGTCAAAATCTCCCAGCAATTGCAGCGTTTTGGCCCCGTAGTCGAGAGCCTGCGACAGCTTGCCATAAGAAATCTTCCCGCTGCCTACAAACACGATGACTTTGAACAACTGCGTACTGCTCGCAAAAATCGCAAGCGAGGCACTGGTGTTGCCCGTCGACGCGCAAGCCGCGTGTTTCGCGCCAACCATGCGGGCATGGGTCAACGCGGCGGTCATGCCGTTGTCCTTGAAGCTGCCCGATGGGTTCAGCCCCTCGTACTGCAAAAACAGTCCGCTCGCATCGAGCCCCACAAATTCCGCGACCGACGACGACGGCTGCAACACGGTTTGCCCCTCGCCGATCGTCACGATCGACTGGTCGGGGGCGAACGGCAACAATCGTCGAAACCGCCACACCCCGCTGAATTCAAGCGGGTTGCGCCGCAATGACCACGCCGACTCGAATTCGCGTAATGTGCGAGGAACGGGCAGGCGGTTCCAATCGTAGCCCACGTCGAGCAGACCGCCGCACGCGGGACAGGCCGTCTTCGTTTCGTCGATCGACAGTTGCCGACCGCAATCGGGAGAAATGCACACCTGATAAACCGAGTTGACATGGGGGTCGTTGCGAATGAGATTACTCCTCGATTCGATTTCCGTCGGCGCGCGGGTATTGGCCGACTCACAACACAGAATCTGCAACAATTCGTGAACCAGCGGCAGAGTCACGCGGCGCCAGCCGGCTTTGCAAGCCGTCGGCAGTCGGTTACGCTCCAATCGCCGTCCAAAACGCATTGTGTAATGTCGCCGCGCGTGTCGCAACCCACACTGCAGCCGATCACGTGGGGCGGGCGAATTCCTGTTCCCATGCCGCCGACGCACCAGGCCCTGACCTGATGAACATTCTGCCTGTAATCGATCTGATGAATCGCCGTGTCGTTCGCGGTGTGGCTGGGCGACGCGACGACTACCAACCCTTACGCAGCGACCTGACTGTGAGCACTGAACCGCTGGCCGTCGCTCGCGCATTGCGCGAGCATTTCGGATTGACGACGCTGTACCTGGCCGACCTCGATGCGATTCGGCACCGGCAACCCTGTTGCGACGTCTATCAGATGCTACTGGCCGACCAGTTCGATTTGCTGGTCGATGCGGGACTGCGCGAATTTGAATTTGGCGAGTGGTTGTCGGCTCGCGGAGTTTGCGGCGTGATTGCCGGGCTTGAGACCTGCCCCGGCCCGACGTGGCTGGCCGAACTCTGCCGCAGGTTGCCGCCCGGGGCCGTGGTGTTCAGTCTCGACCTGCTCTCAGGGCGGGTTTTGGGAAACTCAACGCCCTGGAAAACGATCGAGCCGATTTCAATTGCGCGGCAGGCCGTGGCCTGCGGCGTCGAGCGGATCATTGTCCTTGACCTGTGCCAGGTCGGAATTCCCGGCGGCTTGGTGACGACGGCGTTGTGCGGGCAACTGCGGGCCGAGTTTCCAAAGTTGGGCATTATGAGCGGCGGGGGCGTGCGAGGCGGCGGCGACCTCGACGAAGGCGCGCGACTCGGCCTCGATGCGGTGCTGGTTGCCTCGGCCCTGCATGATGGCAGAATCACGCGGCAGGAAGTCGCGCGGTTCACCGGCTGCCCGACTTAAATTGGCGCGTCGAGAACCCCGGCCGCCGACGACCGGGGGGGCCACGTCGATCTCAAATCAGCCGGGACTTCAGTGGCCTCGACGGCAATGAATGTGTTATCATCGCGCGCAGCACCGCGCCGGAAGACCGGGGCGAATGGCTGTGGTTTTCGGCCGGTGGTGATTCGGCCAGATACGGCGGCGCAAACCAGGGAGCCGTTCCGTTTTTTCAAAACTGCGAGGCACGCATGCGATTCGCTTTGAGAACAACCGGTTGTGTGGCGCTCATTCTGGCATTGGGCGCAACGGTGCTGGCCGAAAACTGGCCGGGTTGGCGCGGCCCGCGGGGAGACGGGTCGAGCGCCGAGTCGGGCGTGCCTACCCGCTGGAGCGACGCTGAAAACGTGGCGTGGAAGTCGCCCGTTCCGCATGGCGGGCATGCATCGCCCATTGTCTGGGAAGACCGTTTGTTTCTCGCGGGAGCCGACCTGCAAAAGCACGACCGCCGGCTCGCGGCGATCGATCGCAACACGGGCAAACTGCTGTGGGAGCGCACGGTCGTCGAAGCGCCGCTCGAGCGGAAGCACGAATTAAACAGCTACGCGTCGAGCACGCCGGCAACCGATGGCAAGCTGGTTTATGTCAGCTTCCTCGATCAAAAGAGCATGCTGGTCGCGGCCTACGATTTTGACGGCAAGGAACTGTGGAAAGTCGAACCGGGCGTGTTTTCGAGCGTGCATGGCTATTGCAGTTCGCCCGTTTTGTACAAGGACAAGGTCATCGTCAATGGCGATCATGATGGTGAGGCGTACCTCGTGGCGCTCGACCGTGCGACGGGTAAAACCGTGTGGAAAACCCCGCGTGAGAACAAAACCCGCAGCTATTGCACGCCGATCATTCGCGAAATCGGCGGGCGGACGCAAATGATGCTTTCGGGCAGCAAATGCGTGGCGAGTTACGACCCGAACGACGGCTCGCGCCACTGGATCGTCGACGGGCCGACCGAGCAATTCGTCGCGTCGTTGTTGTATAGCCACGGGTTGGTTTTCGTCACCGGGGGCTTTCCCGACAAGCATATCCTCACGATCGACCCCACGGGCAAGGGCAACGTCACGGCGACGAACATCGTCTGGCGGCACGAGCGCAAAGGCGTTTCGTACGTGCCGTCGCCCATCGCCGTGGGCGATTACTTCCTCGTCGCTTCCGACGATGGTATCGGCAGTTGCTTTGATGCAAAAACCGGTCGTCGCGAATGGCAGGAACGCCTGGGTCGGCATTACAGCGCATCGCTCGTCGCCGCGGGCGGGGTGGCCTATTTTCTCGACGACGACGGCGTGACAAAGGTCATCAAGCCCGGCAGCAAGCTCGACGTCGTGGCTGTCAACGAACTGCATTCGCCCTGCTACGCTTCGCCCGCGATCAGCAACGGGCAGGTCTTCATTCGCAGCGAAAACACGCTGTATTGCATCGGCAAGCCGGGCGAACAAGCTGCCGCCCGCTGACAGTGCCGCATTTCGCCCGGACGCTCGCCGACCGGGCCGCGCCATTCAGGGAAAGGCAATTTCTACCCGGCTCCAAAAGGCGGCTTCGTTCGACCAGTTGTTCGGGTGGTTGTGCAGCTCCAACGCGACATTCCGACCCGCAAAACGAGCGAGGTCAATTGTCAGGTCGGCCCAGCCTTCCTTGACCGTGCCCGCTGAAATGACTGTGTCGTGCAGCGTCTCGGCGTTCGCCTTGACGATCAATTGCCAGTCGCCCTGGGGGGCGTGCGAGACCGATAACCGCAACTGGGCGGGCTTGCTGGGCGGGAGGGACACGGGCCAGCGCAGGATGCACGCGTGCTGCTGGTCGGCGGGGTGCGTCGCCAGCACGTGATCTCGGCCCTGAAACTTCTTCCACAGCCAGACCCCCTGAACCGGTCCGGGCAGGCAAAGTTCGCGGTGGAACTCGCCGACCAGCGCTGCAATTCCCGCCGGAGTATTCGCAAACCGCATACCTTGTTCGATATTCTCTTGAATCACAGCGACGCTCGGGTCGGCAATTTTTTCGCGGCCTGGGCCGGGAAGGCGGTCAAAGTCTTCAAATCGCCGCACCAGTAAAATCTGGTCGAACAGCGCCGCCTCGCCGTCGGGGCATACGAACCCCATGCCCGTGAGCTGAAAGGGCCCGAAGTCGGCGTACAGGTCGCGCGTTACCACCTGCCATTCGGTGGGCGCTCGGGGATGAACCGACATCGTGGCCAGGACGTTGCGTTGTGGCTGACCAGCTTCATAGGCGAAGCCGGTCCGCGGATCGCCGGTTTCGCGCTGGCCCATGACGCCGTCGTGCGCCAGGTTCAGCCCGATCTGCTTGCCGCCCACTTTCTTCCACGCAAATCGCAGGAAGCGAAATTCACCGACGCCGGGGTTTTCGCGGATCGCATAATTCCAGCCCGGCAACCGCGACTGACCGCTTTCGCCGGGTGTCATTTTCAAACATCCTGTGCCAAAGTATTTGGCCGTTTCATCATACCGTACAATCGCATCGCCAGCAGTCAGTTCGGAAATGAACGCCGGGTCGTCGTCAAACAGGCGTATTCGGGTGGGGGCGTGCTCGGCCAGCGTGGCCCCCCGCCAGTCAATATACGGCTTCAAGCCATCACCCATCTGCGCCAGCTCGACATGAACCGTGTGCCCGCGAAAACGCTCGACGGGTACCAGCAACGGGTCGGGCTCGTTGCCCGGCTGTCGCACAGGAACCTCGAACGCCCCAACCGCTTGCCCATTGAACGCCACGCGAATGCACGCGGGCGTGGTGTTTTCGTGAAATCGACTCACCGCCAGCGCAAGCCATGTATGCTGCGGCAAAATGGTCATTTTTCGAGTAAGCGACAAAAACCCTTGTACCGGTGCGACGTTCAACCGATATTCGGGCGCACGGGCGTTCGTGGTATCGAACAGGCTGATGGCGCGCGACGCGGCCGGTTCGATTCGACCGACCACCCAATCCTGCCAAGCATACACTTGCCGATCCTGCCGCCGCTCGATTTCGAGTTTCATGGCGGCCGGGTCGAGTTCTACCATCGGCTGTAGCCAGTCGAACGTGTCACGCACTTCCAGCGGGTCAGTGCCGGGCGGGCGGTCGTCGCGAGCCGCGTCGACCACCAGCGTTAACCGCGGAGTCGCATTCGACGCCGCCGGCAGCGGCAGCACGCCCACATCAAGCACTTCGGTCGAGCCAATGAGATGTTTGCTGGCAAACAGCGGTGTGCCTGATTTCGGGCCAGCGAAAACGAAAGCCCGCACGCAGCCCCCGCTGCCCGCCATGTGATCAAGGCCCAATTGAGTGCGCAAGCCGCGGGCGCATGCCGGCAACAGAAACTCCAGCTCGTTATCAGCCTGTGCGCCGAAACCCCACCCGAACAATTGCCCGCCGCTGCGCAGGGGCCCGCCCTTGACGTTACGGTCGACACGGTACGTCCAGCCGGCGTCAAGGCTTGAACGTTGTACGACCTGATCGGGTGCGATCGCAGTCAGCGGAACCTCATCGGGCCGAAAATACCGTCGCTGTGCAATCGACCTGTATCGCAACCACAATGGCTCGGCAGACCAGGCCGGTTGCAGCATGTGAAACCATTGATTGCGGTCACCACCTCCACGGGAAAATGCCTGAAACCGGTCGCTCGGGGCTGTAACCCGCAAGCCATCGGTTGTTTCGAGTTGCATGAGTGTTCCTCCGCCGTCGCAGGCGGCAGTTGCCAGTTGGTCGAAGTACGCTTCCCACGGAGAGGTCCGTGGCAGGTGCACTTCGGCCATGTCATCAAACGGCACATCGCGCGCCCCTTGATCGAGCAGCAACCGCACTCCGCTGGAAAGCCAGCGCAAGGACCTGAACTCGACCTGCCGCCCGTCGCGAAAGAACACTGTTCCCGGCTGAAACCGCTCGTCCTGCCGCCGCTGCCACACAACCTTGCGCACAAACCGCGTCAATACCGGCAGGCCGCGCGGGCGGGCGATGTCGGGCCAATCGAGTGGCACATCCGCCGCTACAAGCAGATGTGGCGGCCACCGGCGATAGTGCGATTCGGTTCCCGCCAGGTAGGTGGCGACCTGCCCCGGCAGACGGTCGCCATTGTGAAACTCGACGTATGCTTCGGGCGGATCTGCCAGCGGAAGGGTGGTGTCGTGGATCCAGCGTACGGGGTCGCCGGCATCGAACAACGCCTTGTCATCGAGGCGCGGGCGGGCTTTGGTATCCTGCCAGTCGTGAATCTCCTGGCCCTGCCGGCGCTGGCCGTTCATGAACTGTGCGGCGTATCGCAATTCGGCCGCAGGCAGCGCCCCACCTCGGTGCATGGCACAACACGCGGCTGTCGCGGCAATCAGGAAACAGACGCGCATAACTGGCACCCGAGCTGACCGAAAAGTAAAAACACGCCGCGAACGATCGCGGCGTTGCGTTCTTTTTACAGCGTTTGAAGCGTGCGGTCCATTCAGGTGTTACCGCAAATTGAGCGGGTCGACATCAATGGCGTACTCGACGTTGCGCAAGGCGCCGAATTCCGGCGAGGCGGCACGCCACAACGCCTGAATCGGTGCAACGTCGTCGGCCGCCAACTGAAAATGGTATCGGTAATTGGCCTTGAGTTTGGCCGTGGGCGCCGGCGCCGGGCCGAGAATGCGCACGGGCAGTTTTGCTGCTGCTGTTGCCGCCCGGCAGACGTCGGTCATGGCGCGGGCCGCCGCCTGGACTTCGGGCTCATGGGGGCCGCGCACGATGACGCGGGCCAGATGCTGAAACGGGGGCTTGTCGAATTGCCGGCGATGTTCGAGCTCGGCTTCGGCGAACGCGACGTAATCGTGCTTCGACGCCAGCAGAATTGGCGGTTCGGCGGGGCAGGATGTTTGCACGAGCACGCGCCCGCCGCGCTCGCTGCGACCGGTACGCCCTGCGACCTGGGCGATGAGTTGAAAGGTGCGTTCGGCGGCGCGAAGGTCGGGCTGATGCAGGACGGTGTCGGCATCGATCACGCCGACGAGCGTCACGTTCGGAAAATCAAGCCCCTTGGTAATCATTTGCGTGCCCAGCAGGATTTGCACATCGCCGCGCCGAAACGCCTCAAGCGCCTGATCGTGGCTGCCCGGTTGGCGCATCGAGTCGCTGTCCATCCGCAGGCATGTGGCCTGCGGAAACCGGGCCCGCACTTCCTGCTCGAGTCGTTGCGTTCCTGTGCCGAGGTAGCGCACGCCCGGCTGGTTGCAGGCAGTGCATCGTGACGGGGCCGGAACCTTGTAGTCACATGAATGGCAGCGGGCAAGCTGTTGCTCCTTGTGCCACGTCAGCGTGATGTCGCAATGCGGGCATTTGAGCGCCGCACCGCAACTCCGGCACCAGATCAAAGGTGAATAACCGCGCAGATTCAGGAACAGAATGATCTGCCCCTGGGTGTCGAGCGCGTGGCGCATGGCGGTATGCAACGCGCGCCCGATCGCTGCCCCGGTCTTGCTGATCGGGTCGTGGCGTACATCGACCACAACCACCGGGGGCATCGGCAGCCCCACGACGCGCTTGGGCAATCGCAGCAGCTCATACGCGCCGCACTTGGCGCTCCGCCATGCCTCGAGCGTGGGCGTCGCCGACCCCAGAATCAGCGGAACGTTTTCAATTTGTGCGCGGCGTTCGGCCACCTCCCGAGCATGGTAGCGCGGCACGCTGTCTTGCTTGAACGAGTTCTCATGTTCTTCGTCGATGATGATCAGCCCCAGGTGCGTCGTCGGGGCGAAGACCGCGCTGCGCGCGCCGACCACCACCTGCACTTCGCCGCGCGCGATCCGCCGCCAGTGCTGATGTCGCTCGGCGTCGGTGAGGTGGCTGTGCAACACGGCAACGCCTGCAAATCGGCTTTCAAACCGGCGAATCGTCTGGGGCGTCAGGCTGATTTCCGGGACGAGCACAATCGCCTGCCGCCCGAAATTTACCACCTCGCGAATCGCCCGAATGTACACTTCGGTCTTGCCGCTGCCCGTGACGCCGTGCAACAGAAACGTCTGGTGCCGGCCTGCACGAATCACTCCCGCAATGCGGTCGAACACCCGCTGTTGATCGGGGTTCAGCACCAGGTCGGCTTCCCGTCCACCCGCGCCGGGTGGCAGTTCACCGGTGAACGCCCGCCGCGAAACCGCTTCAACCAGCCGCTTTCTGCGTAATTCGGTAATCGGCCCCGTTCCGCAGCCTGCCGCCTTTGTCAGGTCATCGACCGACAGGGGGGCCGCCGCACCTTTTAGGATGTCGAGCACGGCAGCCTGTTTTGCCGAGAGCTTCAAATCCGGCGCTTGCGTCAAAACCGCCGGAGTCACCTGCAACATCAGCATTTCGCGTGTGCCGGCCTGTTTTTTGACCCCGGCAGGCACAGCCATGTCAAGCACCTGACCCCAGGTGCACAAATAACGGTCGGCGATCCAGTGCGTCAGTTCCAGCATGTGCTCGTCGATCAGCGGGTCGGGATCGACCAACCCGCCAACGCTCTTCAAACCCTCACGCCGTTCAGGCTTTCCCAAGTCAACGCAAAACCCCACCACCGGCCGATCTCCACGGCCGAATGGAACCCGCACACGCTGCCCCACGCGCAACTGCGATCTCAACGAATCCGGAACCAGGTACTCGAAAACCCGGTCGACTGGCAGATTGAACACCACGCGCGCCGAAACCAAGTCGTCGCGATCGGCTTCCTCCCACGGCGAGAGTTCCGAACTGAACAGACTGCGAGTCTTCACGAGAATATCCTGAATGCACCGAACTCGGTGTGTCGCCGCCGGCTGTCTGGCATTCCGTTCTGGCGGAGTCGAAGAATACTTGCGAACACCTTCCTTGGGGTTTTCCGTCTCGTTACATTCTATACCGGGCGTCAGGAAAGACGACCCCTGCGCACGTTGTCCGATTCAAATGATTTGTATTGCAACGTGGGTTCCCTGCCCCCCCGCATTCCGCTTGAGGCTTGAAAACGTTGGCGCCCGGCGAGTTTGAGCCGGGTGCCGATGCGCCTGGGGTAATAACACCATACGGGTGCAACTGACTGCGCCGAGGATGACAAACGATGCCATTGGGTTTATTCGGCGGAACATTCGACCCCGTGCATCTTGGGCATCTCATCATGGCTGAACAATGCCTTGAGGCGTGCCAGTTCGACGAGCTGTGGTTTATTCCCGCCGGCGACCCGCCTCACAAGTCGGGAGGCACGGTGACGCCGGGGGCGGCCCGGGCCGAGATGCTGGAACTGGCCATCGCCGGGCACCCCCGATTTCGCGTCAGCCGTGTGGAATTGCAGCGTCCCGGCCCCAGCTTTACTGTTGATACGCTGCAACAGATTCACGAGGAAGTCCCCGCGCGCGAGCTGTTCTTTCTGATCGGCGCCGATTCACTCGCCGACCTGCCGCTGTGGCGCAATCCGCAGCGAATTGCCGAGCTGGCGACACTGGTCGTGGTGAATCGCGGCAGTGCGCCGGCGGTCATTTCTGACCGATTACGGGCCGAACCGGGCGACACAGCGCTGGCTCGGATCCGGCAGGTGAGCATCCCGGGAATCGACATTTCGTCGAGCGACCTGCGCCGCCGCGTGCGTGCGGGCCGCAGCATTCGTTACCTGACCCCCCGCGCTGTCGAATGCTACATTGCCACCCACGGTTTGTATCGCGAATGACGACCCGCCCGCGCAGCGAAAAAGTCGCCCATTAAGGCGACGAGACCGCCTGAACTTCTCGATTGAGCGTCACGGTCGCTGAAATTGGGTTGCCCGTCGCGGGAAACCAGTTCAGCCAGGCGTTTTGCGTCGGGTCGGCGCTGACGGTAACGGTGATCGTGGGGCTGGTGTATGCCAGCGGGTTGGGCGTGATCGTCACGGTCGGGTTGTTCACGCCGAGCACGGCCAGCGTGCCAGCCACCTTGTTCTGCACGTCAGCACTCGACGAATCGAGCGTGACGCCCGCCCGTGCTCCCTCGAACGCCGCCAGCCGCAGTGTGTGCTGCAACTGCACCATGCGTGAGAACTGTATCGTGCCGAATGTAAACGCCAGCAGCACCGGAAGGCACACGGCGAATTCGACGACCGACGTACCGCGGCGTTCGTGGCACGGTTTCAAGGCGCGGCGCATGGCGGTGTTCCTAGTTGATCAGGACGGCGGGCAGGCTGTCGGCAATTTCCTGGAACGCCTGTTGGAGCTGCGCAGCCGTCGGAGCATTGAAATACATGCCATTGCCGTTTTGCGCGGCGCCCTGCATCGACGTGGCCACCGAACCCGTGCTCGCCTCGCCACCGAAGGTGATGACATGCGTGATGATTTCCGACCCGGTGCGGTCTGACAATGTCAGGCCGGGAATATCGAGGTTGCCGGTGGTGGCAACGCCGTCAGTCAGCAGAATGATCGTCCGATTGGCGGTTACGCGGGCCAACGGGCCGGTCAATTCGGCCTGGGCCATGGCCAGGCCGGCGGAAATGTTCGTGTCGCCCAACAGGGGTTTTTGCCCCCAGACGTCCATCGCTGCTGGAATCAGGCTGTATACCCCCGACAGCGGCACATCGAGCGACGCCTCCGTGGCGCTGTAGTTGCCCAGCGCATAGTTTTCAGCGTAGGTGACGAGAGCCACATGGGCATCGAGGTTGCGCGACTGCAATACGCCGATGAACAGATTCACGGCCTGCGTCAGTTCATACCAGCGGCTGCCCGTGGGGCTGGGCGGCGTGAAATAGTTTTGCAACTGGGTGAACGTGCTGCGGTCAGACGGGTAACTGAACTCGTTATTGCTCAGGTCAAACGCCATGGACGCCGACCGGTCGAGCACCAGCACGATGTCGTGGCTGACCCGGCTGGTCACCGACACCTGGTCGAGCGTGAAACTGGCCGAGGGCAAAAACGACGCAAACAAATGCGGCAGCGTGATCGCCCCCGTCACCTGCACGCTGTTCATCGGCGCCAGGCCTGGGGTAAATGTGTACACGCCAGTCAGCGGGTTTTTGGCTGCGTTGCCAAATACGAAATTGCCTGATGGAATGACCAGCGGCTGTCCCCCGACCGGGTTGGCGGCCGAAACGCTTTGGCCCAGCGCGCAGGCTGACGCTTGTTGTTGCGTGGCGCCGAAGTTCACCAGGGCCGCCTTGGCGGCAGCATCGCAACTGATGCGTAGCTGCGTGCGGGTCAACTCCATGTAGGCCACGTTTATGCCAAAACCGACCATCACCAGCAAGACGGGCAGCAGCACGGCCACGAGGGCGGCAATGGCACCGCGACGGGTGGAACGTGGCGGACGAGAACGAAGTGGTTGACAACTGCGAGGCATGACGCACTCCCTATTCAACAACCAAAGCCGCCTGGGCCGTGAGGTTTTGCGCATTGCTCACGACAAGCGACGTGTACGAATTCTGGCCCAACGGCGCGGTGATCGTCACCGTGACCAACTGTTGCGGCACCAGGGTCGAAAGATCGGCCGGTTGCAGCGTGACTTGCGCGCCGCTGATTCCCAACTGGTTCAGCAGCGATTCAGCATAGGCAATGACCGCCCCGCTCGTGGCGGCCCGGTTTTCAGCCGTGGTCGGCCGCGTCGCCAGCCGCGCCGCTTCGTAGGCCGCCGAGTACATGCGGGTTTGCGTCGAAATCACGTTGCCGGTTTCGACCATGCCCATTGTCAGCGTGAGCAGCAACGGCACGCACAAGGCCAGTTCAACAGCGGCGACTCCCTTGCGGCTTGCCGCCATGCGTCGACCTGAAAATCGAAATGGCTGATGCATGATCGTCGTCTCCAATGGCGGTGGACGGGGCTGCGACTCCTGGCGTGAGCCGCGCGATTCACCCCGTGGGCCGCGAGCAATGGTATTCAGAAGGTCGCGCCGATATTGCCGGCCGCACGGGGCGGCCGGCGGAGCCGTTTCGGCTGGCCCTCACCGCAGGTTTTACCGCGGGAGGCCGTTGGGGTTGCGCCATAGGGCCGCGTTGTTGGGGCCGATGTCGACCACGTACACCACGTCGTTGCAATCGCGGTCACCCCCGCCGTACATGTCTTCAAACGCGATGATGATGTACTGGCTGCTGTTGTCAGGAAAGAACGCGATCATGTGCTGAAATTTGTCGCGGTTGGTCGTTGTGCCGTTGTAATACACATCGGCCGGCTGTCCCGACCTGTTCAAATTCGCCATGATGAAGAACTGCAATTGTTGGCCGGCGGTGACGGTCGGCAACTGTACGAAATCGCCTGGCAACAGCGGCTCGCTGGTCGATCGCACGCCCGACCCCGACGCGCAGATCCAGCTCAGGCTGCAATGCGTGTTCGGGAAGATGTCGAACGTGTTGCCTGTCAGCGGGGTGTTGGTGGGCGTGGCGACCGTGGCAATCGTGGCGCCCAGGGCGTTCGTATAGCACGCACCTTCATACAAGAAGTACACGCGCGGGGCATAGTCGAACAGAAAGTACAACCGCTGTGGGTCCAACTGATGCAGCCCGTTGCCCGTGAACGCCACCGTTTCGGGAAGCAGCTTTTTCACGTACGCCAGGTAGCCCGGCTCGTACGTCGTTTGAAATGCGGCTGACACGGCGTCAGACCCGGCCAGTTCGACCTTGGCCGTGATCGGGTAACCGAGCGGGCGGTCTTTCGATTGAATCGGAGAAAAGGTTCCGGCGAGGGCAGTGGCGGTCAGGCAGGTCACAAGCCCCAACCCGCACAACAGTTTTGCGCGATGCTTTTTCATAGTTGTCGTCTCTGGTGGATGTGGAATTCAAAACGGTCACTGGCTCAGTCAAAACTTGCCGGGCGACGATCGTCGCTGAATCGTGCCGCCGACCCATTCGAGGTGAATACCCACCCTCAAGGGTAACACGACCCGCAAGTGCCCAACCCTCATGGTCGAGAGTCCGTTAAATTGCGAAATGCTCTGTTCAAAGCTAGGTCGCCGTCACCCGTTGTCAAACGTCGCAATCACCCCAAGCCGACTTTTTTTGACAATTCCTCAAGACTGCCACTCCGCCAACCGAAGTCGGTCCAATTGCCCCAAACTGTGTGCGACGCTACTCCGTCCGTTCCATCGAGTCCAATATGCCGGCCAGATTTCGGCGAACCCCTGGCCCGCTGACCCGAGATCCTCGTTGGGGGTCGATGCGTCAGCCGCGTCGCAACCCGCTGTCACAAATCCAGTTGCACCTGACGATGCCCATGACGCAGTTGTCGGTTCTGCCGCCGCCAGCGGCTCAGTTGTCGGTTGTCAGTTTTCAGAATTCGCCCTGACGCACCTCCTGACGCAGTTGCCCGCCGTGCCGCCACCTGCGGCGAAGCAACCGACAACCGACAACGTTATTTCCCCCTGGCGCAAATCAGCGTCAGTGCGTCAGCCGCAACGCAACCCATTGCACCAAAACAAGTTACTCCTGACGATGCCCCTGACGCAGTCGCCCGTCGTGCCACCGCTTGCGTATCTGACAACCGACAACTGACAACTCCTCCACGTCCTCTGTCATACGGTGTTCGGAATGTGTGGCAGTTGTCGTCGTAAAACTTCTGTGTGAAAATTAACACTCCTTGACACAACAATCGGACAGCCATAAACTATACGCATAGAAAATATATGAACAAGTAGAAAAAACGTGGGATGTGTTCGGTGGTGCCCAGGCAGCGGTCGCGCGCAGGCGCAAACGGTTCAGAGCCGCGAGCGTCAGTGACCGGGTTTTCGGGAGCAGGTGTTCGGTGTTCGGTGTTCGGTGTTCGGTGTTCGGTGTTCGGTGTTCGGTGTTCGGTGCTCGGCTTGGCGTGCACGCGGCCCGCCCTGAAAGGGCAGAACATGTCCAGCTTCGGGGCACCGCCCCAGTTTGGCGGCCCCGCCGCGTGAATAAGTCCTGTCAGTGCGCACCAAAACGCCGGC